>CAZDFV010000098.1:0-10215 GCA_964504495.1 uncultured Rhodothermales bacterium
CCGCGCCGGCCGCCGCGCCCGCCGCGCCGGCGGCGCCCGAGACCGAGGCGCCCGGGGCCGGCCCCAACGAGGCGCTCGTCCTGGCCCCCATCGTCGGGACGTTCTACGAGGCCCCGGCCCCCGACGCCGACCCGTACGTCGCCGTCGGCGACCGCGTCGAGGTCGGGCAGACGCTCTGCATCATCGAGGCCATGAAGCTGATGAACGAGATCCAGGCCGAGGAGGCCGGCGTCGTCACGCAGGTCCTCGCGAAGAACGCCGAGCCGGTCGAGTTCGAGCAGCCCCTGTTCGTGATCGAAAAATGATGCGTGATCCGTGATGCGTGACTCCCCCGCGAGCGCCCATCACGCATCACTCGTCACGCATCACCCTTCATGGTCCAGAAAGTCCTCATCGCCAACCGCGGCGAGATCGCCCTCCGGGTCATCCGGACGTGCCGCGAGATGGGCGTCAAGACCGTCGCCGTCTACTCGACCGCCGACCGCGACTCGCTGCCCGTCAAGTTCGCCGACGAGGCCGTCTGCATCGGGCCGCCGCCGTCGGCCAAGAGCTACCTCCACATCCCGTCGATCATCGCCGCCGCCGAGGTCACCGGCGCCGACGCGATCCACCCGGGCTACGGGTTCCTGAGCGAGAACGCCGAGTTCGCCCGCGTCTGCGACGACCACGACCTCGTCTTCGTCGGGCCCCGCCCGGAGACGATCTCGAAGATGGGCGACAAGTCGGTCGCCAAGGAGACGATGCAGGCGGCCGGCGTGCCGGTCGTGCCCGGCTCCGACGGGGCCGTCGAGGACGTGGCCGAGGGGCTGGCGGCGGCGCGCGCGGCCGGGTTCCCCGTCATGATCAAGGCGTCGGCCGGGGGCGGGGGGAAGGGGATGCGGATGGCCCGCGACGAGGCCGAGTTCGAAACGCTGTTCGTCGCCGCCGGGACCGAGGCCGCCAACGCCTTCGGCGACTCCCGGCTCTACGTCGAGAAGTTCGTGGAGGAGCCGCGCCACATCGAAATCCAGCTCGTCGGCGACGGGCAGGGCACGGTCGTCCACTTCGGCGAGCGCGAGTGCTCGATCCAGCGGCGCCACCAGAAGCTCCTGGAGGAGGCGCCGAGCCCGGTCCTCGACGACACGCTCCGCCAGCGGATGGGCGAGGCGGCTCGGGCCGGCGCCCTGGCGGTCGATTACCGCGGGGCCGGGACCGTCGAGTTCCTCGTCGACAAGAACCGGGACTTCTACTTTATGGAGATGAACACCCGGATCCAGGTCGAGCACCCCGTCACCGAGGAGGTGACCGACACCGACCTCATCGAGTGGCAGATCCGGGTCGCCAGCGGCGAGGCCATCACGAGCGGCGACCACCTCCCGGAGGGCCACTCCATCGAGTGCCGGATCAACGCGGAGGACCCGTTCCGGAACTTCTCGCCGTCGCCGGGCACGATCACGGCGCTCCACACGCCGAAGGGCCGGGGCGTCCGGTGCGACACCCACGTGTTCGCCGGCTACACCGTGCCCCCGACCTACGACTCGATGATCGCCAAGCTCATCGTCAAGGAGTCGGACCGGCCCCGCGCGATCGCCAAGATGCTCCGGGCCCTCGACGAGTTCATCGTCGAGGGGCTCCGAACGACGATCCCGTTCCACCAGCAGCTCCTCCGCGACCCCCGGTTCGTCGCGGGCGAGTTCGACACCAAGTTCCTCGAGCGCTTCGAGCTCACGCCCCCGGCGTGACGGTACGAGGTACGGGGTACTCGGTACGCTCGGCCTCGGACCCCCACGTACCCCGCACCCTGTACCCCGTACCCGATGGACTTCCCCGACGGCCTCCGCTACACCAAGGACCACGAGTGGGTCCGCCTCGACGACGACGGGCTCGTGACCGTCGGGATCACCGACTACGCGCAGGGCGAGCTGGGCGACATCGTCTTTGTCGAGATCGAGCCGGAGGGGACCGAGGTCGAGGCCGAGGGGCCGTTCGGGACCGTCGAGGCGGTCAAGACGGTGAGCGAGCTGTTCGCCCCGGTCGCCGGCACGATCGAGGCCGTCAACGGCGACCTCGACGGGGCGCCCGAGTCCGTCAACGAGGACCCGTACGGGGCCGGGTGGATGGTCAAGATCCGCCCGAGCGACGCGGCCGACGTGGACGCCCTGCTGGCGGTGGACGAGTACAAGGAGATGATCGGCGCCTGAGAGGGCAAGGGGGAAGGGGCAGAAGGCACGGGGCGTCCCCTGCCGAGCCTCTTGCCCTGTGCCCCCTGCCCCCTACCCCATGCATCACGACCTCGTCGTCGTCCTCGACTTTGGGAGCCAGACGACGCAGCTCATCGCCCGGCGCGTCCGGGAGGCCGGCGTCTACTGCGAGATCCACCCGTGCACGCTGCCGGCCGCGGAGGTCGCGGCGATGCGGCCGAGCGGGCTGATCCTCTCCGGCGGGCCGATGTCGGTCTACGACGACGGCTCGCCCCAGCTCGACCCGGCCCTCCTCCGGCTCCGCCAGCCGGGCGCGGACGGGGGGCCGTCGGACCGGCCGGTCCCGGTGCTCGGCATCTGCTACGGGCTCCAGGCGCTCGCGCACGCCCTCGGCGGGGGCGTCGAGCCGTCGGCGCGGCGGGAGTTCGGGCGGGCCCCGCTCGTCTCGCACGAGGAGAACGCCCTGTTCCGGGGCGTCCCCGAGGGCTCGACGGTGTGGATGAGCCACGGCGACCACCTCACGCGGCTGCCCCCCGGCTTCCGCGCCGTCGCCGCGACCGACAACGCGCCGATCGCCGCCGTCGCCGCCGAGCCCGACAGCGAGCACGGGCCGGTCTGGGGCGTCCAGTTCCACCCCGAGGTGGTCCACACGGAGCACGGGGCGCGCGTGCTCGGCAACTTCGTGACAAGGGTGTGCGGGCTGGCCGGCGACTGGACGACGGGCTCGTTTATCGACGAGAAGGTCGAGGCCGTCCGCGAGCAGGTCGGGAGCGGGCACGTGGTCCTCGGGCTCTCCGGCGGCGTCGACTCGTCGGTCGCGGCCGCGCTCCTGCACCAGGCGCTGGGCGACCAGCTCACGTGCATCTTCGTCGACAACGGGCTGCTCCGCGCCGGCGAGTTCGACCAAGTGCAGGAGACGTTCCGCGACGGGTTCCACATCGACCTCCGCGCGGTCGATGCCAGCGACCTCTTCCTCGGCCGCCTCGACGGCGTGGCCGACCCGGAGGAGAAGCGGCGGATCATCGGGCGGACGTTCGTCGAGGTGTTCACGACCGAGACCGACCGGCTGGCGGAGGAGCTCGGCCACCGGCCGGAGTTCCTGGCGCAGGGCACGCTCTACCCGGACGTGATCGAGTCGGTCAGCTTCAAGGGCCCGAGCGCGACCATCAAGACGCACCACAACGTGGGCGGGCTGCCCGAAAAGCTCGGGTTCAGTCTTGTCGAGCCGTTCCGGGAGCTGTTCAAGGACGAGGTCCGCGACGTGGGCCGCCAGCTCGGCGTGCCGGACGCGATCATCCGGCGGCACCCGTTCCCCGGGCCCGGGCTGGCCGTCCGCATCCTCGGGCCCGTGACCCGCGAGGCGGCTGACCTCCTCCGCCAGGCCGACACGATCTGGCTGGAGGAGCTGGAGCGCTCGGGCGAGTACGACCGGATCTGGCAGGCGTTCGCGGTCCTGCTCCCGGTCCAGTCCGTCGGCGTCATGGGCGACTTTCGGACGTACGAGCAGGCCGTCTGCCTCCGCGCGGTGACGTCGACGGACGGGATGACGGCGGACTGGGCGAAAGTCCCGTACGAGGTCCTGGGGCGGGCGTCGAACCGGATCATCAACGAGGTCCGCGGCATCAACCGCGTGGCCTACGACGTGTCCTCGAAGCCGCCGGCGACGATCGAGTGGGAGTAGCGCCCTGCTGGCGGCGGCCGCCAGTGGGCCTCAGCCCTTCGGCCCGAAAAAGTACCAGATCAGGAGGCCGCCGACGGGGAAGAAGAACACGAGCGCCGCCCACAGCAGCTTCGTGACCGTGTCCTCGGCGCTGTTGGCGATCTTGACGAAGGCCCAGACGTCCGCGATCAGGATGATCAGGCCGCAGATGCCGCCGGGGCCGGACAGGACGAGTTCGCCGAAGTTGCCGCCGGCGCACCCGGCGAGCGTGAGGGCGAGAAAGCCGAGGACGAAGGCGGGGAGGGCGCGCAGGCTCATGGGGAGGGGGGAGGGGGCACTCGAACGGCTACCGCCGGTTGGCGCTGCCGACCAACTAACGTTGGTTGTCGCGGACGACCCGCTGCCCCCACACGAGGAACAGGAGGACGCCGACGACCGGGATGCAGAACAGGGCGATCAGGACCACCTTCGTCCCGATCGCGAGGTACGTCTTCCACGTCGCCAGCGCCGCCAGCAGGGCGAGCACGGCGTTGAGGACCGCGATCAGCGTGATCAGGAGGGTCTTGGCGAGGCCGGCGAGCGTGGCGGCCAGGGTCGCCGCGAGGACGAGCGTCATGGGTGTGCGGAGGGCAACGGCGCGCTGTACGGTCGAGGACGCGCGCGTGTTGCGGCGACGAGGCGTCGGGTTGGAAACGCAAGGGGCAAGGCCGCGCTCGGCTCGCCCTCACCCCGGCCCTCTCCCAGGGGAGGGGGCGGCTCAGACAGGAGGCCGGCCGTCGTGGACAACTCTGGGGCGACTCCCGCCCGCCCCGCTGGCGGCAGCCGTCGCCCGCCGGTCACCGACGCACCGACTCTTCCCGGACGCGCCCGCGCCCGCCCCGTACGTTGAGGGTGTTATGCGCATCGGACCCCTAGACCTCGGCCGCGACCGCCCGCTCCTCCTCGCCCCGATGGAGGACGTGTCGGACCCCCCGTTCCGCATCCTCTGCAAGCGGTACGGGGCGGACCTCCTCTACACCGAGTTCATCTCGTCCGGCGGGCTCGTCCACGGGGCGGCCGGGTCGGTCCAGAAGCTCGAGTTCTACGAGGAGGAGCGGCCGGTGGGCATCCAGATCTTCGGGGGCGAGGTCGAGCAGGTGCGGGAGGCCGCGCGGATCGCCGACGCCCAAGGGCCCGACCTGGTCGACATCAACTTCGGGTGCCCCGTCAAGAAGGTCGTCTGCAAGGACGGCGGGGCCGGGATCCTGCGGAACCTCCCCAAGATGGAGGCCATCACGCAGGCCGTGATCGAGTCCGCCAGCCGGCCCGTCACCGTAAAGACGCGGCTGGGGTGGAACGACGAGTCGATCCGGATCGAGGAGGTCGCCCGGATGCTGGAGGCGACCGGCGTCGCCGCGCTGGCGGTCCACGCGCGGACGCGGGCGCAGATGTACCGCGGCGAGGCCCGCTGGGAGTGGTTCCCACGCATCAAGGCCGCCCTCCGCGACATCCCCTTCATCGGCAACGGCGACGCCGTGACGCCGGAGCGGGCCAAGGCCATGTTCGACGAGACGCCCGTCGACGCTGTGATGATCGGGCGCGGGGCGATCGGGAACCCCTGGATCTTCCGCGACACGCGGGCCCTCCTCGACACCGGCGAGGTGCCGGACCCGCCCTCGTGGGAGGAGCGCGTGTCGGTCGTCGCCGAGCACCTCACGCTCAAGTGTGCGTGGCTGGGCGAGCGGAAGGGGGTCCTGGAGATGCGGCGGATGTACGGCGGCTACTTCAAGGGCCACCGGAACGCCAGCCAGCTCCGCCAGCGGCTCGTGGAGCACGGCGAGCGCGAGCCGGTCCTGGAGCTGCTGCACAACTGGCGGCCGGAGGACGAGGAGACGCGCGTGCCCGTCGCCCGGGCCGTCCGCCCGGTGGCGATCCCGGCGCGGCTGCCGCATCCGGCGCGGCTTCCAAAGCCGGCCGAGGCCGCCTAGCCCGCTGGCGGCACGCGCCGCCAGCCGAGCGGTGGGGGATCGGCGGAGATTGGACCCGGCGGGGACACCTCTGCCAGGGACCCGTAGACGGAGAAACGCCTCCGCCCCCATGCACGCCGTCCCCGTCCTCCTCCTGCTGTTCCTGTTCGCGTCCGGGTGCGACGACGGCCCCGTCGTCACCGACGACACGCTCCCCGACCGGCCCGGGCTGGCGCTCGCCGAGAGCGACGCGAGCGTGGCGGTCTCCTTTGATCGCCTGACCGCCGCCCTCGACGCCGCCCCGCCCGTCTCGGTCGTGGCCGAGGTGGACCACGCCCAGAACGCCGCGACCGCCGGCCTCGTCCTCCGCCCGACGCGCGTGGTCCTGTTCGGCAACCCGCAGCTCGGGACGCCGATCATGCAAGCAAACCAGCAGGCCGGCCTCGACCTGCCCCAAAAGATGCTCGTCTACGAGGACGCCGAAGGGCGCACCGTCGTCGGGTACAACACGACCGACTACCTCGCCCAGCGGCACGGCGTCGGCGGGGTCGAGGCGCTCGGCCAGATCGCCGGGGCGCTCCGCCAGTTCGCCGGCGTCGCCGCGGGCGACGAGTCCGTGGAGATCGAGATCGACGGGGGCAGCGTCGGACGCGACGAGGGCGTCGTCTCGGTCGAGAGCGACAACTCCTTCGGGGCGACATACGACCGACTGGTCGCAGCGATTGCCGAGAACCCGAACCTGACCGTCATCGCCGAGCTAGACCACGCGGCGAACGCGGCGTCCGTCGGCCTCGACCTCCGTCCGACCCGGCTCGTCGTGTTCGGCAACCCGGCGCTGGGGACACAACTGATGCAGAGTGAGCAGACGGTCGGGATCGACCTGCCCCAGAAGGTGCTGGTGTACGAGGAGGCCGACGGGACCGTCCGCCTCGCCTACAACAGTCCGGGCTTCCTGGCCGACCGCCATGACCTCGACGACGTGGGCGACGTGCTCGACACGATTGAGACGGCGCTCGAAGCGCTGGCGGAGGCGGCGACCTCGGCCGACGAGTAGCCCGCGGGCGGCGTTAGACTCGGGGCGCATCCGACCCCGACCCCATGCGCCTCGTCCCTACGCTCGCCCTGCTGGCGGCGCTCACCGCCAGCGCCTCGGCCTCCGGCCAGACCCGCACCCTCATCCACTGCGGGACGCTCCTCGATCCCGCGACCTCCGACGAGCCGATGCCCGAGCAAACCGTCGTCGTCGAGGGCGACCGGGTCGTCGCCGTCGAGGCCGGGTTCACGGCCGCGGGCGCCGGGGACGACGTGATCGACCTCCGCGCGGCGACGTGCATGCCGGGCCTCATCGACAGCCACACGCACCTGACGGGCGAGAGCCGGCGTGCCGGCTACATCGACGACTTCCGGCTGACCCCGGCCGACCGGGCGTTCCAGGCGTCGCAGTACGCGCTCTCGACGGTCCTCGCCGGGTTCACGACCGTCCGCGACGTGGGCGGCGGCGAGGGCGTGGACCTCGCCCTCCGCAACGCCATCAACCGCGGCGACGTCGTCGGGCCGCGGATGTTCGTGGCCTCCAAAAGCCTGTCCGTCACCGGCGGCCACGCCGACCCGACCAACTCGTACCGCGAGGACATCGTCGGCATCCCCGACGAGACGCTGGGCGTGGTCGACGGGACGGACTCGGCCATGCGCGCCGTGCGGATCGCCATCAAGCGCGGGGCCGACCTGGTCAAGATCACCTCGACCGGCGGCGTCCTCTCGCTCCAGGGCGACGGGTCCGGCCCGCACTTCACGGAGGAGGAGATCCGCGCGATCGTCGAGACGGCCGGGGACCGCGGCCTCAAGGTCGCCGCCCACGCCCACGGCGACGAGGGGATGCAGCGGGCGATCCGCGCCGGCGTGGCGTCCATCGAGCACGGGACGTACATGTCGGAGGAGACCATGCGGATGATGCGCGAGGCCGGCGTCTACCTCGTCCCGACGATCACCGCCGGCAAGTCCGTCGCCGACTCGGCCCGGATCGAGGGGTACTACACGCCCGTCGTGACCGAGAAGTCGCTCGAGATCGGCCCGCAGATCCAGGACACGTTCCGCCGCGCCTGGGAGGCCGGCGTGCCCATCGCGTTCGGGACCGACGCCGGCGTGTTCCGCCACGGCCGGAACGGGGTCGAGTTCGTCTACATGGAGGAGGTCGGCGTCCCGTTCATGGAGGCCCTCGAGATGGCGACCGTCAACGCCGCCGACCTGCTCGGGCAGGGCGACCGGCTCGGGGCCCTCCAGCCCGGCTACGCCGCCGACCTCGTGGCCGTCCCCGGCGACCCGCTGGCGGACGCCGAGGCCATGCTCGACGTGTCGTTCGTGATGAAGGGCGGCCAAGTCGTCAAGCGCGACGGCCGCTACACCCCGCCCGCGATCCGGCCGTTCTAGCGGCGCGCCCCGCCAGCGGGCCGGGCGGACGTGCAAGCGCCCCCACCAGCCAAGCCGGCGGGGGCGCTCGCGGCCGGATGCTCGACGCTAGCGGACGGCGACGATCCGGGCGCTCCGCGCGTCCGGGCCGTGCCGGCGCCGGTCGTGGTCGATCAGCGCCTGGGCCAGGGCCACGGCGCGGCGGTCGTTCCGGAGCGACTCGACGCCGTAGTGCTCGGCCAGGCAGGCGAGGAGCAGCCGCTGCACGGCGGCCGGCGCCGGCTGCGTGGTCTCGTCGCGGAGGGCCTGCATCACGGCCTCGTCGTCGGCGGCGTAGAGGAGGTTGAGGGCCATGACTCGGTGGCGCCAGTCGGCGTCGGTGTGGAGGACGTCGAAGAGGGCCGGGATGGCCGGCCGGAGGTCGGCGCCGCCGGGCGTGGCGACCTCTAGCGTGCCGATGGCGTGGAGGGCCTCGGCCCGGACCCCCGTCGACGTGGACCCGAGGGCCCGGACCAGCTTCGGGCTGACGCGGACGGTCCACTCGGCGTGGCCGTCCGCGACGGCAGCCTTGACGTCGGCGTTGGGGGCGGTCTGCGCCCCGACGGGGGCGGCGAGGGCGAGGGCGAGGGCGGCGGTGAGGAGGCGTCCCATGGCAGTGCAGGGTGGTGAACGGGACTGCCTAGACGTGCTAATTCTTTAACGAGTTACAGAAGTCTGCTAATTTTTTAGCAGTCAGCCCCCCGCTCCCCTCGACACCCCCCACGAGACGGACGGCCCCCGCCGCCGGTTGCGGGCTACGCCCCCCGCGTTCTCCGCGCCCGGACCAGGGCCTCATCGAGCGCCCACAGCGCGAGCGCGACGGCGGCGAACACGACGAGCGCCCCGATCGGCTCCCAGATCACGAGCCCGCCGAACACGCCGAGCACGGCCCCGAGGTACTTGATGTAGTTGAGCTGCTCGTTCGACGTGCTCTTCAAGAGCCCCTCGAGCTGGCCCTCGTCGAACTGGCGGGCCCGGTCGCGGATCATCGAGCGGACGTCGAACCCCTCGACGAACGAGAGGACGGCGCGCGTGGCGACCTCCTCGACCTCGTCGGCCCGGGCCTCAACGCGGGGCGGGACGGCGTCGAGCGCGGCGTCGATCCGGTCGAGGAGCGGGACGACGGCGCCGGGCAGCTCGTCGAGCGCCCGGTCGAGCCGGCGCTGGAAGTCGTTCTCGGCGAACGTCCGGTAGAGCCCGAGGGCCACGCCGCCCACCCCGCGCCCGGCCTGCTCCACGCGCTCGACGGCGAGCCGGGCCACCTCACGCCGGACCGGCTCCGACCCCAGCACCTCCGTCGCGTAGTCCTGCGCGAGCGCCTTGAGGTCGGCCCGGAAGCCGGGGTCCTCGACCGTCCCGCGGACGACGTCGAGGGCGAGGTCGCGGTACCGCCCGATCACGCCCGACTCCTGGATCTTCTGCTTGATGATGTCGGCGTTGATGAGCTCGCGGGAGATGGCCTCCGAGAGCCGGTAGATCACGCGCTCGCGCTGGGCCGGGATGAGCCCCTGCGGGATGATGGCCCGCTTCTCGCGCGGCTGGAACAGCATCGTGATCGCCAGCCAGTTCGTCCCGAACCCGATCAGCCCGCTGACGGAGAGCACGCGGAGGAGCCCGCCCTCGACGTCCCATGCGAACGACGCCGCGAACACGACCGCCAGCAGCCACGGCACGACGCGGAGGACGGGGATGAGCTGTCCGATCCGCCCGACCATCCGGGGCGGGCCGGTGTCGGGGGCGGCGGCGGACGCCTCGCGCTCGGGGAGGTGGGCCCGGCCGTACCGGACGACGAGGGCGACGAGGTCGCGGCCCCGGCTCCGCGTCGCCTCCTTCGCCGAGTCCACGACGTCGCGCGGGGGCACGAGCGGGCGGGGCTCGGACCGGGGGCCGGCGTCGGGCTGGCGGTCGTCGGGCGTCGGCGGGGCGGCCTCTTCCTCGCCTCGGCCGCCCTCTGGGTGGTCCTCTGGGGGAGCCGGCGGGCTGG
>CAZDFV010000099.1:0-10206 GCA_964504495.1 uncultured Rhodothermales bacterium
CGGGGCGCTGGCGGCGGCCGAGCCCGTGCCCGGCCCGACCGTCCGGGCGTTCCAGGAGCGGTGCGCCGCGCGCGGCGTCGTCGCCGTGCTCAACGTGTTCGAGCGGGACGAGGGCGCGGAGCCTGCCCCCGCGCAGGCGGGGGGCGCCGTGCGGACGTTCGACACCTCGCCGGTCATCGACGCCGACGGCGCGCTCCTCGGGCGGACGCGCATGGTCCACATCACCGACTACCCGCGTTTCCACGAGCGGGGGTACTACGCCCCGGGCGACCGCGGGCTGCCCGTCTACGAGACGGCCGCCGGGCGCGTCGGCGTGGCGATCTGCTACGACCGGCACTACCCGGAGGTCATGCGCGCGCTCGCGCTCGACGGCGCCGAGGTCGTCGTCGTGCCCCAGGCCGGGGCCGTCGGCGAGTGGCCGGACGGGCTGTTCGAGGCCGAGATGCGGACGGCGGCGTTCCAGAACGGGTACGTCACCGCCCTCGTCAACCGCGTCGGGCCGGAGGACCGGCTGACGTTCGCCGGCGAGAGCTTCGTCTGCGCCCCCGACGGCCGCGTCGTCGCCCGGGCCGGCTCGGGCACCGAGGAGGTCCTGATCGCTGACGTCGACCTCGCCGAGGTCGGGCGCTCGCACGCCCGGCGCCTGTTCCTCCGCGACCGCCGCCCCGACCTCTACGCCGACTGGCTGGCCCGCTGAGCGGCCGGCGTCTCAGCCGCCGCGCGCGCCGTCGACGGCGGCCGGCTCCTCCGCCAGTCCGTTGCCGCCCCCGTCGTCGGTGGGTGCGGCCGGCTCGTGCTCGTGGCGGAGCCCCTCCTCGGTCAGGACCGTCGCCCCGTGCTCGCCGCCCTCGGACGCGTCCTCGTCCTCCTCCGGCGGCCGGCGCCAACTCTCGTCGTCCGTCACCACGTCGAGGAGCGCCTTGAGGAGCCCGACGAGGAGCGGGCCGAGAAGGATGCCCGGGATCCCGAACGTGTAGACCCCGGCGATCAGCCCGATAAACATCCAGTAGAAGTTGAGGACGTGCGACCGGTCGGCCGCCAGCTTCGGCCGGACGTAGAACGAGAGGAGCGGGGTGCTCACGACGAACGCGACGGCGGCGAGCGCGGCCGCCTTGAGCGGGGCGTCCTGGAACACGAGGACGTACCCGGCCGCCGGGAGGTAGACCGTCCACGACCCGACGACGGGGAAGAACCCGATGGCGAAGGCCAGGAGCGCGAGCGTGAACGGGAGCGGGACCCCGAACGCGAGCATGAGCACGAGGACCCACAGCCCCTTCAGCGACTGCGTGACGAGCGTCGAGTAGATGGCCCCGTAGAGGACGCCGCGGGCGTTCCGCTCCAGCCGCTCGGTGAGCGCGGCGTACCGGGCCGGCACCTTGCTCCGGAGGTACCCGACGATGGACTCGGCGTCGGTGAGGACGTAGAACGCCGTGAACAGAAACACGGCCACGGCCACCGAGAACGCCCCGATCGCGTCCTGGACCCCCTCGGGCACGCCCGTCGCCAGGTCGGCCGCCCGGCCGAGCCCGTTCTCGATCGCCGCCCGGGCGTCGGTCGCGACGAACGGGAGCCGGTCGAGCGAGGCCTGGACCTCGGCGGCCACCTCCGCCGTGTTCTCGCTGAGGTACGTCGCCGCCCCGCGGACCTCGACGTACCCGTACGTCAGGACCGCCAGGACGGGGACGACGAAGAGGAGGAGCGTGAGGAGGGCCGACGGGGCCGGCCGCCCCAGCCGCCGCCCCAGCCAGGCGTAGACCGGCCGGAGGTACATCGCGATGACGACGCCCAGGAACGCCGCCAGCAGCACCTTGAGCACCATCGCCACAAACAGGACGCCCACGGCCGCGAGGAGCGCGGCGGTGACGAACCCGCGCCAGAACGCCGGGAGGGAGACGTCGGCGAGGCGGCGGGGGGCGGGGTGCACGGGCGTCGGGTGGGGGGCGGGTAACCTAGCCGTAACGCCGGCCGCCGGTCGTAGCCCGCCCGGACGGGGGACGACCCCCCCGACGTGCCGGGCCCACTCCGCTGGCGGACGGCGCCGCCAGCGGGCCGCTCGTTAGGCGAGCACGATCTGGCGGCGGAGCCGGGCGACGGGGATGCTCAGCTGCTCCCGGTACTTCGTGACGGTCCGGCGGGCGATCGGGAAGCCCTCCTCGGCCAGGAGGTCGGCCAGCTTCTGGTCGCTGAGCGGCTTGGCCTTGTCCTCCTTGGCGATGATCCGCTCGAGGAGCGCCTTGACCTCCTTGTTCGAGACCTCCTCGCCCTCGTCCGACGTGATCCCCTCGGAGAAGAAGTGCTTGAGCTCGTAGACCCCGTACTCGGTCTGCACGTACTTCCCGTTGACGACGCGGCTGACCGTCGAGATGTCCATCTTGATGATCTCGGCGATGTCCTTGAGGATCATCGGCTTCAGGTGCCCCTCGCCGTGCTCGAAAAAGTCGCGCTGGATCTGCACGATCGCCTCCATCACGCGGAGCATCGTGTTCCGCCGCTGCTGGATCGAGTTGATGAACCACCGCGCGGACTCCATCCGCGTCTTGAGGAAGTCCTTCGTCTCCTTCGCCCCGCTGTCCTTCTTCGTCTTCTTGGCCGAGAGCTTGTGCCACATGTCCCGGTAGTGCCGGTTCACGCGGAGCTCGGGGGCGTTCCGGCCGTTGAGCGTGATGCGGAAGTCGTCCCCGTCGCGCTCGACGGTGAAGTCGGGGGTGATGTAGTTGGTCTGCGTGGCGAAGTCGCCCTCGCCCGGCTTCGGGTCGAGCGAGCGGATGAGGTCGTAGGCCTCCTTGAGGTCGTACTCGTCGATCCCGAGCTTGCGCTGGATGGCGTCGAAGTGCTTCATCGTGAACGGCTTGTAGCAGTCGCGGAGCACGTCGACGGCGTTCTCGCGCCCGTCGACCTCGTCGCCCATGACGTCGAGCTGGACGAGGAGGCACTCGCGGAGGTCGCGCGCGGCGATCCCGACCGGGTCGAGCCGCTGGATCCGCCGGAGGACGCGCTCGACGTCGTCCTCGGTCAGCATCAGCCCGTGGTTGAACATGACGTCGTCGAGGACGGACTCGACCGGGCGCCGGAGGTAGCCGTCCTCGTCGATGGAGCCGATGATCTGGTCGGCGATGAGGGCCTCGGTCTCGTCGAGGTCGAGGAGCCCGACCTGATCGCGGAGCGACTCCGCCAGTGACGAGACGGACGGCATGGGCGTCTCGCGCTCGTCCTCCTCAGCCGACCGGTCGACCTGGGCCTTGTAGCCGTAGAGGTCGTCGCGGGAGTCCAAGAACTCGTCCCAGTCGAACTCGTCGTCGCTCGACTCCTCCGTGTTCTCCGACGGGAGGTCGTCGTCGGCCGCGTCGACGGGGTCGTCGCCGGCGTCGTCGAGCTGGAGGTCGTCCTCCTCCTCGCCCTCTTCGAGGAGCGGGTTCGACTCCATCTCCGCCTTGATCCGCTGCTCGAGCGCCAGCGTCGGCAGCTGGAGCAGCTTGATGTACTGGATCTGCTGCGGGGAGAGCTTCTGCTGGAGGCTCTGCTTCTGCTGGAGGTTGAGCATGGCGTCGGCGTCAGTGCGGCCGGTATCGGGCGCCCGCGCGGCGGGGTTAAGGGGCGGGCACGGGTTTTGGTCGGCCGCCGTCGGCGTCGGCCGGGGCCCCGTCCTGCGGCCCGACGCCCACGTCGAGCCGGCGCTGGCGGAGCGCCTCGCGGAACCGCTCGGCCCAGGCGGCCCCGTACTTCCGCGCGAGCGGCCGCTCCAGGAACGCCGCCAGCTGCACGCCCGTCCGCCGGCCGTGCGGGATGGCCGGCGCGCAGAGGTCGACCCGCTCGACGTTGAGGACGTCGACGGCCTCCTCGCCCTCGCCGTACGTCTCGACGCGGACGGGGAAGAGGTGGCACGAGACGGGCTTTTCGAACCCGATCTTCCCGTCCCAGAACGCCTGCTGGAGCGCGCACTTGGCGACCCGCCGGGGCCCCTCGTAGACGACGAACACGCACTCCCGGTCACGGACAGTCGTGGTCGCGTAGCCCTCGCGGTCGTCGCCTTCCCACACGCCGCGCCGGGCGATCTCGGCGCGGGCCTCCGGCCGCAGCCTGTGCTCGACGACGGGGAGCGCGGCTTCAAGGTCGGCGCGCTCGTCCGGGTCGAGCGGGGCGCCGCGGTCGCCGTGGACGCAGCAGGCCCCGCGGCACGCGCCCAGGTTGCACGCGAACGGCGCGTCGAGGAGGGCGTCGGAGACGAGGACGTGGTCGACCGCAAACATGACGCCAACGTAGGGTCGTCCGCGCGTTGCGTCAACGAAGAATCGCCCGAACGGAGGCGGCGGTCGCTCCCGACCCGCTGGCGGAGGGCGCCGACAGCGGGGGGAGCGATCCCGGACCAACGTCTGTCGCTGGCTACTTCCGTCGCTTGCGGGGGCGCTGGCGCGTCCCTGGGACCTGACGGCTGAGATCGGCCCGGAGGGCACGCAGCTTGGCGTACACAGGGAGGGCCTTGTCGGCGAGTCTCATCCGACTTTTGACCAACAGGAGTCCGCGGCGTGCCTGCTTCCGCGCAGCATACACCGCCGCGAGATGTCCAACTATATCGAGGGTGACGGAGTGAGACTCGCCCAGGCTTTCGTCGAGGTACCCGATGGCAGTTTCCAGACGGTTCTGTGCCTTTTCGTGCCGGCCGAGGCTGTGGAGCACTGCGCCGACGCCGGCGAGTGAGTGGGCCGTGTCCGGGTGGCCCTCCCCGAGCGCCGCGCGCCGGGCGGCCAGTGCCGCCTCGGTCCTCTCCAGAGCCTCCTCGTGCCGGCCGAGGCTGTGGAGCACCGCGCCGACGCTGGCGAGTGAGTGGGCCGTCTCGGGGTGCTCCCCCCCGAGCGCCTTGCCCCGGAGGGTCAGCGCCGCCTCGGCTTTCTTTAGGGCCTCCTCGTGCCGGCCGAGTTCGTGGAGCGTCGTGCCAATGTTGGCGAGCGAGCGGGCCGTTTCGGGGTGGCCCTCCCCGAGCGTCGAGCGCCGGGCGGCCAGCGCCGCCTCGGCAGGGGGCAGGGCTTCGGGATGCCGCCCTTTCATCCACAGAGCGGTGGAGAGGTCATGCAGGAGGTGAGAGTCGAACTCCGGATCGTCTGCGCCCGATGTGTCGAACAGAGTACGAGCCTGCTCCAGGCGGTCAAGGATGAGGTCCGGCTGACCGCGGTGGTAGGGTGGGTACGCTTGGAGCCACATGAGCCTGGCCGCCAGCGCCGGGTCGTGAGGCTCCACGCGCCTCGTCCACTCGTCAAGGTGGTCCAGGTCGGCCTCGTAGGCTTCGAGTTGGTCGAACTCGTTGCGGCGCTCCTCGAACCAGTCGGCGAGACGGCGGGCGGTGGCGAGAAGCCAGTCGATAGGCGGTTCGACTTGTTCACGGCGGACCTCGGCGACGAGCCGGTGAATGGCGTAGCGGTCAGCGTCGGGGACGCGGCGGAGCAGGCGAATCGAGACGCCGTTGTCAAGGGCCTGCCGGAGCGCGCCCGGCGAGTGCTTGGGAAGGAGCGCAGCGAGGAGGCTTCGGCTCACGGCCGCCGAGGCACTCCACGTGAGGGCCCGGAGCACGTCGGGCAGGGCCGGCGCTTCTTCAATGAGCGCCTCATGAACGACGAGGGCCGAGGCGATGTCGGCGTCGTGCTTCGTGAAGCTGTCGAAGGTGGTCTGGTAGAGCGCGCTGGTCGTGCTCTCGCCGAGGAGTTCCTGGTAGCCGGCGAAGCTGGCGCCCGAGCGGTAGCGGAGGTAGGCGCCGGCCAACTCGATGGCGAGGGGGAGGCCGTCGAGGCGCACGACGATAGCCCGTGCGGCTTCCTGCTCGTCCGTCCCTTCAGGAACGCGGTCGGCCTCCTGGCAGAGAAGGGTGTAGGCGTCGTCGGGCGAGAGCTCGCCGATGTCGACCGGGTTGAAGCCCGGGACGGGGGCGCGCGTCCATGCCCCCCTCCGGGAGGAAGGGTTCGATGGCGTCGAGGCTCTCGACGTTGTCGTACACGATGAGGCCGCCACCGAACGTGCGGACGCGGCGGAGAGCGATGTCGAGCTTCGAGCGGTGGTCCGATTGGGGACTGACCCAGCGGGCCTTCTCGGCGGTCTCGATGAGTTGGGGCTCGATCTCTTGGTCGGCTGTGATCCAGACGACGCCGCTGGGGTACTCGTCTCGAAAAGCGTAGGCGTACTCGACGGCGAGTTGGGTCTTGCCGAGCCCACCAAGGCCGTTGACGCCCGCAGCCTGGCCGATGCTCGTGCGGGTACCGTCTACGAGCTTGCGGTGGACCTCGGCAAGGGCGTCGGCGCGGCCCACGACTTGGTCGCCTTTCTGAGGGAAGGGGATGTAGGTCGCCCTGTTCGTCGGCTTGAAGTCGGCGACGGGGCCGGTGGGGGCGCCCGCCAGCGGGGCCGCGGGAGCAGGCTCGGAGGAACCCACGACCTCCGCCATCTCGCGGAGGAGGTCGAGGGTCTCAGCGCCGTGCTCAGCTTCGAGGACTTCGATGGGAAGGTCGAGCGCCCGGACACGCTCGGCCTCGGCCGGCGCAATGACTGCGTAGTGCGGGCCGGCAGCCCCCTTCATATCGTCGGCAAAGGCCCGGAGGGTGGTTCCAATGGCTTCGTCCGCGAAGCTGAAGCCGACAAACAAGAAGGTGTGGGAGCCGAAGGCCCCGTCGAGCGTGCGCTTGGCGGCCGTGTATTGCGCCTCTGCGTCAGGCGACCCATAGAGCCGGGTATAGCCATCGGGCGTAAGGATGACGTTTGCAGCGTCTCCAATGCGGCCGTGGAGGTACCAGAGCGTGTCCTTGGTGAGCCGCCCGCGGAGGAATTCGCCGTGCTCAGCCGGTGCCTCGATGCTCCACGGGTTGAGATCGACCGGGTTCTCGTGCGCGATCCTCAGGACCCGATCGTAGTTCGTGGTGACGACGATGGGCGAGATGGACCACAGCGCCTTCGGGAGGGCAAGGGTGTCGGGGTCGATGGCGTCCCTGTCGATCTCGATCTGCTCCTTCAAAAAGGGCGCCCACGCTCCGGAGAAGGCCGCACTCGCCTCCCGGGCGGCGTCGAGAAATCGGTTCGTCTGAGCAAACCCCTCCACAATCCCTGCTTGGTGGGCTTTGCCATTATCACGAAGCCGTTTCGCGGCAGCCATCAGCAGGTCCTTCCAGTTAGGAAGGAGCGGCTTCCCGCTCTGGTCACGGACGGACATCGACACCCCGGCGCCCGCAAAAGGGATCAGGCGCCCCTTCTCAAGAGCGCGACGAAGGTCAGGCGGAAGGCTCACGCGACTCGGGGCAATGGATCGCGCAAGCTATCGACACCGCTCGTTCTGCTCACGATTGCACCCCGGCCCACTGGCGGCGGGCGGCGCCAGCGGGGCGGGGCCGGTGACACGCCCTGTCACCCCGTCCCCGTACCTTGCCGGCCAATCACCTGAGCACACAATGGACACCGACGCCCGCGACGCCTCCGCCCCACCGCCCGGACGCGATGAGGATCTCGAAAAGGCGCTCCGCCCGCGCGCCCTCGACGAGTTCATCGGCCAGCAGAAGATCAAGGACAACCTCCGCGTGTTCGTGACCGCCGCGCTCCAGCGGGCCGAGGCGCTCGACCACGTGATTCTGTCTGGTCCCCCGGGGCTGGGGAAAACGACGCTCGCCCACATCATCGCCGAGGAGATGGGCGCTGAGATCAAGACGACGTCGGGGCCCGCGCTGGACAAGCCGGCCAACATCGCCGGGCTCTTGACGAACCTGAACGAGGGCGACGTCCTCTTCATCGACGAGATCCACCGGCTCGCGCCCGTCGTCGAGGAGTACCTGTACTCGGCGATGGAGGACTACGCCATCGACATCCTCATCGACTCCGGCCCGTCGGCGCGGAGCGTGCGGATCGCGCTCCCGCCGTTCACGCTCGTCGGCGCGACGACGCGGAAGGGGCTCCTGACCGCCCCGCTCCGGGCCCGGTTCGGGATCGACTTCCGGTACGACTACTACGACGCCGACCTCCTCCGCCGGATCGTCCTCCGCAGCGCGGACCTCCTCGGCATCGAGATCGCCGAGGACGGGGCGCACGAGATCGCGCGCCGCAGCCGCGGCACGCCCCGGATCGCCAACAAGCTCCTCCGCCGGACGCGCGACTTCGCCGAGGTCGAGACCGACGACCAGCCGGGCGACGGGGTCGTCAGCCGGGCCCTCGCCGACCACGCCCTCAACGCGCTCGACGTGGACGAGGCCGGGCTCGACGACATGGACTCGCGCATCCTGCTCGCGCTCATGGAGAAGTTCGACGGCGGGCCCGTCGGCATCTCGACAATCGCCGTCGCCGTCGGCGAGGACGCCGGGACGGTCGAGGAGGTCTACGAGCCGTACCTCATCCAGGAGGGGTTCATGGCGCGGACGCCCCGCGGCCGCGTGGCGACGCGCCGGGCGTACGAGCACTTCGACCTCGCCCCGCCGCTCAAGCAGTCGGACATCTTCGACGAGCTGCTCGGCTAGCGCGCCCTGCTGGCGGCGCGCGCCGCCAGCGGGGGCCGGGCAGCGGGGCCCCGGACCGCTCGCGCCGTCCGGGGCCCCGCCGTCTAGGACTAGCGGGCTAGTCGAGCATGTCCTTGGCGCCCCGGGCCGTGTCGGCGCGGGCGTCGCCGGCCTTCTTCTTGGCCTTCCCCTTCATCTCCTGGGCAGCGCCCTTGGCCTTCATGTCGCCGTCGTTCATGGCGTCGCCGGCGGCCTTCTTAACCTTTCCCTTCGCCTGGTCGACGGCGCCGGCAGCCTGCCCTTTCCGCCCTTTGGCCTCCTCCTTGTCGAGACGGTCCTTGGTGCTCATGGTCGCGGGGGTTGGTGAGCGGATCGAACGGAAGCGCTTCCGGGCGGGTCCGGGCGCCGGCTGAATTCACGGGTGGGACGGCCAGACCTCCGGAGCTAGATCCTCTGGAGCCCGTTCGTCGCCGGGACGGGGCGGCGGAGGACGCCGTCGGTCATCCAGCACCCGTCGTAGTCGCCGCCGTCCTGGCGCGAGAGGGCGAACAGGTAGGTCGTCCGCCGGCCGTCGGCCTGGACGAGCGTGACCTCCTGCGCGGCCCGGTCGCCCTCGACGCGGAGCGGCCCGTACTCGGCGCGGGCGAACGTGAGCATGTCGCCGTAGCTCGCCTTCACCATCTGCGTGAAGCGCGGGAGCGGGCCCGTCGCCAGGCGGTTGGCGGGCGAGGCGAACCGGAAGGCCGCGCCGATGCCGGCGTCCGGCGCCGGCTCGTCGTTGTCGCCGAGCGCCTCGACCTGGAGGCGGACGACCTCGGCGGGCGTGAGGTCCGGCGACGGCTCCGGGTCGCTACCCGGCGCGGCCGCCAGCGCGAGGGCGACGGGGAGGAGGAGGGCGACGACGGAGACGGTCACGGTGCGCATGGGGGCGGCGGCGCAGGACCGGGGAGACGCCGCCCCACCGCCCCGGGTCCCGCTGGCGACGCCCGCAACCGAGGCTCGGGCGATCCCGGACCCCGGTGCCGGGCTAGTGCTCTGTTGCACCGTCTCCGACGGGTGCCTCCCCGGCCGCCGCCGATCCGTGACCTGTGACTCCCCCGACCGAGGCTTACGGATCACGCGTCACGAATCGGCCTCCGCTCTACTCGACATGCTCTCTGTGGCGCTGCATCAGTAGCCCCCCGCCCGCTCGGCGTAGCCGCCCCGCGAGCGGAGGTAGTCGCGGACGAGCCGGTCCACGATCCGGTCGGCGGCGTAGTCGGAGAGCCGGGCGAGCCCGGCGGCCATCTCCCGAGAGGAGAGCCGGGCGAGCTGGCGGCCCGTGATCACGTTCCCGGCGGCGGCCGGGAGCCCGAAGAGCGTCCGGTCGAGGACCTCGCGCTCGCGGAGCTCCGTGTCCCACAACTCCTCGCCGGTCCGGGCGTCGAGGAGGTAGAGGCGGCCGAGGAGGACGAAGTAGGTGTCGCCCTCGAACGAGTCGGCGACGAGGGCGTAGTCCTCGACCTGGAGGTCGAGCACGAAGTCGGCCTCGGGCGGGCGCGCGGCGGGCGCGAACCCGAGCTCCGAGGCCGACCGGGCGAGGACGCGCCGGGCCACGCGGTCGGCCACGTCGAGCCCGGCGACGACGCTGTCGAGCCGGGCCTGCGCGCGCCGGGCGTGCCGGTACTTGTCGGCGGCGGTGCCCACGCGGACGGCCGTGCCGATGGGGTCGTACAGGTCGAATACATCGACCCGAACGAACAACCTGCTATCG
>CAZDFV010000100.1:0-10188 GCA_964504495.1 uncultured Rhodothermales bacterium
CGTCGGCGGCGTCGCGGAGGAGCGGGTTCTGCTCGCGCGTCGCCCGGCTGGCGAGCTGGAGGGCCGGGGCGGCCTCGCGCGCGCCGGTCCGGCGCTGGGCCCAGACCGTCGGCGTGAGGGCGGCGCCACGATCCGACCCGAACGGGTCGCGGAGGAGGAAGACCGAGGGCGTCCCGTCGTGGAGGGCCAAGAGCGCCGCCCGGTCGCCGCTGGCGGAGAGCGAGACGTCGATGGCGCCGGCCTGGAGGTCCGTGAGCGGGCGCGCGGCGCCGGCCCCCCATTCGTAGAGGTTGGGGATCCCGTTCCGGTCGCTGACGAACAGGAGCCGCTCGCCCCCGTCCGGGGCCTCCGCCAGCGCGGCGTGCGTCTCGTCCCAGAGCACGTCGTCGGTGAGGCGTTCGAGCGGGCCGTCGCCGTCGAGGCGCACGCGGTACAGGTCGTACTGGCCGCGCCCGAGGCCGAGGGCGTCGAACGCCCCGGCGCCGGCGGCGACGGCGGTCGCGATCCCGGGGCGGAGGGCGCCGCCGCGGTCGGAGTGGAAGACGAGCGAGCGGCCGTCCGGCGCCCACGCCGGCGCGTGGTCCGAGAACAGGTCGCGCGTGAGGTTGGCGAGCGCGCCCGTCGCCAGGTCGAGCGTGTAGATGTCGGAGTGGGCCCCAGCCGTCCCCTCGAACGCGAGCCGGGCGCCGTCCGGGCTCCACGCGACCGAGACGACCGCGTCGACGCCGGCCGGCCGGACTTCTTCCACGTCGCCGGTCTCGACGTCCACGAGCGCAACCGCGTCGCCCGGACCACTCGTGACGGCGACGGCCAGGCGCCGGCCGTCGGGGCTCCACGCGAGCCCGGGCGAGAGGATGCGGAGGCTCTCGAACTGCACGTTGTCCTGGCCGTCGACGAGCACGCGGGCCTCGCCCGCCGCCGCCGTCGGCGCGACGTAGACGTCGAACAGGCCGTCCTCCGTCGCGACGTAGGCCACCTTGTCGCCCTGGGGCGAGAGCGCCGGGCTCGCGTGGTAGCCGGCGCCGCCCACGTCGCGCGTGGCGACCGGCCGGGCCACGTCGGCGGCCTCCTCGCGGGCGGCGACCTCGGGGAAGTAGACGGTTCGGAGCGCCCGCTTCCAGCGGTCCGAGAGCTCGCGCAGGCCGAGCCCCGTCGCGCGGCGGAAGGCCCCCTCCACGCTCCGGGTTAGGCGGACGCGCTCGAGGATCTCGGTCACCTTCTCGCGCCCGTACTCCTCGGCGATCCAGTCCCACACGCTCTGCCCGCCGCGGTAGGCGAAAAAGCCCCGGAGGTACGGGATGTCCGCGAGGCGGTCGTCGAGGATGGCCTCGCGGACGTACATGTCGCTCTGCGTGTCCCAGCCCTGCGCCGCGTACTCGGCCAGCCCCTCGTTGAACCACAGGGGCACCTGGAGCCCGCCGCCGCTGCGGACGAGCGACTGGAGCGACCCGCCGTAGAACAGGTCGTTCACGACGGCGTGGACGAGCTCGTGGTGGATCACCCGCCGGAACGCCCGCCAGTCGCCCGTGAACGGCACGGCGATCCGGTTCTTGAACAGCTCCGTCACGCCGCCGATGCCCTCGGCGTAGACCGGGAGCTCGACGGCGTTCGTGACAGCGAAGTCGGCGTGCGTCGGGTAGACGAGGAGCGGAACGCGCTGGGCGACGTCGGCCCCGAACAGGGCCGAGACCTCGCGGTAGGCGTCCTCGGCCGCCTCGGCGGCGAACGTGGCGAGGACGCGCCCGCCCGGCTTGCGCCCGTCCCGCTCGAAGTAGTACACGTCGAAGTGCTCCGAGCGGATCGTCCGCCAGTCGTGGGCTTGGTACTGGACCCGGTTCTTCCCGAACGGGAAGTACTGCGCGTGCGCCGCCGGCCCGCTGGCGACGGCGGCCGCCAGCAGGGCGGCGAGGAGACGGAGCGGGCGGCGGGACATCGGCGAGCGGCGGGGACGAGACCCGAACGCGCCCCGAACCTAGAACGTGTACGACGCCCGGAAGGGGACTGGGGCGAACCCGTACACGCTCAGGGCGTCGGGGCCGTCGTCTTCGATGAGGCTCACGAACCCGATGATGTCGAAGGCGAAGCGGTTCCCGAACAGGCGGACGCCGGGGAGCGCCACGAGCCCGAAGTCGCCCCCGCCGACGACGGTGAGCGCCTCGCCGATCAGCTTGACCCCGTTGTTGACCTGGACCTCGGCCCCGGCCCACAGGCCGGCCCCGTTGGCGATCTCGACCTCGCCGTCGATCCCGCCGACGAACCCGGCCACGCCGGCCGTGAACGCCCGCGTCTCGTCGCCGACCGTGACGGCGCCGTAGGGGACGGCGAGGAACCCGTCGTTGTCGTCGCGGACGGTGTCGCAGCCGCTGGGGCCGCAGACGACGTACGTGTCGGACGAGCCGACGAGGGCCGCCGCGCTCGCTCCGAGCGCGACCGTCAGCCCCTCCCGTGCGACGACGGCGCCTTTGACCCCGACGAGCGGGACGAACCCGCCCCCGTCGGTCCCGAACGAGAACGCCCCGGCGCCGGTGAGGTCCACCCGGTCGGAGACGCCGACGGTGGCCGTCGGGACGAACGTCGTGAGCCCGACGCGGACCTGGCCGGTCCCCTGCGTCCGGGCCGTCGGCCCGACGAACAGGCTGGTGCGGACCGGGTCCGTGCGGAAAAACCGCCCCCGGATGAGCGGGGCCACGCGCTCGACGCGGCCGCGCGCGAACTCGCGCCGGACCCCGTCCTCGGTCACGACGACGAGCGGGTCGGCCGTCTCGTCGGCGACGGTCCCGACGAAGACGTCGCCGTTCACGAGGACGACGCGGCGGAGATCGGCGCGGTCCTGGCCGCTGGCGGCCGGCGCCAGCGCGGCGAGGGAGACGAGTGCGGCGAGGGCGCAGAGGGCGGGGCGAGGCATCGTGAGCTGGACGGGGTGGTGGGGGGGAGCGCGGAGTAGGCCGCGCGGACCGGGCCGAGAGTATCGCCCGGGCCGGTCTCCGGCATAGGCCGTCTGCACGACCTCACGCCGTCCGCACCCAGCGCCAGAGGTCGCCGAATGACGCCTTCTTCCCCGTCATCAGAATCCCGATGCGGTAGACCCGGGCGGCCACCCAGATCGCCCCCATGAACGCGACGGTGAGGAGCCCGAGCGCCAGGACCGTCTGCCACACGGGCACGTCCGTCACCGCGATGCGGACCGGCAGCAGGACCGTCGAGAACGGGGGGAGGATGGAGAGGACCGTGCTCAGCGTCGAGTCCGGCTGGTCGAGCATCGGCCCGAGGAACAGGATCGGGATGATGATCGGGATCGCGACGGGGACGGTCAGCGTCTGGGCGTCCGACTCCTGCTCGACGGCGCTCCCGACGGCGGCGAACAGGGCGGCGTAGAACAGGTAGCCGCCCAGGAAACACAGGAGGAGGACGAGGAAGAACTCGGGCGTCAAGAGCGCCGTGATGGCCGAGGGGTCGAACGGGAGGTCGGCCGCAGCGGCGGTCGCTGCGTCGGCGCCGGGCCCGGTCGGGGCCACGGCGTCCCCGGCGAACAGGGCGAGGATCGGCCCGAGCGCGGCGAGGACGGCGGCGCCCAAGAGCACCCACGCCAGGATCTGCGTGAGCCCGACGAGCCCGATCCCGAGCACCTTCCCCATCATGAGCTCGAACGGGCGGACGCTGGAGGCGATCACCTCGACGATCCGCGTCTGCTTCTCCTCGATCACCCCGCGCATGACGAGGGCGCCGTAGATGAACATGAACCCGTACATCAGGAACCCGGTGAGGTACCCGATCCCGCTCGCAATCAGCGTCCCGTCGGCCGCGTCGCCCTCGTCGGTGACCGTCACCGACCGGACGCGGGCCCGGCTCTCGACCACCTCGCGGACCTCGTCGCCGGCCCCGAGCGCCGCCAGCCGGACCTCGCGGACCCCGTCGCGCACGGCGTCGCGCACGGCGTCGAGCTGGCCGAGCCCGCCGCCGCTCCCGGCGTAGACGGCCGCCTCGCCCTCGCCCTCCAGGAGCGAGGCGGGGAGGACGAGGGCGAGGTCGAGCCGCTCGTCGAGCACGGCCGCCCGGAGCGAGTCGAGCGGGGTCGTGGCGCGCTCGGCCGCGTACTGCTCCGGGAGCGCCGCGGCGACCGACTCGTAGAGCTGGCCCGACTCGTCGAGCACGGCCACGCGCCGGTCCGGGTCGTCGCTCCCGAGGAGCGCGATAAAGACCGTCAGCCCGACGAAGAGGGCGAGGCCGAGCGGGGCCAGGAGCACGCCGAGGATGAACCCCTTCGTGCGGACGCGGCGGAGGTACTCGCTCTGGGCGATGAGGAGCGTCTTGTTCATCGGGGGACGTGGGGCGTAGAGCGTGGGCCGAGATCGGCGGAGCGGCTGTGCGGGAGCTCGGGATCAGTCCCCCTCCTGGACAGGAGGGGTTAGGGGTGGTGGACTGGACGGAGCGCTACTCTCGCCTGACTGGCGGCGCGCTTCCGCCAGCGGGGCGTGCGTTTGACCGGACGCGATCCCATGCTCGTCCGGTCTACCCCCTCCCGCTTCGCGGACTCCCCCTGTCCAGGGGGAGGACTCGTTGCGGGACATCGCGTTACGCGCTGGCGGCGTCGACCGCCAGCGGGGCGGGGGCGCCCTCACGGCCCTCGACGGCGTGACGAAAAATCTCGGTCAGCGGCGGCGCGTGGAGGTCGAACCGCAAGACTTGGGCGCCGGAGGCGAGTGCGGACTCCAGCACGTCGTTCGGGCGCGTCCCGTCGGCCAGGCGGATCTCGGCGCGGCCGGCGTTCTGCGCCAGTGGTCGGACGGCCCCCCGCTCGACGAGCCGGTCGAGCCAGCCGTCGTCGCCGTCGAACTCGACGGTCGCGGTGTCGCGGCCGTAGCCGGCCTTGACCTCCGCCAGCGTCCCCCGCAGGACGACGCGGCCCTGCGAGATCAGGCAGAGGTCGTCGCAGAGCCGCTCGACCTGCTCCATCCGGTGGCTCGCGAACAGGACCGTCTTGCCCCGCTCGCGGAGCTCGAGGATCACGCCCTGGAGCAGGTCCGCGTTGATCGGGTCGAGGCCCGAGAACGGCTCGTCGAAGATGCAGAGGTCGGGGTCGTGGGCGACCGTCGAGACGAACTGGACCTTCTGCTGCATCCCTTTCGAGAGCTCGTCCACCTTCTTCCCGTACCAGTCGCCGGCGTCGAACCGGTCGAGCCACGCGCGGACGGCCCGGTCGGCCGCGGCCCGGTCCATCCCCTTGAGCTGGGCGAGGTAGACGAGCTGCTCGCCCACGCGCATCTTCTTGTACAGCCCGCGCTCCTCGGGGAGGTACCCCATCCGCCGCTGCGACTCCGGCCCGACGCGGTCGCCGCCGAGCGTGACCGCCCCCTCGTCTGGCGTCGTGATGAAGGTGACCATTCGGATGGTCGACGACTTCCCGGCCCCGTTCGGCCCGAGCAGCCCGAACAGCCGGCCCGGCTCGGCGGTAAACGAGACGCCGTCGACGGCGACCGTTTTACCGTACCGCTTGGTCACGTTTTCGAGACGGAGCGTGGGGGCCATTTAAGTCGGGAGGACGGGGGGAACGGGCCAAGAGGCGGCCGGGTATCGGCACGGCCAGCGGGAGGTTAACCCCCGACTGGCGCTGGGTGCCGGCCCTCTCTCCCTCTCCGCCATGACGCGCCTCCCCGCCCTCCTCGCCGCCGCGGCCCTCCTCACCGTCTCCGCCGGGTGCGACTCGGGCGAGAGCCTGCTGGGCGAGTTCGAGGCCGAGGTCGACGTCGCCGACCTCACCCGGCTGGTGGAGGGCGAGGCCGTCTACACCGTCGTCGAGACCGAGCGCGGGCCGGAGTTCGTGCTCGGCCTCTTTATCGGTGACCTGCTCGACCAGGACTTCGAGGCGTACGACTACGTCCTCTTCCGGCGGCCCGGGTTCGTGCCGGGCGTCGGCGGCTACACGATCGACGACGACCCGGACCGGGCCGTGGCCGCGACGATCGCCCGCGTCGAGGAGGCCGACGAGCCGCTCGAGTCGTCCGGCGAGGTCTTGCGCGGGCTCGACGGCACGCTCGCCGTCACGAGCGTGGACGCCTACGGGTTCGTGGCCGGCACCTTCCAGTTCGAGGCCGCCGGCATCCGCGTCGAGGCCCCGAGCCGGGCGGTCGCGGGCGGCGCCAGCGGCACGTTCGAGGCCCGCTACGAGACGCCGGCCGCGCTCCGCCGCCTCGGCCTGGACCTCGGACTGTAAGCCGCGCCCGGCTGGCGGGACGGCTCCGCCAGTCGGAGGCATCGGGGGCGCGAGAGTCAGCGCTCGCCCTCGACGCGCTCGAAGCGCAAGCCCTGGACGACGAACGCCGTCCCCGGCTCGCCGACGAACGCGATCTCCGTCCCGTCGTCCCGCTCAAAGAACGCGGTCGCGGACTCGGGCGCGAGGCGGATCTCCTCCCCGTTCCACTCCAGGCGGGCGACGAGCTCGCCGTCCGACGGGCGGACGTCGACGGTCAGCCCGCGCTCGGCGTTGCGGTAGCGGCCGACGAGCGGGGAGAGGTCGCCCTCGTTGAGCGCCACGACGCGCTTCCGCTGGGGCGCGTACCCCGTCCAGCCGTACTCGCGGGCCACGCTCAGGACGACCTCCTGCGTGAGGGCGCCGCCCCCGTCCGAGTTCGTCATCACCACGATGCCCTGGTCGCCGTCGAGCTGCGCCGTGAGGACGCAGCGGAAGCCCTCGTTGGAGCCGCCGTGGCCGAAGAAGGCGGCGTCGAACGGGAGCCCCGGGCCGAGCCCGTACCCGCCGACCGTGTCGGGCGTGACCATCTGGCGGATCGTCTCGGCGTCGAGGACCGGGTGCGCTCTGCCCTCGACGGCGCGCTGGACGGCGATGGCCCACCGGGCGAGGTCGCTCGGCGTCGTCCAGAGCCCGGCGGCGGCCTGCTCGGGGTACGTGTGGAACCGGCCGCCGACGGGCTCGCCGTCCGACCGGTAGCCGGTCGCGGCGACGGGGCGGAGCGAGTCGGGGAGCGGCTGCGCGAACGTGCTGTGCGCCATGCCGAGGGGGGCCAGCACACGGTCGGCCATGACCTCGGCGAACGGCCGGCCGGTCGCGTCCTCGACGAGGAGCTGGGCGACGGTGTAGCCGCCGCCGGAGTAGCGGTACTCGGAGCGCGGGGCCTGGTCGACGCGGACCGAGTCCGTGTTGCCCGCGCCGTCGAGGACGCCGGCCGTCGTCGGGACGGCCTCGTCCGGCCCGTAGCCTGGGAAGCCGCTGACGGTGAGGCCGGCCGTGTGCGTGAGGAGCCCGCGCAGCGTCACCGGCGCGCCGGCCGCGGCCTCGCTCTTGGGGACGCGCCACGACGTCAGCGCCGCGTTCACGTCGCCGTCGAGACTCAGCGCCCCCTCCTCGACGAGGTCGAGCGCGGCGGTGGCCGCGACGGGCTTGCTGATCGAGGCCGCCTGGAAGCGGGTCTCGGGCGTGACCGCCACGCCGTCCGCGACGTCCGCCAGCCCGTAGGTCCGGGTCCAGACCACCTCGCCGCCCTCGAAAAACGCGACGCTGACGCCGGGGACCCCGAGCGCCTCCATCCGCTCCCCGATGCCGACGGAGTCGCGCGGCTCGTTCTCGATGACGAGCCCGGGCACGAGGTCCCGCTCGATCCGGGCGGCGGCCTCGGCGTGGGCCCCACTCTGAGCGGACGCGGCGGGGGCGGCGAGGACGAGGGCCGCCGTGGCGGCGAGAGGGCGCAGGCGCATCGGCACGGGAGAAGGGTGCTTCTCCCTACGCCCGACCGGGCCAAAGTTGCGCGCTAGATCAGCCCGACGCGGTCCTCGGGGATCGGAAGGACGTACTGCGGCTCCAACGTCTCCTGGTGGACGCCGAGCTGGCCCGTCCCCCGGAAGTCGACGAGCACGTGCCGCTCGGTCCGCCCGACGACCTCGCCGACGCCGTAGAACGCCGGGGCCGGCCCGTAGTACACCAGCTCGCCGGTGTCGACGGACGAGGCCCGCGCGCGCCGGTAGAACGGGGGCACGACGGGGAGCAGCTCCAGCCGGTACGGCGGGCGCGGGTTCGGGAGTCCGTCGGGGGGGGAGAGCTTGGTGGGCATGGCGGGGCGCCGGGGCCGAACTGCCGGCGGCGGGCGGTAGTATACCGCGCCCCTGTGACAGCCCCCCTCCGATGCCCTACGACCGCAAGATCCTCGACCGCCAGGTGGGCCGGAACGCGCAGCTCTTCGCCGAGGCCGTGGGGGGGCTGGGCACGCCGGCCGAGCGGTTCCCCTACGTCCGCATCCTCGTCTCGCTCGTCGAGACGGCCCACCCGGAGTGGAGCCAGGCCCCGCGCAAGGCCGAGCAGATCGCCGAGGTCGCCGTGGCCCTCTCGGGCGGAGCGCTCGACGCCGACGAGGTGGCCGACGTCGTCCGCGTCCGCGACGAGGAGCGGGGGTAAGGCATCGGTTGAGTGGGGACCGGGCGATTGACGATTGGACGGCCCAGGCTCCGGCGTGCTGGCGGCCAGCGCCAGCCAGGCGGACGGCTCCTGGATGGGGCGCGGCTCTGGACTGAGCCGGGGGCGGGAACCCCACCCGTCCGCCGCCCTCCGCTACCGGACGCGGCCGGGGTTGGCCTCCACGAACGCCGCCCAGCTCTTGGGGGCGCCCGCGGCCGGCCCGGCCCGCAGCCGCCGGGCGTGGCACAGCGCGACGGCCAGGGCGTCGCTCGCGTCCCGCCCCCGGTCGTCGGCCACGCCGAGCTGCTGGCGGACCATGAACCAGACCTGATCTTTCGAGGCCCGGCCCTGACCCGTCACCGACTTTTTGACCTCGGCCGGGGCGTACTGCGCGACCGCGACCTCGCGGTGCATGGCCGCCAGCATGACGGCGGCCTCGACGCGGACGAGCTTGCGGAGCGCCTGGACGTTCTGGCCGAGGAACGGGACCTCGACGGCCACCTCGTCCGGGCGGTGGGCGTCGGCGAGCGCGAGGACGCGGTCGTAGATCCGCTGGAGCCGGAGCGTGTGGTCGAGGTCGGGGGGGAGGTCGACGGCCCCGTAGTCGAGGGCCCGCTCGCGCCCGCCCGCGTCCTCGACCACGCCGAAGCCCGCCGTCCGCGTGCCGGGGTCGATGCCGAGGACGATCATGGGGGGAGGGATGGGGGATAGGGGACGGGAGAGGGATGCGCCCATCCCTCGATCCCTTGCCCCTCTATCCCTCTAGCGTCGCCAGCGTCTCGTCGTCCACGTCGAGCGTGGAGTAGACGGCCTGGACGTCTTGGTGCTCGTCGAGCCCGTCGAGGAGGCGGAGGACCGCGGCGGCCTCGTCGGCCCCGAGCGCGGTCGCCGTCGTGGGGATCCGCTGGAGCCCGGCCTCGGCCGTCTCGACGCCGGCGTCGGCGAGGGCGGCCTGGACGTCGCCGAACGCCTCGGCCGGGGCCTCGACCACGAAGGCGCCGTCCTCGCGGCGGAGGTCCTCGGCGCCGGCGTCGGCCACGAGGAGGAACAGGTCGTCCTCGTCGGCCCCGCCCGCGGGCACCTCGAAGACGGCCTTCTGCTCGAACAGGAACGCGACGCTCCCGCTCGTGCCCAGGTTGCCGCCGGCCTTCGAGAAGAGCGAGCGGAGGTCGGCGACGGTCCGGTTCGTGTTGTCGGTGAGGGTCTCAATGAGGACGGCCACGCCGCCCGGGGCGTAGCCCTCGTAGACGACCTCCTCGTAGTCGGCCCCCTCGATCTCGCCGGTCCCCCGCTTGATGGCCCGCTCAATGTTGTCCTTCGGCATGTTCTCCGCCTTCGCCTTCTCGACGGCGAGGGCGAGCCGGGCGTTCATGTCGGGCGAGCCGCCGCCCTCGCGCGCGGCGATCATGATGTCGCGGACCATCCGCGCCCAGACCTTCGAGCGGCGGGCGTCGGCGACGCCCTTCTTCCGCTTGATCTTCGACCATTTGTTGTGGCCGGCCATCCCGTCTCCTCGTGCTAGGTGGGGCCGGTCGCGCCGGCCGTGTCTCAAGAGCGGGCAAGATACGCCGGGGGCACCCCACCTCCCGGCGACGCCGTTTCTCCCTTGCGGGCGCCGCGCCCGGGCCGGACCTTCGGGCCGTGGACGACACCTCCCACCGCTCGCACCGCCGCGCCGGCGGCCTCGGCGTCCGCGTCGCGTGGGACGGCGCGGGCCTCTCGCCGGCCGTCGAGGGGGCGCTGGCCTACCTCGGGCCGGAGGCGTCGCCCGGCTCCGACCCGCT
>CAZDFV010000101.1:0-10040 GCA_964504495.1 uncultured Rhodothermales bacterium
CCGCCCGCCCCGGCCTCGCGCACCCCGCGTGGCTCCTCCGGCGGTGGGACGGGGACGAGGCCGCCCGGCGGCAGGCCGACACCCGCACCGTCCGGGACGACCCCGAGAGTCGCCGGAAGGCCGTGCCCGCGCACGGCCCTTCCGCACGCCGCCCCGCCCGGCGGCCCCGTCTCCAGAAACCTCAGCGACTCTCCAGACCCATGACCTCCCTCATCACCGACGACATGCGCCGCCTCTACGACGAGCGCGGCTACTTCACCGTCCCCGGCTTCCTCGCCCCCGACGAGCTCGCCACGCTCCAGGGCGTCTGCGACCGGCTCGTGGCCGAGCAGGAGGCCGAGATGGACCGACAAGGTTCGGACACGCTCGGCCTCAGCGCCCGCGGCAAGCGGTACTTCGTCACGAACGCGCGCGATGCGGCCGCCGAGGCCGCCGACGTCGTCTTCGGCGACCGCACGGCCGCGGTCTGTCGCGCCACGATCGGCGACGACGCGCTCCTGTTCTGGGAGCACTTCGTGGTCAAGATGCCGTCCAAGGCCGGGTCGTCGTTCGCGTGGCACCAGGACTCGGGCTACGTCGACACCCCGCATCGGCCGTACGTCAACTGCTGGGTCGCGCTCGACGACATGTCCGAGGCGAACGGGACGCTCTACATGCTCCCCTACGACCGGGCCGGCACGCGCGACCGGATCGAGCACGACCCGGTCCCGGGCTCCCACGACCGGATCGGGTACCACGGCGGCGACCCCGGCAACGCCGTCGAGGTCCCGGCTGGGACCGCCGTCGTGTTCTCGAGCCTGTGCCTCCACCGTTCGGGCGCCAACTCGACGGACGCTCCGCGCCGGGCGTTCGCCATGCAGTTCGCTCCCGAGCCGATCCACGAGCCCGACGGCTCGCTCAAAGGGCAGGCCGTCCCGTTTCTAGAAGCGGGCGCCGTGCTCCGCTAGCGCCCTCGACGCCGCCGCTGTAGCAGCAGCCCGAGCCGTCGTCCCCATGATCAAACGACTCCTCCTGGCCGGAGCCGGGGCCATCGCCCGGCGCCACGCGCACGCGGCCCGTCGCCTCGGCCGCGGCGTCGCCGTGTGGCGCGCGCTCAGCGGGTACGGGGACCGCGCGGCCCAGCGGGGGCTCACGCTCGCGCTCTACCCGCACGTCAACTACGCCGTCGCGGACGTGGACCACGCCCTCCGGCTCTGCGAACGGGCCGGGCACCCGAACGTGCGCCTGACGCTCCCGCTCCTCCACCGGTTCGCCCGAGGCGGGCGCGGGGAGGAGCCGGGCGCCGTCGAGGCGCTCGTCGCACGGGCGGCCCCGTCCCCCCACCGCGTCAACACCAACGGCAGCCGCCGCGCCCCCTTCGCCGACGGCTACTTCGCGGCCACTGTAGAGCCCGTCGGTCGGGGCACCCTGCGCAACGGGGCCCTCGCCGACGCGCTGGACGCGGTCGGCTACGACGGCCCCGTCGGCCTCCGGGGCTTCGCGGCGAGCGGGGACGCCGCCGCGGTCCTGGCCGAGTCGCGCTCGGCTTGGCGCGCGCACGAGGCCGCCCACGTCACGAACATGGCCCCCACCCCCCTCCTCCCATGACCGCTCCGCTCCCCGCCGACGCCGTCGTCCAGGACGGCCGCGTCTCCGACGCGAACGCCGCCTTCTACCGCGAACGGGGCTTCCTCCTCGCGCCTGTCCTCCTCTCTTCGAACGAGGTCGAAGCCGTCCGCGCCGAGGGCGCCGCCGTCCTCCGCGGCGAGCGGGGCGACGTCGAAGGGCTCGTCGAGACGCCCGAAGAGGCGACCGACGCCGAGGTGCTCGCGGCCTACAACGCCATCCACTTCCCGCACAAGGTCTCGGACCGGATCCGGGACGTGATCACACACCCCGCGCTGGCGGGCGTCCTGACCGAGGTTGTGAGCCCGAACGTGAAGTGCATGCAGTCCATGCTGTTCACGAAGGGGCTGGGCAAGCCGGGCCAGAGCTGGCACCAGGACGAGTACTTCATCCCGACCCGCGACCGCTCGCTGACCGGCGTCTGGATCGCCGTCGACGACGCCGACGAGGAGAACGGGTGCCTGTGGGTCGTCCCCGGCTCGCACCGCCCGGCCGTCGTCCGCCGCCGCGTGCCGTACGACGGCGACCAGTTCGGCGACACGGACACGGCCGAGCTCTCGGACGAGGACGAGGCGGCCGCCGTGCCCGTCCCGGTCCCGTCCGGCGGCGTCCTCTTTTTCGACGGCCACCTGCTCCACGCCTCGAACCGGAACACAACGCGGGACCGGACGCGCGTGGCCCTCGTGCTCCACACGATGTCGGCCGAGTCGATGCTCCCGTGGGACAACGGCGGGCGCCTCGACCCCACGGCCGACATGCGCGACGTCGTCATGGTGGCCGGCCGAGACCCCCACGCCTGGAAGGGGACGGCCGACCTCCACGTCCCCTTCCTCCGCCCGGACCAGATGGTCCACGCCGACCAGCACTAGCCCGGGCCGCCCCGCCCGCGCCGTCCCCTCCCCGCCCCCCGCCCGTCCCTCTCGGGCGGGGGGCCCCCTCCCCGACCTGATGCCCGACGCCGCCCCCCGCTACCGCGACCCCTCCCTCTCCGTCGACGACCGCGTAGACGACCTGCTCGCCCGGATGACGCTCGACGAGAAGCTGGCCCAGATCGGGTCGTACTGGGCCTACCAGGTCGTCGAGGGCGGGGCCTTCTCGGCCGAGAAGGCCCGGGCGCTCATGCCCGACGGGGTCGGCCAGATCACGCGTGTCGGCGGGTCGTCGAACCTGCTCCCCGAGGACGCCACGCGACTCGGCAACGGCATCCAGCGGTACCTCGTCGAGGAGACCCGGCTCGGCATCCCGGCCCTCGTCCACGAGGAGTGCTGTTCGGGGTACATGGCCCGGGGCGCGACGGTCTACCCGCAGGCGCTCGGGATCGCGGCGTCGTGGCGGCCCGACCTCGCCGAGCGGATGGCGACCGAGATCCGCCGCCAGATCCGGGTCGCCGGCGGGCACCAGGCGCTCGCGCCCGTCCTCGACGTGACGCGCGACCCGCGGTGGGGCCGGACCGAGGAGACGTTCGGGGAGGACCACCACCTCGTCGCCGATTTCGGCGTCGCCTACGTCCGAGGGCTCCAGGGCGACGGGTTCGAGGCCGACGGGTTCCAGGGCGACGGGGCCGGCGGGGGCGGCGTCGTGGCGACGGCCAAGCACTTCGTCGGGTACGGGCTGACGGAGGGCGGGATGAACTGGGCGCCGGCCCACATCGCCCCGCGCGAGCTCCGCGAGACCTTCGTCCACCCGTTCGAGGCGGCCATCCGCGAGGCCGGGCTGGGCTCGGTCATGAACGCCTACCACGAGGTCGACGGGATGCCGTGCGGGGCCGACGAGGCGCTCCTGACCGACCTCCTCCGCGGCGAGCTCGGGTTCGAGGGCGTCGTGGTCAGCGACTACTTCGCCGTCAACGAGCTGAAAAAGCACCACCGGCTGGCGAAGACGAAGGGCGAGGCGGCGGCGCTCGCGCTGACGGCCGGGATCGACGTCGAGCTCCCGGCGGTCGACTGCTACGGCGACCCGCTGCGCGAGGCTATCGAGAGCGGGGCGGTGGACGTCGCGCTCGTGGACCGGGCCGTCCGGCGCGGGCTCGCGATGAAGGTCCGGCTGGGCCTGTTCGAGCGCCCGTACGCCGACGAAGGCCGCGTGGCCGCCGTGTTCGCGGACCCGGCCCCCCGCGAGACGGCGAGGGAGATCGCCGAGGCCTCGTTCGTCCTGCTCAAGAACGACGCGCCGGCCGGCGGCGACGGGCAGGCCACCCCGCTCTTGCCGCTCGCGCGACGCGGGACGATCGCGGTCGTCGGCCCGAACGCCGACTCCGCGCGCAACCTCTACGGCGACTACGCCTACCCCGCCCACATCGACGCCCTGTTCGACCAGAACGCGCTCGGCGCCGACCAGGCCCGGCTCCCGGACGGGTTCGAGAAGCTCGACTACCTCGCGGGCGTGCCGTCGGTCCTCGACGCCGTCCGCGAGGCGGCGGGCGGGGCCGAGGTCGCCTACGCCGAGGGCTGCGGCGTCAAGGGCGACGACCGGTCGGGCTTCGAGGCCGCCGTCGAGGCGGCCCGGGGTGCCGACGTGGCCGTCGTGGTCGTCGGCGGCCGGTCCGGGCTGACCGACGACTGCACGTGCGGCGAGGCCCGCGACCGGGCGACGATCACGCTGCCCGGCGTCCAGGAGGACCTGGTGCGGGCGGTCGCCGCGACGGGCACGCCGGTGGCGCTCGTCGTCGTCGGCGGGCGGCCGTACGCGCTCACGGGCGTCGTCGACCACGTCGCGTCGGTCTTGCACTGCTGGCTGCCCGGTGAGGCGGGCGGGGCGGCCGTCGCGCGGACGCTCTTCGGCGACGCGGTCCCGGGCGGGAAGCTCCCGATCACGGTCCCCCGCGCGGTCGGCCAGGTCCCCGTCTTCTACAACCACCGGCCGTCAGGCGGCCACAGCCACTGGCTCGGCGACTACGCCGACCTCCCCTCGTCGCCGCTCTTCCCGTTCGGGTTCGGGCTGAGCTACACGACGTTCCGGGTCTCCGACCTCTCGCTCGACGCCGACACGGTCGATTCGGGCGGCGCGCTGGCGGTCCGCGTGCGCGTCGAGAACACGGGCGACCGCGACGGGACGGAGACGGTCCAGGTCTACGCCCGCCACGAGGCGGCCGGCCTCACGCGGCCGGTCCGCCAGCTCGTCGGGTACGCCCGCGTGGCGGTCCCGGCGGGCGGGGCGGAGGCGGTCTCGGTCGAGGTGCCGGCCCGGCGCTTCGGCCTGGTGGACCGCGACCTGCGGTTCGTCATCGAGCCGGGGCCCGTCCGGCTCATGGTCGGGACGTCGTCGGCGTCCACCCCGCTCGAAGCGACGGTCGAGGTGGGCGGGGCGGGGCCGAACGGGCTCGCCCGCAAAGCGGTCTCCGCCGACGGCGTCGGGGCCGCGCCCTGACCGCTTCGCTCCGCCCCGCGTCTCCCACCCCGCCCCCATGCGAACGCTCCCCCTCCTCGCCGCGCTGGCGCTCGCCGCTAGCCCCACCGTCGCTCAAGACGGCGGCCCGTGGCCGTGGGTCCACGACGACCCGGACGCCGTCTCGATCCTGCTCATGGGCGACACGAACGTCCAACTCCGCGACGAGCCCGAGACCGCGTTCCGCGACGTCATGCCGACGCTCGCCGCGGCCGACCTCCGCCTCCTCAACCTCGAAGGCCCGTTCGCCGGCGGCTCCGACGACCGCGACGACCCCGACGTCGAGCACAAAAACTGGCGGCACTCGGACCCCGACCAGGTCGCCGCCCTCACGGCGGCCGGGATCGACGCCGTCGGCGTCGCCAACAACGTGACGTACCCGCGCGAGGCGCTCATGCGGAGCCTGGCCGTCCTCGACGCCGCCGGCATCCCGTACGCCGGGGGCGGCGAGAACCTGGAGGCCGCCCACCGCCCGGTGATCCTCACCGCCGACGACGGCACGACGGTCGGCTTCCTCCAGTACGCCGCGACCGTCTTCCCGTACAACCACGCCGCGACGCCGACGCGGCCGGGCGTGGCCGAGATCAAGGTCCACACGGCGTACCAGCCGCCGCACCAGCTCGACAAGCCGGGCCAGCCGCCGGTCGTGGTCACCTGGTTCGACGAGGCGTCGAAAGCCCGCATGGTCGAGGACGTCCGCCAACTGGCGGAGCGCGTCGACGTCGTGGTCACGTCGTACCACTGGGGCGTCTCGGGCACGGACGAGCCGGTGGGGTACCAGACCGACATCGCGCACGCCGTGATCGACGCCGGGGCCGACGTCGTGATGGGCCACGGGCCGCACCGCTACCAGCAGGTCGAGGTGTACCGCGGCCGGCCCGTCTTCTACAGCCTGGCGCAGGGCGTCTTCGACGACATCCGCGCCGACCGCGACCGGTACTTCCGCGAGGGGCTCCTCGCCCGCCTCACGGTCGAGGGCGGGGAGGTCACGGCGGCCTCTCTCGTGCCGACGTGGCGCGACGACGACAACCAGCTCCGGCTCTACGACCCGACCGAAGGGAAGGGCCGCGAGCTGTTCGGCGTGCTCCTCTCAGTGAACAGGGGCGGGGCGCCGCTCGCGCTCGTGGGCCGCGAGATCCAGGTCGGCGGCGTCGGCGCGGACGTCGACCGGGCGCTTACGACCGACCGGACCGCCTACGCCCCCGGCGACGCCGTCGCGCTGACGCTGCGGAACGCCTCGACGTCGCCCTACTCGTTCGAGATGTGCGCCGCCGAGCTCCAGATCCGCCGGAAGGGCGGGGCGTACCGCGGAGCCGACGGCGGGTGGCGGCACCGGGCGTGCGACGACACGCCGCGCACGGTCGGCCCGGGCGAGGGCGCCGCGGCGACGATCACCGTCCCGCCCGACACGCCGCCGGGCACCTACCGCGTGATCCTGGACGGCCGCGTGGGCGAGACGCCGCAGGCGTTCATCACCGAGCCGTTCGAGATCGGCCGGCGGACCGAGCGCTCGGCCCGATGATCCTCCTAGGCATCGACCTCGGCTCGTCCTCGGTCAAGGCGGCGCTCGTGGACTCGGCGACGGGCCGCGCGCTCGGGCACGGGCAGTCGCCCGACGCCGAGATGTCCATCGACGCGCCCCGGCCCGGCTGGGCCGAGCAGGACCCGGAGGCGTGGTGGACGCACACGGGCCGAGCCGTCCGCCGCGCGCTCGACGCGGGCGGGGTGGACGGCGCCGAGGTCGGGGCGGTCGGTGTCGCGTATCAGATGCACGGGCTCGTGCTGACGGGCGAGACCGACGCCCCGCTCCGCCCGTCGATCATCTGGTGCGACGGGCGGGCCGCGGGCCTGGGCGCCGAGGCGTTCCGCCAGCTAGGCGAGGCCCGGTGCCTCCGTGACTTCCTGAACAGCCCGGGCAACTTCACCGCCTCGAAGCTGGCCTGGGTGAGGGAGCACGAGCCCGACGTCTACGCCGCCGCCCGACACGCGATGCTCCCCGGCGACTGGCTCGCGTACCGGATGACCGGCGAGCCGCGCACGACGGCGTCCGGCTTGAGCGAGGCCGTCCTCTGGCACATGCGCGAGGACCGCCCCGCCCGTGAGGTGCTCGACCACTACGACCTCCGCCCCGCCCTCATCCCCGATCTCGTGCCGACGTTCGGGGAGCAGGGTGAGTTGACGGGCGGGGCGGCCGAAGCGTTGGGGTTGAAGGCGGGCACGCCGGTCACGTACCGGGCCGGCGACCAGCCCAACAACGCGCTCGCGCTCGGCGCCCTCGCCCCGGGCGAGGTCGCGGCCACGGCCGGCACCTCCGGCGTGGTCTACGGGGTCACGGACGCGCCCGCCCCCGACCCGCACTCGCGCGTGAACACGTTCCTCCACGTCAACCACACGGCCGAGACGCCGCGCTACGGGGTGCTCCTCTGCCTGAACGGCGTGGGCAGCCTGTACCGCTGGCTCCGCGAGACGCTCTCCACAGGCGGGGCGGTGTCGTACCCCGAGATGAACGCGCTCGCCGAGGCCGCACCCGCCGGCGCCGACGGGCTGGCGGTGCTCCCGTTCGGGAACGGCGCCGAGCGCGTGCTCGGGGACCGCGACCTCGGCGCGGCCGTGGTCGGCCTCGACCTCAACCGGCACGGCCCCGGCCACCTCGTCCGGGCGGCCCAGGAGGGCGTCGCGTTCGCGTTCCGCTACGGGGCCGAGGTCCTGGCCGGGACGGGCGTCTCGGTCGACCGCGTCCGCGCGCCGCGCGCCAACCTGTTCCTCTCCGACGGCTTCGCGCAGACCTTCGCGACGGCCCTCGGGGCCGTGCTCGACCTCGCCGAGACGGACGGGTCCGAGGGGGCGGCCCGAGGCGCCGGCATCGGCGCCGGGGTCTACGACCGGCCCGCGGACGCCACGGGCCAACTCGCGCTCGCGCGCCGCGTCGAGCCCGCCCCCCCCCACACCCTCGACGCCGCCTACGCCCGCTGGCGGTCCGCCCTCGACGCCCGGCTCAGCCGGCCCTAGACCATGCCCCTCCGCCCCGCCCTCCTCGCCCTCCTCGTGCTGGCGACCGCCGCCAGCGCCCAAGACGGGCACGCCGACCTCGTCCAGAACGCCCACGCCCGCGACCACGTCGTCCTCGACGGGACGTGGAGCGCGATCGTCGACCCGTTCGACGTCGGCTCGCGGAACATCTTCGACGAGCCGATCCCCGACCGCGGGTTCAACCAAGACGCCCGCCCCCAGCACCGCTCGGACCTCATCGAGTACAGCTTCGACGACGACGGCACGCTCCGCGTCCCGGGCGACTGGAACAGCCAGCGCGACCGCCTCTTTTTCTACGAGGGGACGGTGTGGTACCGCCGCCCGTTCACGGTCGCGCGGGCGCCCGGCGAGCGGCTCGTGCTCCGGTTCGGGGCGGCCAACCACCGCGCGCGCGTGTTCCTCGACGGCGAGCTCGTCGGCGAGCACGAGGGCGGGTACACGCCGTTCGACGTCGAGATCACCGACCGCGTCCCGCCCACGTCCGCCCCGCTCGCCCTCGGCGAGCTCGCGGAGACCGAGCACACGCTCGTCGTCGAGGTGGGCAACCGGCGCGAGCGGACGGCCGTCCCGACCGACAACATGGACTGGTGGAACTACGGCGGGCTCACGCGCTCGGTGCGGCTGCTCCGGCTCCCCGCGACCTACGTCCGCGACTACACGCTCGCCCTCGACCCCGGCGGCGAGACGGTCTCCGGCTGGGCCGCGCTCGACGGCCCCGACCTCGACCAGTCGGTCACGGTCTCGGTCCCCGCCCTCGGCGTCTCCGAGACGGTCCAGACCGACGCGGGCGGGGTGGCCCGGTTCTCGTTCCCGTTCCGCGGCGAGCGGTGGTCGCCGGAGGCGCCCCGGCTCTACGACGTCGTTGTGGCGTCCGAATCCGACCGGGTCGAGGACCGCGTCGGGTTCCGGACGGTCGCGGTCGACGGGTTCGACGTCCTCCTCAACGGCGAGCCCGTGTTCCTCCGCGGGATCTCGATCCACGAGGAGGCCCCCTTCCGCGGCGGCCGCGGGCTGACCGAGGCCGAGAACCGGCAGCTCCTCCAGTGGGCGCTCGACCTCGGGTGCAACTACGTCCGCCTCGCGCACTACCCCCACGACGAGGCCATGCTCCGGCTGGCGGACGAGATGGGGCTCTTGGTGTGGGCCGAGGTCCCCGTCTACTGGTCGATCGCGTGGGACGACCCGGGTACGTACGCCAGCGCCGAGCGCCAGCTCCGCGAGCTCGTCACGCGCGACAAGAACCGGGCGTCGGTCGTCCTGTGGTCGGTGGCGAACGAGACGCCGATCTCGCCGGCCCGGACCGACTTCCTCGTCCGCCTCGTCGAGGCCGCCCGGGCGCTCGACCCGACCCGGCTCGTCACGGCCGCCGTCTTCGCCGAGATCACGGGCGCGCCCGACGGCGGGACGCTGTTCACGGTCGAGGACCCGCTCGCGGAGCACCTCGACGTCGTCGGCGTGAACGAGTACGTCGGGTGGTACGGGAGCCTCCCCGACGCCATCCCTGGGACGCGCTGGGCGACGACGGTCGAGAAGCCGCTCGTGATCTCGGAGTTCGGGGCCGGCGCGCTCTACGGCCTCCGCGGCGACTCGCTCACGCGGTGGACGGAGGACTACCAGGCCCACCTCTACCGCGAGCAGGTCGCCATGCTCCGGCGGATCCCGTTCCTCCGCGGGATGAGCCCCTGGATCCTGACGGACTTCCGGTCCCCGCGCCGGCCGCTCCCGCGCATCCAGGACTGGTGGAACCGGAAGGGGCTCCTCTCAGACCGGGGCGAGCGGAAGGCGGCGTTCGGCGTCCTCCGCGCGTTCTACGACGAGGTCGAGGCGGACTGGCGGCCGTCACCGACGGGGTTCTAGTCCGGTGCGCCGCTCCGAACCTCGCGGAGCCGCCCCGCCCGCCGCGCTCCTCCAGGGCGGGGCGGCAGCCTCGTCCCGCCCCGCCGGCTCAGGGGGCGCCGCCCACTCCCCGCCCCGCTCCCCATGACGCGCCCCGCACCACCCCCGCCCGCCCCGCCTCGCTG
>CAZDFV010000102.1:0-9971 GCA_964504495.1 uncultured Rhodothermales bacterium
CAGGCGGGGCATCGGCGGGGGCGGGGCGAAACGCCCATAGACGGGACGGCGGCCCGCCCGGTCAAGGGGTCCGACGAACGGTAACGGAGCGCTGACCCAGGGGTAACGGAGCCGACACGCTGGGGTAACGGGGCGACGGCCGGGGGCGGGCTACGCTGCGGGCCCTCCCCCGCATCCCCCTCCCCCATGCCCCGCTTGCTCCTCCTCGGGCTGGCGCTCGCCCTCGTCGCCGGCCCCGCCGGTACCGCGGACGCCCAGACCCGGAAGAACGTCATCCTCTACATCGGCGACGGCTACGGCATCTCGCCCAAGACGGCCGCGCGGATGGCCCTCGGACAGGGCCAGGACGGCTCCCGCTTTTCCGACGACCCGCGCTTCCGGCTCCTCGCCTCGGACCGGCTCCCCTACAACACGACCGTCACGACCCACTCGCTCAACTCGTGGGTGACCGACTCGGCTCCGGGCGCGACGGTCTACTCGGCCGGGCAGGCCGGGAAGATCGACAACGAGTTCATCGCCCTCGACCCGTCCACGCTCGCGCCCATCGAGACCATCCTCGAGGCGGCCAAAAAGGAGGGGTACGCCGTCGGCATCGTCTCGACGGCGCGGATCACGCACGCGACCCCGGCCTCGTTCGCCTCGCACATCTGGAACCGGAACCTCGAGGACTACATCGCCGCCCAGTACGTCTCGACGAGCCAGGCCGAGTACGAGGGGGTCTTCGCCGCGAGCCCGCTCGACGCGGTCGAGTACGACGCCGAGCGCGACTGGCGGCTGCCGGCCCCGAAGGTCGGCGTCAAGCTCGACGTCATCCTCGGCGGCGGCGGCCGGCACTGGCTCCCGGCCTCGGACTGCCCCAACGCCGACACCCCCAACGCCGACATCCGTGACCGCGACGGCGTCCCCGTGGCCGACCCGGAGGGCGGGACGCTCCGGCTCAGCGGGCGCCGGCCCGACTGCGTCGACCTCGTCCAGGTGGCCCGCGACCGCGGCTACGAGTACGTCACGAGCCGGGACGGCCTGCTCGGCCTCGACCTCGACCGGTTCGCGGACGACGACGGCGCGGCCCTCCTCGGCCTGTTCAACGCCAGCCACATGCTCTACGAGCAGGAGCGCCAGGTCGTGGGCACCGACGAGCCCAGCCTGACCGACCTGACGGAGATCGCCGTCGAGGTCCTCGAGCGGAAAAGCGACAAGGGGTTCTTCCTCATCGTCGAGAGCGGGCGGATCGACCACCTCGAGCACGCCAACGCCGGCGGCATCCGGGTCAGTGGGAGCGACCTCGTGATCGACGCCAACTTCGAGGCGTTCTTCGCCGACGGCGTCTACGTCGGCCTCACGCCCGACGTGCCCGGCCCGGTCTACGGCTCGGACTACATGATCAAGGAGGTCCTCGCCTTCGACTACGCCATCGAGGCCGGCCGCCAGTACCTCGGCGACCGCTCTCGCGGCGAGACCCTCATCATGCAGACGGCCGACCACGAGTGCGGCGGGTTCGCGGCCGTCTCGCTCAACGACCCGTCGAGCGACGGGACGAGCCGGACCTACGCCCAGCAGCCGACCCAGGACGGCGGCCGGGCCTCGCGCGCGACGCCGACCGGCATCGTCCGGGGCGCCGCGTGGTTCCCGCAGTACCAGATGCGCGCCTACCAGGGGCTGATGTACCCGCAGGCGATGGAGAGCGGCCCGCGCATCGTCATCTCGTACGGGTCGAACCCGGTCGTCAACGGGAACACCCCGAACGTCGGGTCCACGCCGGGCAACCACACGCCGTCCGACATCTTCGTCGGGGCCGAGGACAACGTCGGGGGCACGTACGCCGGCCGGATCGCCGGGCGCGGACTCCTCGACAACACGGACCTGACGCCGATCATGGACGACTTCCTCGGCGTCGTCTCCGGCCGGACGGTCACCGAGGGCCCCGAGACGCTCCCCGTGTTCTTCGCCGACTTCGACGCCGACGGCGAGGGCGACCCCCGTGGCGAGTTCGTCGTGCTCACGAACGGGTCCGACAGCGGCGAGAGCGCCGACCTCTCGGGCACGACGTTCGCCGTCCTCGACCCGCTGACCGAGGCGGTCACGTTCGTGGCCTCCCCGGGCGTCGTCCTGGCGCCGGGCGAGTCGCTCGTGCTCTCGAACCTGGACGGGACGCTCCCCCCGAACACGCTCCCCGACGGGCCGGGCGCGCTCGTCCACGTCGAGGGCGCGGCCGCCGTCGGCGACGACGCGGCGAGCCTGGACGGCCGGGTAATCGCCGCCGTGATCTACCGCGACGAGGACAACCTCTTCGGGACGGTCCGCGGTGACGAAGAGGCCGACCCCGCGGCGCTCGCCGAGGCCCTCGCCGCCGTCCGCCGGGCGGTTTCGAACGAGGCCGCTGGCGCCGTCGACCTCTCGCTGGTCACGGCCCCGAACCCGACGACGGGCCGGTCGCGCATCGCGTTCGGGCTGGCGGAGGCGGCCGACGTCCGCGTCGTCGTCTACGACGCGCTTGGGCGCGAGGTGGCCGTCCTCGCCGACGGCCCGCACACGGCCGGCCGGCACGGCCTGACGTTCGACGGATCAGCGTACCCCTCGGGCTCGTACGTTGTCCGCGTCGAGGGCGCCGAGACCCGGACGGCCCGTCTCACGGTTGCCCGGTAGCCCCTCCTCCTCCTAGACTCCCCCTCTCATGACCCGCGACTCCGCTCCCCAACCGCCCCGCCCGTACACCCCGCCCGCGCTCCGTGAGCTCGGGTCGGTCGAGGCCGTGACCGCCGGCGACCGCTCCGGCACGCTCGACCAGCTCGTCGGCTCGTCCGGCGGGTTCCTCCTGGACGACGGGACCTCGTAGGGCGTCCCCCTCGACGACCGCCAGCGCGCCCCGGGGCCTCGGCTCCGGGGCGCGCTCCGTTCCGGGCGGCTGGGGGAGGGCGCCGCCCTGCTGGCGGCGCTACGCGCCCAGCGACTCGCGAATACGCCTCACCTGCCGCTCGTGCACGAGGTCGTGCCCCGCCAGCAGGCGGACGACGTGGCCGACACTCTCCTCGCCCCGCTCGCCGTGCACGCCCACGCGCTCCCACCCGGAGGCGTCGAGGGTGTCGAGCCAGCGGAGCGTCATCCGCCGCATGGCGCCCCAGTCGCCGAGGGCGTCGGCCACGGTGCCGTGGTGGTAGTCCAGCCGCGCGGCCCAGGCGTCCTGGTCGTAGCCGGGGATCGCCGGCCGGTCGGCGGCCACGATCAGGCGGAGGCGGTAGCCGTAGACGATCTCCGAGTCCGCGAGGTGACGGAGAACCTGGAGCACGGACCACGTGCCCTCGGCCTCGGACCGGCGGGCGTCGGCCTCACGGATCCCTTCGACAGCGGTGCGGACGCGGTCGGGCCCGCCGGCAAGCAGCGCCAGCGGGTCACGGTCGCCGACGAGGTCGAGGACGGCCCGGACGTAGGCGCTCGGGTCGGCGGCGTCGTAGGGGACGTCCTCGGGCACTACTGGCGGGCCGGCGTGCGCGGCACGTCGGCCGGCGGGGTGGGGGGCGGACCGCACCGGCCGACGACGTGGGCGTGGGCCTCGGGGAGCGAGAGGCGGACGGCCTCGACCTCGGCCACGACGTCGGCCTCGGGGGCGTCCCACGTCTCTGACGCGACGGGCGGGACGTACCGGAAGACGACCTCGCCGGTGCGGACGGGCCCCTCGAACAGCCCGGTCTCCTCGATCTCCGTCCCGACGAACTCGGCCGCGTCGCGCGCCGTCGGGCCCTCGAGGAAGCGGAGCGGGGCGAGGACGGTGTACCCGTTCTCCGTCGTCCGCGCGACGAGCACGGGGCAGTCGGGCCGGAGCCGGTAGACCACGTGGGCGTCGATCGTCTCGCCGACGCCGCCCGGTCCGAACACGCCGGCGACGGCGTTGACGGCCTGCGTGCACCCCGCCCCGCTGGCGGCCGCCGCCAGCAGGAGGGTGCACGGTACGAGGTACAGGGTGCGGACCCACCTAGAACGGACCCCGTGCCCCGTACCCCGTGCCGGACTACACATGCCGCTCGGCGTGGTACGAGCTCCGCACGAGCGGGCCGCTCTCGACGTGCTCGATCCCCAGCGCCTCGCCCTCCCTCTTGTACCACGCGAACGTCTCCGGGTGGACGAACTCCTCGACCGGGAGGTGGTGCCGCGTCGGCTGGAGGTACTGCCCGATCGTCATCACGTCGACGCCGTGGGCGGCGAAGTCAGCCATGAGACGTACGACCTCGTCGCGCGTCTCACCGAGTCCGACCATGATCCCGGACTTGGTGCGGAGGCCGAACTCCGTCTTGGCGAGCTGGATCACGTCGAGCGACCGCTGGTAGTCGGCCTGCGGGCGGACGCGGCGGTACAGGCGGGGGACCGTCTCGACGTTGTGGTTGAGGACCTCGGGGCGGGCCTCGAAGACGGTCTCGAGCGCCGGCCGGAGGCCGCGCATGTCGGGGATGAGCACCTCGATCGTCTGGCCCTGGGCGTGGACGAGCCGGATGGTCTCGGCGAAGATCGGAGCGCCCCCATCCTCCCGGTCGTCCCGGTTGATGCTCGTGACCACGACGTGCTGGAGCCCCATGAGCCGGGCGGCCTCGGCGACCCGGCGCGGCTCGTCCCAGTCGAGGTCCCGGTTCTCGGGCCGGCCGGTGAGGACGGCGCAGAACGAGCACCCCCGCGTGCACACGTTCCCGAGGATCATGAACGTGGCCGTCCCGGCGCTCCAGCACTCGCCCATGTTCGGGCACCGGGCCGACGAGCAGACCGTGTGGAGGCCGTGGGCCTCGATCGTCTTCTGGACGTCGCGGAACGTCTCGCCGTACGGGAGCTTCGCCCGCAGCCACGGCGGCCGGCCGCCGGGCCGGTTCGCCACCTGCGGCTTCTGGACGACGGGGAGCTCGAGCGCGAAGCCGTCGCCCTCGGGCACGTCCGCGACCGGGCCGGCGGGCGTGGCCTTGAGCTGGACCTCGCCCGGGCGGCGGGGCGGCTTGGAGACGGTGGGGAGGGCCATCAGATGAGCGCGTGGGTGTCGGGAAGGTACGGCCCGGGCCCGGCCGTTCGTGCCGGCCCGGGCCGCTGGCGGCGCCCGCCAGCGGGGTGGAGACGGGCCCGGCGACGGCCCCCACCCCCCGGCCGGAGGGCGGGGGGCCCCGCGACCCGCCGCTATCTTGCCTGCGCGCGTAGGCGTGGCTTTTCGAGTGGTCCCCTGCGCCCCACGCCCCACGACCTACGCCCATGCAGATCACCGCCCCGCCGAAAGCGCTCCCGGACGCCGACGCCGTCCGCGACATCCTCGACCGCCACCTCCTCGCCGACGGGCTCCCGCTCGTCCTCGACATGGAGGCCAGCGGGGGCGCCCGGCTCCGCGACGCCGTCACCGGGCGGGACTACATCGACTTTTTCACGTTCTACGCCTCCAACCCGCTCGGGATGAACCACCCGGCCCTCGCCGGGTCTGGGGCCGAGGCCGCCGCCTTCCGCGAGCGGCTCATGGACGCCGCGCTCAACAAGGTGGCGAACTCCGACGTCTACACGCCGCACCTCGCGCGGTTTGTCGAGACGTTCAGCCGCGTCGGCATCCCCGAGGCGCTCCCCCACGCCTTCTTCGTCTCCGGCGGAGCGCTCGCCGTCGAGAACGCGCTGAAGGTGGCCTTCGACTGGAAGGTCCGAAAGAACCTCGCGGCCGGGAAGGGCGAGAAGGGCTCGCAGGTCCTCCACCTCCGCGAGGCGTTCCACGGGCGGAGCGGGTACACCCTCTCGCTCACGAACACGGACCCGAACAAGACGGCCCACTTCCCCACGTTCGACTGGCCGCGGATCTCGAACCCCAAGATCCGTGGCGGCGACGTCGAGGCGCGGGAGGCCGCGGCGCTGGCGGAGGCGGAGCAGGCGTTCCACGACCACCCCGACGACATCGCCGCCATCATCCTCGAGCCGATCCAGGCCGAGGGCGGGGACAACCACTTCCGACCGTCTTTCCTCCAGGGTCTGCGTGACCTGGCCGACGAGGCCGAGGCGCTCCTGATTTTTGACGAGGTCCAGACCGGCGTCGGGCTGACGGGGACGTTCTGGGCCTACCAGGGCCTCGGCGTCACGCCCGACGTGCTCGCGTTCGGGAAGAAGACGCAGGTGTGCGGCATCCTCGCCGGGCGGCGTGTGGAGGAGGCCGAGGGCCACGTGTTCGAGACCTCCAGCCGGATCAACTCGACGTGGGGCGGCAACCTCGTGGACATGGTCCGGTTCGACCGGATCCTGGAGGCCATCGAGGCCGAGGACCTCGTCGGGAATGCGTGGCGCCAGGGCGGCCGCCTGCAGGAGCGGCTGGCGGCGTTCGAGGACCGCTTCGAGGCCGTGACCGACGCGCGCGGCCGCGGCCTGTTCTGCGCCTTCGACCTGCCGGACACCGCGACCCGCAACGCCGTCCGCCAGCGGGCCTACGACGACGGGCTCATCCTCCTCGGGTGCGGGCCCCGGACCCTCCGGTTCCGCCCGGCCCTCTCGATCACGGGCCCCGACCTCGACGCCGGACTCGACGTCCTCGACGGGGCCCTGGCCCACGTCCTCGAGGCGTAGCCGGCTAGTCCCCCTCCCCCCGGTTCCTCTTCCGCAGCGAGTAGAATGCGAGCACGCCGAACAGGACGAGCGCCGAGAGCCCGAGGAGGACGTAGAGGACGTTGTTGAACAGGTCGAACGGGGACATGGCGGGGCGGGAGGGGGGGCGGCGTACGCACCCCGGCGCGCGGCGCTCCCCGAAAAAGCGACGCCCCGCCGGGCCGGGGCCGGGCGGGGCGTGGGGGCGCTGGCGGGGCCGCTCAGCCCGTTCGACGGTCGCGCGAGGGCGCGGCGAGGAGGAGGAGCGCGAGCAGGGCCGCCGGCACCGCGAGTTGGAGCGCGAGGACCATAGCGGGGGCGGCTGGTGAGACAGGGTGTCGTTCGTAAGGACGGCCAAGAGGTTGCGATTCCCCGGCGGAAGCCGCCCGAACCGTCGTAGCGTGTGACTGAGCGGGCGGGAGAGTCCGCCGTGTAGCCGCCGCCCGCGCTCCCAGGGTCACGCCCATGCCCGAGAAGATCACCGCCCCCGTCCGCATCCCCGCCCCCGGCGACAAAGTCATCGAGGAGCACGTCGGCCGCGTGAGCACCGGGACCGCCAGCCTGTCCGTGGCGCGCATGACGGCCCCGCCCGGCTGGGACGAGCCGCCCCAAACGCCGGCGTTCGACGAGGTCACGATCGTCGTCCGCGGGACGATGCGCGTCGAGCACGACGGCGGGCACGTCGACGTCGGGCCGGGCGAGACCGTCCTGTGCCGGGCCGGCGAGCGGGTCCGCTACCTCAACCCGTCGGCGGAGGGCGCGTGCGAATACTGGGCCGTCTGCGCGCCGGCGTTCGCACCCGAGGCCGCCGGCCGCGAGGGGTAGCCCTCAGCTGGCGGACGCGCTCCGCCAGCGGGGCGAGGGCGTACGTTGCGGGCCCGCCGAGCGCCCGTGCCCGCCGACTTCTACGCCCGCCTCCCCGCCGTCGAGCGGTTCGACCGGCTCGTCGAGGACGACGTCTACGCGCCCGTCCCGGACGACTGGACCGTTGTGCTCACCGACGTCGTGGGCTCGACCGAGGCCGTCGCCGCTGGCCGCTACCGCGACGTGAACTACGTCGGGGCCGCCTCCATCGCCGCCGTCCTGAACGCCTCCGACCGGGCCGACCTCCCGTTCGTGTTCGGGGGCGACGGGGCCACGCTCGTCGTCCCGCCCGAGCACCTCGACGCCTCGCTGGCGGCGCTCGCCGCGCTCCAGGACCACGCGAGCGGGCGGCTCGGCCTCCCACTCCGCGTCGGTGCCGTTCCCGTCGCCGGGGCCCGGGCGGCGGGGCACGAGGTCGCCGTCGCCCGCTACCAGGTGTCCAAGCACTACGCCCAGGCCCTGTTCCGCGGGGCGGGCATGGCGTGGGCCGAGCGCCAGGTGAAGGACCCCGCGACGGCCGCGCGCTACGCCAGCCGGGCCGAGCCCTCCGGTGCCGACGACCCGTACGCCGGCCTCGAGTGCCGCTGGCGCGACGTCCCCAGCCCGCACGGCGAGACCGTCTCGCTCCTCGTCGAGGCGGTCGACGCGGACCCGGACGCGACCTACCGCGAGACCCTCCAGGCCATCGCCTCGGCCTACGGCGACGCCCCCCACCCGGTCGCCGTGGACCGGCTCCGGCTGAGCACGTCGCCAGCCAAGTTCGGTCCCGAGGTCCGCCTCCGGCACGCCGACCGGCGCCTCCGCAAGCGGCTCGAGCTGTGGGCGCTGAACCTCGTCGGCCGGGCGCTCATCCGGTTCGGCGTCGAGACCTCGGAGACGGACTGGGCCCGCTACCCGACCCTGTTCACGGGGGCGACGGACTACCGGAAGTTCGACGGCGTCCTCCGCATGGTCCTGGCCGGGGCGCCCGCCGCGCGCGCACGTCTCGAAGCGGACCTGGAGCGGATGTACCGGGACGGCCGGCTCGCGTACGGCCTCCACGTCTCCGACCGGGCCGTCCTCACGTGCCTCGTCTACGAGCGGATGGGCCAGCAGGTCCACTTTGTGGACGGGGCCGGCGGCGGCTACACGGCCGCGGCCGTCGGGTTCAAGCAGAGGCTGCGGGAGGTGAAGGGGAAAGCGTAGGCCCCGCTCGGCTGCGCCGCCAGCGGCTGGCGGAGTCCCCAGGCGAGGGGGCCCGGTTAACCCCCTCTGGGCCCCTGCGATACCCGGGGCGCCCTCCCGTGCCGTGATGAGCCTGACCGAGACGCCCGTCCCCGCCCGCCCCGACGACACGCCCGAGGCCGCGCTCGGCCGGATGCGCCGGCTCCTCGACGTGTCTGTCGCCCTCGCCGGTGCGTCCGACCTCGACGCCCTCCTTGACCGGATCGCCCGGACCACGACCGAAGTCCTCCGATGCGAGGCCGCCGCCATCCTCCTCCACGACGCGCGCACGGACACCCTCCGCTTTGCCGCGGCAACCGGCGACGAGGCCGGCGCCCTCGCCGACGTCGTCGTCCCGCTCGACGCCAGCCTGGCCGGGACCGCCTTCCGCGAGGGCCGCCCGGTCCTGGCCGTCGACGCCGAGGCCGACGAGCGGCACTTCGCCGAGGCCGCCCAGAAGACCGGGCTCCGCCCGCGCGTGCTCCTCGCCGTGCCGATGCGGGTCGAGGGCGAGCCGGTCGGCGTGCTCGAGGCCATCAACCCGGACCGCGGCCCCTTCGACCACGCCGACACCGAGGCGCTCGACGTGGTCGCGGCCCAGGCCGCCGTCGCCCTCCGCGGCGCCCGCCAGCGCGACGCCCTGGAGGAGGCCAACGCCCGGCTCCTCGACCTCGACCGGCTCAAGACCAACTTCATGTCGATCACTTCGCACGAGCTCAGGACGCCGCTGACGGCCGTCCTCGGGTTCGGCCAGGTCCTGCGCGACGAGGCCGCCGACGACCTCGCCCCGTTCGCCCAGGCCGTCGTCGAGGCCGGCGACCGGATGATGGAGACCGTCGACACGATCGACGAGATGTCGGGGATGAGCGCCGGGGCCTCCCGCCCCGAGCCGGTCTCGCTCGCCGACCTCCTCGCCGACGCCGTCCGCGAGCTCCCGCGCGCCGTCCGCGTTGCCCTCCCCGACGCCCCGCTCACGGTCCGGGCCGACCGCCGGCGGCTCCGGCTCGCGCTCGCCGGCCTCCTCCGCAACGCCCACCAGTTCACGCCGCCCTCGGGCCGCGTCTCCGTCGCGGGCCGCGTCGGGCCGGGCGAGGTGGCCCTCCAGGTCCACGACACCGGCCGGGGGATCGACCCGGCCGATCTGGAGCGGATCTTCGAGCCGTTCGTCCAGATTGCCGACCCCGACACGCGCGACCACGAGGGGCTCGGCGTCGGGCTCGCCGTCGCGCGGTCGGTCGTGGACCGGCACGGGGGCCGGCTCTGGGCCACGAGCGAGGGGCGCGGCCGCGGGGCCACGTTCCACGTCCCCCTGCCCCGGGCCTAGCCGCTGG
>CAZDFV010000103.1:0-9963 GCA_964504495.1 uncultured Rhodothermales bacterium
CCCGCCGCGCGGCCACGCAAACGGGAGCCCGGCCGCCGGCGTCACGCCGCCGCCCGGCCCGCCCGCCGCAGCCGGCCGACCGTCTCCGGCATGGCGTCCGGCTCCAGCATCACGAGCCCCTGGGCCACCATCACGTTCGTCACCAGGAAGAACAGGGCCTCCTCGACCGGAAGGCCGGCGAGCTCCCAGCCCGTCCGCGTGGCGTCGGTGATGGTCCAGATCCCGGCCTGCGTGATCGCGTACCAGTCGGCCGCCCACAGGTAGAGCGTCGGCGGGACGACGGCCCACACCAGGAGCCGCCGCCGGGCAACCAGCAGGTGCCCCCCGACCGCCCACATCAGCGCGAGGACGGGGGCCGCCCAGACCACGATGAGCCCGAGGTACAGGCCGTGCCCGCCCCGCGCCCAGAGCACGGCCCCGACGACGGCGAGCGCCCCGAAGAGCACGGCCCCGACGACGCGCGCGCGCACCGTCCCCGGCGGGCTGGCGGCCCTTGACCACCGCGCCTGGAGGAGCCGGACCCACAGCCCCGTCATCACCGTCTGGATCACGAAAAAGGCGTACTCCTCGACCGGCACGTACCCGACCGTCGCGAGCACGCGGCCGGGCGGGTACGACCACACCTCGCGGGCGACGAGGTAGTTGTCCCACGGCGTCGTCCACGCGAACGCGATCCCGACGAGGAGGAGGAGCGGCCACCACGGCCCGCGCGTCCGGCCCTGCAAGAGCGCCAGGGCCACGAGGGGCGGGACCGTGAACACGAGGTGGAACTGGAGGTAGGTCATGCGCCCCAGACGCCGGGCGCCCGGCCCGCGATCCCTACCAGAACCACACGACGACGACCGCCGTGACGGCCACGAGCGCCGCCGACTGCATGCGGTAGTTCTTCCAGAACGGGACGCCCTCGAGCTCCTCGCTCTCGGCTCGGAAAAACGCCAGCGTCCACGTCAGCCCGTCGGTCTTCTCCTCCGGCGGCGGGGCCGTCTGGAGGCTCACGACCGTCATCACGACCAGGCTCACGGTGAGCAGGATCGGGGCGAGGTAGAGGAAGTTGATCTGGAAGTCGGTCGTGATCGTCGCGAGGAGGAACCCGACGGCGGCGAGGTGGCCGGCCACCATCCCCGAGATCGCGCCGGTGCCGGTCGCCCGTTTCCAAAACACGCCCAGGATGAACAGGGCGAGCGCCGGCGGGGCCACGTACGCGAGCGTGGTCTGGAGGTAGCTCCACAGCGTCTCGAACCCGAGGATCACCGGGCTCCAGACGATCGCGAACACCATGCACACGAACGTCACGATCCGCCCGATGCGGACGAGGGCCTGGGGCGACGTGTCCGGCCGGTACTTCTTGATAAAGTCCATCGTCACGAGCGTCGAGGCCGCGTTCAGCGTCGAGTCGACCGAGGACATGATGGCCGCGAGCATGGCCGTCAGCACGAGCGCGCGCAGTCCGCCCGGGAGCAGGTCGAACAGGAGCGTCGGGAACACCTGGTCGGCCCGCTCGATGTTCGGGTAGAGGACGCGCGCGAACGTCCCCGGCATGACCATGAGGAACAGGATCGGGATCTTGAGGAGCCCGCCGAAGAGCGCCCCCCACCGCCCGTGGTCGAGGTTCTTGGCGCCCAGCACGCGCTGGACCATGAACTGATTGGTCGTCCAGAAATAGAACCCGAGGAGGAAGACGCCGGTGAAGAGCCCGAGCGAGGTCATCCCGCTCTCGGCGTACCACGGGAGGTTCGGGTCGGTGTCGAACGACTGGACCAGGGAGAGCTGCTCGGGCGGCGTCACGGCGGTCACGGCGTCCCACCCGCCGATCTCGTTCCACGCGAGGACGGAGACCGAGGCCGCGCCGATGAGGAGGAGCGTGCCCTGGATGGCGTCGGTGTAGACGACGGCCTTGAGCCCGCCGGCGATCGTGTAGGCCCCGGCCACGAGCGCGAGGATCGCCATCGTCCCCGCGAGGGGGAAGTCGGGGTAGAGGAGCTCGACGACGAGCGCCCCGGCGAAGAGGGCCGCGGCCGTGTCCACGACGACCGAGAGGAAGATGCTGAGGGCCGAGAAGTAGGTCCGGCTCCGCCCGTCGAACCGCTTCTCGAGGAACTCGGGCATCGTGTAGATCCCGCTCCGGAGGTAGAACGGGAGGAAAAAGAGCACGAACACGACGAGCACCATCGCCGCCATCCACTCGTAGTTGTAGACGGCCAGCCCGATCCCGCCGTAGGCCTCGCCGGCCATCCCGATCATCGACGACGACGACAGGTTCGAGGCGAGCAGGCTGATCCCGATGAGCCCCCAGGTCAGGCTCCGGCCCGCGAGGAAGTAGTCCTCGCCGTCGTCCGTCCTGCGCGAGAAGTACAGCCCGATCCCGAAGATGACGAGGGCGTAGAGGACGACGGCCGCGATGTCGAGGGTCGTCAGCGTAAACTCGGGCATAGGGCGGGGCGGGTGGAGGGGGCGTGAAGGTAACAGCACGGCGTGAAACCGCTTCCACGAACTGTCACCCGCCTGCCGACCGGCTCTCTACCCACGCCGCTGGCGTCGACCGCCAGCGGGGCGGCCCTCTCCGAGTGTGGGGTAGGGCTGCTACGTTTTGCGACGACCGCATAAGCACGTGTCGTCATTCCCGCCTGCGCGGGAATGACCGTCCGTCCTCGCTTTGCAATACGACCTGTATCCGAGGACGTAGCAGCCGTGCAGGTATGGGGAGGGCGGCTCGGCCTGGTGTGGGCGAGGTGTTCGGCCCCTACGCCGTCTGCGTGGCGACCCAGCCGGTGCAGTAGCCGCCGGCCACGACCGGCCCGGCGAAGAGCGTGCACCCGCCGCACGGCGAGCCGGCCTCGTAGGCGTCGGCCTGGTAGAACTGGCAGTTGTCGCAGCGCTGGACCGGGATCGGCGTCTCGTCCACGTAGTTCAGCGCCTGCCGGGCGTTGAGGTCCTGCGCGGTGAGGGCGTCGTAGCCCGGGCACTCGGCGGCCACGACGTCGCCGCCGCCGCCGCCGCAGGCCGCGACGAGCGGGCCGAGGCCGAGGGCGGCGCCGGCGGTGACGAGGAACTGGCGGCGGGACGGGCGGTCGTGCGGGGGGCGGTCGGTCATTGGAAAGGGGCTGCGGGGGACGGGCGCTGGCGGAGCCCGCCAGCGGGGAAAACCTACGGCGCGCTAGGCGCCCTCGCTCGCCTTCGAGAACTGCTGGTCGAACACGATGTCCGACGGCGGGAAGTCGACGCGGCGGACGAACGCGGCGGCCTCGGCGGCCCCGTGCTCGCGGTCCATCTTCATGTCCTCCCACTCGACCGAGAGCGGGCCCTCGTAGCCCACGTCGTTGAGGGCGCGGATCACGTCCTCGAACTCGATCTTGCCGCGGCCGAGGCTCCGGAAATCCCACGACCGGCGGGCGTCGCCGAAGTCGGTGTGGCCGCCCAAGATGCCGGCCTCGGTGCGGACGTCCGACCACCAGACGTCCTTCATGTGGACGTGGAAGATCCGCTCGCCGTGGTCGCGGACAAAGCGGACGTAGTCGGCGTTCTGGTAGCCGAAGTGGCTCGGGTCGAAGTTGACCCCGAACGCGGGGTGGTTGTCCATCGCCGCGAGCGCCCGTTCCCAACTCGGCCCGTCGAACGCGATCTCCGACGGGTGCACCTCGAGCGCGAACCGGATGCCAAGCTCTTGGAAGCGGTCGAGGACGGGCGTCCACCGCTCGGCCGTCTCCTGGAAGCCGGCCTCGATGTCTTCGGGGAGGTTCGGCGGCCACGAGTAGAACAGGTGCCAGATCGGCGAGCCCGTGAAGCCCGTCACGACCTCCAGGCCCAGCTTTGCCGCCGCCTCCGCCGTCTTGACGACCTCCTCTGCGGCCCGCTGGCGGACGCCCTCGGCCTCGCCGTCGCCCCAGACGTGCGGCGGGACAATCGCCTGGTGCCGCCCGTCGATGATCTTGTCGGCCACGGCCTGGCCGACGAGGTGGCACGAGATGGCCCAGACCTTCAGCCTGTTCTCCTCCAGGAGGGCACGGTGCCGGTCGGCGTAGCCGTCCTCGTCGAGCACCTTGTGGATGTCGAGGTGGTCGCCCCACGTCGCCAACTCGAGGCCGTCGTAGCCCCACGCCGCCGCCTTCGGGGCCAGCTCCGCGATCGGCATGTCGGCCCACTGGCCGGTAAAGAGGGTGACGGGGCGCATGGGGGCAAGGGGGATGGGGGAGGGGGCAAGGGGCAGAAAGGCAGTCCCGGTCGGGAGATGGGAGGTGAGCCCCTTCCCCCTTGCCTGCTGCCCCTCGCCCTACTGCGCGGCGAAGCGGACCGCCAGCCCGCCGCTGGGCGCGAGCGGGACGGTCAGCCGGTCGGCCGACGTCACGGTGCGCGTCTCGATCTCGTACGCCGTCGCGTTCGTCCGGTAGTCGGCGTCGGCGGCGTCGCGGTAGAGCGTGGCCGTGTAGGTCCGGCCAGCGTCGAGGAAGTCGAGGGCCACGTCGACGGTCCGCGGCTCGGCGTCGTTTTTGGCGCCGAGGTACCAGTCGTCCGACTGGCGGTCTTTCCGGGCGATCGTCACGTAGTCGCCGATCTGGGCCTCCAGCACGCGCGTGTCGGCCCAGTCCGTCGGGACGTCCTTGATGAACTGGAAGGCGTCGAGGTACGGCTCGTAGTTCTCCGGCAGGTCGGCCGCCATCTGGAGCGGGCTGTAGATCACGACGTAGAGCGCGAGCTGGCCGGCGAGCGTCGTCGGGACGACGTTCGCGTCGGGGCCCTCGCCGTCGAGGTCGAAGATGCCCGGCGTAAAGTCCATCGGGCCGGCGAGCATCCGCGTAAAGACGAGCGTGGGCACATTGTCCGGGCCGTTCCCGCCGCCCCAGGACGAGTTGTACTCCTGACCCCGCGCGCCCTCGCGCGTCATGAGGTTCGGGTACGTCCGGCGGAGGCCGGTCGCCTTGACCGGCTCGTGGATGTTGAGGGCGATCCGGCGCTCTGCGGCCTCCTCGACCGTCTTGTGGAGGTGGCGGACCATGAACTGGCCCGTGTTCCACTCCATCACCGTGTCGCCCGGCGCGACGCCGGGGCCGGAGACGCGCGGGTAGTTCATCCCGAAGCTGACGTAGCCGGTCTTGATCGACTTCACGTCCCGCTCGGCCATGAGGTCGAGCGCGGCGTCGAGCTGGGCCTCGTAGTTGGGCGCGTTCCCGCTCGTCTCGTGGTGGCCGATGATCCGCGTGCCCCGCTCGCGCGCGTAGTCCGCCAGCGCCTCGAAGTCGTAGTCCGGATACGGCTGGGTAAAGCTGAACACGTCGCCGTTCTCGATCCAGTTGCCGTCCCACCCCACGTTCCAGCCCTCGACGAGGACGCCGTCGAACCCGTGCTCAGCGGCGAAATCGAGGTAGCGGCGCGTGTGCTCGGTCGTGGCCCCGTGGTTCGGGCCGCTCTCCCACGTCCAGATCCCGCTGTGCATGGCCCACCAGATGCCGATGTAGGTGCCCGGCTCGACCCACGACACGTCGCCGAGCGCGTTGGGCTCGTTCAGGTTGAGAACGGTGTAGTTCGTGACGAGGTCGCCCGGCTCGTCGCCAATCAAAAAGACGCGCCAGGGCGAGCGGTGAGGCGCCTCGGCGTAGACCTTCACGCCGGTCGACCACGGGGCGAGGTCGGCCTGGAACGACGTGGGGCCGGTCCGCCGGAGCGACATGGCGGCGTAGTCGACGAGCGCGGCCTCGTGGACGGCGACGACCGGGCCGCCGTCGTGGGCCATCGTCAGCGGCGTGTGCATGACGTAGCCGGCGCGCGAGAGCGGCATCTGCTCGTAGAGGTACTCGTAGCGGTTCTCCTCGTACGCCCGGATAAACCACGTCGTCGGGTCGCCGGTAAAGCGGAACTCGGTGAGTTCGTCCTGGATCTCGAACGCTCCCAGGTTCGGCTGCTCCGGCCAGACGTAGCGGACCCCGACGCCGCCGTCGAACACACGCACCTCCAGGTCCATCCGCCGGCCCGGCGCGGCCGTCTCCTCGAGCCGGAGCGTGAGGCCGTTGTGGTGGTCGCGGACCTCCGCGACCTCGCCCCACGGCTGCGTCCACGTCTCGTCCGTCGACTGGCGGTCGGCGCCGGCCACGCGCATCCCGACGCCCAGCGTGTCGCTCCCGCCCAGGACCACGCCGAGGCGCGACGGACGGACGATCTCGCCGCCGTCGTAGCGGACGGCGTAGTGCGGCGCGCCGCGATCGTTGAGGGCGACCTCGACCTCGGTGCGGCCGTCGGGCGAGGCGACGGTGAACGGGGCGGACGGCTGGGCGGTCACGGCGGGGACGGCGAGCGCCGCCAGCAGGGCAGGGAGGAGCAGTCGGGACATCAAGGGGGGTGGGAGTCAGACGGAGGGCGGCGTGTAGCGGGCGTCCACCCACCCTTCCTGGCGGCCGCTCTCGAGCGCGGTCAGGATAAAGTGGACGCCGCGGGCCCCGTCCTCGACGGTCGGGAAGTCGAGGTCGAGTGGGTCCGGGTCCTCGCCCGCGAGCCGGGCGCGGATCGTGCGGAGGGCGTTGCCGTAGACGTTCGCGAACGCCTCGTTAAAGGCCTCGGGATGGCCGGGCGGGAGCCGGCTGGCGTGCTGCGCCGCCGGGGCCAGGTTGTCGTGGCCGCGGCGGATCGTGGTCTCGCCCGCGTCGAGCGTGTGGAGGATGAGCTCGTTGGGCTCCTCCTGGCGCCAGGTCAGCGTGCCCTCGGTGCCGCTCACGCGGAGGCGGAGGTCGTTCTCCAGCCCGGCCGCGACTTGGGAGCAGTGGAGGACGCCGCCCGCGCCGCCCTCGTACCGGAGGAGCACGTTCGCGTCGTCGTCGACGGCCCGGCCCTCGACGAACGTGCGGACGTCGGCGCAGAGCCGGTCGAGGCTCAGCCCCGTCACGTACATCGCTAGGTTCTCGGCGTGCGAGCCGATGTCGCCGAGCGCGCCGGCGCCGGCCTTTTCGGGGTCGGTCCGCCAGACGGCCTGCTTCATCCCCTCCTGCTCGATCGGCCGCGAGAGCCAGCCCTGGCTGTACTCGGCCACCACCTTCCGGACCTCGCCGATGGCGCCGTCGGCGACGAGCGCCCGGGCGTGCTTGACGAGCGGGTAGCCGGTGTAGTTGTGCGTCAGCGCGAACGTCACGCCGGACTGGCGGACGGCCCGGACGAGCGCCTCGGCGTCCTCCAGCGTCGTCGTCATCGGCTTGTCGCAGACGACCGAGATCCCGCGCTCGATGAAGGCGAGCGCGGCCGGTGCGTGGAGCCAGTTCGGCGTGACGACCGAGACGACCTCGATCCCGTCCTCGCGCGCGGCCTCGGCCTCGGCCATCTCCTCGTACGAGCCGTAGGCCCGCTCGACGCCCAGCGTCGCGGCGTGCTGGCGGCTCTTTTCCGGGTCCGAGGAAAACACGCCGGCGACGAGCGTCGCCAGCCCGTCCATCCGCATCGCGCGGCGGTGGACGTCGCCGATGAAGGCGCCGGGGCCGCCGCCGACCATGCCGGCGCGGAGGGGTCGAGGGAGGGGCATGGGGGAGGGGCGTCTGCGGCCGGGCGGGGGGTGGCCGGTCCCGGTAGAATCTAGAGCAGATTGCAGGTCGGTACGCGGTACTCGGTGCGGGGGATTACGAGCGCCGAGGTGCGCGGGGGCGTACCTCGTGCCCGGTACCGGGTACCCACCCGAAGGGTGCTCGGGGCCATCCGGGCGCCGGCGGCCGGGCCGTCCGGGCGGCGCCCGTAGGTTGTCGCCCCGCCGCCGCCCGCCCGATGCAACCCCCTACTGGCCCCCCGCTCGTCCCCGACGGCCTGGTCGAGCGGGCCGCGCGGCGGTTCCGGGTCCTGGGCGACCCGACGCGGCTCCGGCTCCTCAACGCGCTCCGCGAGCGGGGCGAGATGAACGTCCAGGAGCTGACGGACCTGCTCGGACAGCGCCAGCCGAACGTGAGCAAGCACCTCGGCGCGCTCGCGCGCGAGGGGCTCGTCCGGCGCCGGCGCGAGGGCGTGAACGCCTACTTCGCACTGAATGACCCCGGCCTCCCCGGCCTCGGCCTCCTCGTCACGACCGGCGTCCGCGACGACGCCGGGGGCTAGGTGCGCGCGGCGCGTATGCTGAGGCCCCGCTCCACCGGATGACATGACGCCCCAACGGCTGACCGTCCTGTTCCTGGCCGGCGTCGCGCTCGTGAACGCGCCGCTCGTGGGGCTGGCGGCGGCCTCGGGGCCGGTCGCGCTCGTCGGGTACCTGTTCGTGGCGTGGGCCGCGCTCGTGGGCGGGGCGGCCTGGGTCGTCCGGCGGGGGCGGTAGCGGTGCTCTCGCCCGGCCTCGTCGGCGCCCTGGCGCTCGCCTACCTCGGCGCCCTGTTCGGCGTGGCGACGTGGGCCGACCGCCGGGCCCGGGCCGGCCGGAGCGTCGTCGCCAACCCGGCCGTCTACGCCCTCTCCCTCGCCGTCTACTGCACGGCGTGGACGTTCTACGGGTCGGTCGGGCGGGCCGCGGGCGGGGGGCTCGAGTTCCTGACGGTCTACCTCGGCCCGACGCTCCTCGCCCTCCTCGGGCCCACGCTCGTCCGGAAGGTCGTCCGCGTCAGCCGGGCGCACCGGATCACGTCCCTGGCCGACTTTCTCGGGGCGCGGTACGGGAAGAGCGCGCTCGTGAGCGGCGTGGCCGCGGCGATCGCCGTGGTGGGCGTGGTCCCGTACCTCGCCCTCCAGCTCAAGGCGGTCGCGGCGTCCTACACCGTCCTCACGGGCGGCGCCAGCGGGGCGGCCCACGGCGACCCGGGCCCGCTCGGCGACCCGGCGCTGTGGGCCACCCTCGCCCTCGCCCTCTTCGCCGTCCTGTTCGGGACGCGCTCGCTCGACGTGACCGAGCGGCACGAGGGGCTCGTCGCGGCCGTCGCCGTCGAGAGCGCCGTGAAGCTCCTCGCGTTCCTGGCCGTCGGGGCGTTCGTCGTGTTCGGGCTCTACGCCGGCCCGGCCGACCTCTTTGCGCGGGCCCAGGCCGCGGGGCTCACCGAGGCCGCCGGTGGCGTCGGCGGGGCGGACTGGTTCGGGATGCTCCTCGTCTCGTTTTTCGCCGTGCTCCTCCTGCCCCGCCAGTTCCACGTGGCCGTCGTCGAGAACACGGACGACCGGCACCTCGAGACGGCCGCGTGGGCGTTCCCGCTCTACCTCCTCGCCATCAACCTGTTCGTCTGGCCGATTGCGCTGGCCGGGCGGCTCCGGCTCCCGGCCGGGGTCGACGCCGACACGTTCGTCCTCACGCTCCCGCTCGCCGAGGGGCACCCGTGGCTGGCCGCCGTCGTGTTCCTCGGCGGCCTGAGCGCGGCGGCCGGGATGGCCGTGGTCTCGGCCGTGGCGCTCTCGACGATGGCCTCGAACCACCTCGTGATGCCGGCGCTCCTCCGGTGGCGGCGGCTCCGGCTGGGGGACCGGCCGCGGCTGGCGGGGCTCGTCCTCGGCGTCCGCCGTGCGACGATTGGAGCCCTCATGCTCGCGGCGTACGGGTACTACGGGCTCGTCGGGGAGGCGTACGGGCTCGTCTCGATCGGGCTCGTCTCGTTCGCGGCCGTGGCCCAGTTCGCCCCGGCCCTCCTCGGCGGGCTCTACTGGACCGAGGGGAGCCGCGGCGGAGCGCTCGCCGGCATGGTCGGCGGGTTCGCCGTGTGGGGGTACACGCTCGCGCTCCCCACGCTCGTCGACGCCGGGGTCCTCGCCGAGTCGTTCCGGGCGGAGGGGCCGTGGGGCCTCGGCGCGCTCCGGCCGCAGGCGCTCCTCGGGCTCGACGGGCTCTCGCCGCTGACGCACGCCGTGTTCTGGAGCCTCCTCGTCAACGTCGGGCTGTACCTCGGCGTGAGCGTGTGGGGGCGGCGGGGCGTCGTGGAGCGGGCGCAGGCGGTCCAGTTCGTCCGCGGCGGCGGACCGTCGGCGACCGGGGCCGGCCGGGCGGTCTGGCGCGGGCGGGCCCGCGTGGCCGACCTCGAGACGCTCCTCGCCCGG
>CAZDFV010000104.1:0-9933 GCA_964504495.1 uncultured Rhodothermales bacterium
CGCCGGAGGCGGGGACCGCAAACGTCGAGTCGGCCGTGCGGACCGTCCACGCCGGCTGCGCCGAGGCCCCGGCCGCCGCGAGGGCGAGGGCCGCCGCCAGGAGCGGCCGTATCTTCCGGGACGTTTTCGTCACGTGTCTGTGGTCCCCCTCCGTCTGGGTCTGTTGCTCGCCGTCGGCGCGTTTGTGCTCGCCGCCGCCCCGGCCGAACGCGCCGACGCGGCGCCTCCGTCTGCCGCCCCGCTGGTGGTCGACGCGGCCGCGGCCGGGACCGTCGCTGACACGCTCCGCGCGGCAGTCCAGGCGGGCCAGACGCTCGTCGTGGCGCTCCCCGGAGACTACGAGACGGTCCGGGCGCCCGCCCTCTCGTGGCTTGTCGACCGCTCGTTCATGTGGCGGACGCTCGCGCAGGAGCGCGGGACGCTCCCCGTCCTGTTCCGCCGCCGCGGCGCGCCGGCCGACACGCTCGTCCTCCTCGTCGAGATCCGGCCGTAGTGCCGGCCGACGGTCTCCGCCAGCGGCTCGCGGACGCCGTCGACGCCCGCACGCTCGGCGCCTTCCGGGACGCCCTGCCGGCCTGGTTCGACGGCGCCCGCCGGCCGATGCCGTGGCGCGAGCCCGGGCCGGACGGCAGGGACCCGTACCGCGTCTGGGTCTCGGAGGTCATGCTCCAGCAGACGCGCGTCGAGACGGCGGCCCCCTACTTCCGCCGCTTTGTCGAGGCGTTCCCCACCGTCGAGGCGCTCGCGGCCGCTCCGCTCGACGACGTGTTGAAGCGGTGGGAGGGGCTCGGCTACTACAGCCGCGCGCGGAACCTCCACCGGGCGGCCCAGACCGTCGTCGCCGAGCACGGCGGGCGCGTGCCCTCCGACGAGGCCGCGTTCCGGGCGCTCCCCGGCGTCGGGCCGTACACGGAGGCGGCCGTGCTCTCGCTCGCGTACGGCGTCCCCCTCGCCGTCCTCGACGGGAACGTGGTCCGCGTCCTCGCCCGCGTCTTCGCCGTCGACGCCGACGCCAAGGCCGGCCGGACGCGCCGGGCGCTCCAAGACCTCGCCGGGCGCCTCCTCGACGCACGCGATCCGGGCCGGTGGAACGAAGCGGTGATGGAGCTCGGCGCCACCGTCTGCACACCCCGCGCGCCGGCGTGCGGGCGCTGCCCGCTCCGCGACGTGTGCCAGGCGTACGCCCAGGGCGAGCCCGAGGCGTACCCCGTGACCGCGAAGGCGAAGCCCGTCCCCCACCACACGGTCGCCGTCGCCGTGATCGCGGACGACGCGGGCCGGCTCCTCGTCCAACGCCGGCCGGAGGACGCCATGCTCGGCGGGCTGTGGGAGTTCCCCGGCGGGAAGCAGGAGGCGGGCGAGACGGTCGAGGCGGCGTGCGCCCGGGAGGTCCGCGAGGAGCTGGCGGTCGAGGTCGAGGTCGGCCGGCCGGTCGCGCGCGTCGAGCACGCCTACTCGCATTTTCGGATCACCCTCCACGCCTTCCGCTGCCGGATCACCGACGGCGAGCCCGCGTCCGCAGGCGGGCTCCCGCTCCGGTGGGTCCGCCCGGCGGAGCTCGACGACCTCGCCTTTCCCCGGGCCAACCGGCGCGTGATCGAGGCGCTCCAGGCCGAGGCCCGGGCGCCGCGTCTGCTCTAGCCCGCTGGCAGCGCGCCTCCGCCAGCCGGCCGCAGAGCTGGGCTCACCCCCACAGGCGTGGGGAAAGGCTGAACGACCCCACCTTGCGGGCCGCGACCACGGGATCATCCCCACAGGCGTGGGGAAAGGCAGGGATTAAGGCCCCTGTGTGGGGGTTGTCAGGGATCATCCCCACAGGCGTGGGGAAAGGGGCGCCCGCGAGCACGCGGCCGAGGTGTTCTCGGGATCATCCCCACAGGCGTGGGGAAAGGCAGTACTACCGGGCCCGCGAGCACTACGACGAGGGATCATCCCCACAGGCGTGGGGAAAGGGAGCGCACGGAACGAGTTCGTCCCGGTGTCCAAGGATCATCCCCACAGGCGTGGGGAAAGGGACACCATCCGGGACCTGGGCGGGGTCGGCCTGGGATCATCCCCACAGGCGTGGGGAAAGGGCGGCGGCGTCGAGGCGGAGCGCCTCGGTGAGGTTGCCGAAGGATCATCCCCACAGGCGTGGGGAAAGGCGGTACACCGGGCACTCGGATGTACGTCTGCTGGGATCATCCCCACAGGCGTGGGGAAAGGCGGGGGCCCAGAGCCACGAGGTCGGGGAACCCGGATCATCCCCACAGGCGTGGGGAAAGGGTCGCCAATGTCTTTGAGGTCCCACCAGTCGTCGGATCATCCCCACAGGCGTGGGGAAAGGGTGAACGGGTCGTTCCCCGGCGGCTACGACGACGGATCATCCCCACAGGCGTGGGGAAAGGGGCTTCATCTCTCGTTCTGGCTGTCGCGCTCGTGGATCATCCCCACAGGCGTGGGGAAAGGCCGATCTTGATGGGCAGCCACGACGCGAACCGGGGATCATCCCCACAGGCGTGGGGAAAGGCGGGGGCCCAGAGCCACGAGGTCGGGGAACCCGGATCATCCCCACAGGCGTGGGGAAAGGCTTATGCGGCCGGGCCGTCGGCCGAAGTTCTAGGGATCATCCCCACAGGCGTGGGGAAAGGCTCGCCGCCCTCTCCCCCGTCCTCGGGGCCGCGGGATCATCCCCACAGGCGTGGGGAAAGGGGCCGACCACACCCACGACCGGGGCTGGGCCCCGGATCATCCCCACAGGCGTGGGGAAAGGTTCCCGCTATGGAAGGCGTCCATCCACAGGCCGGGATCATCCCCACAGGCGTGGGGAAAGGTGCTCGGCCGGGTTCGGCGGCATCTGGTCGTAGGGATCATCCCCACAGGCGTGGGGAAAGGCCTAGAATCTCGCGCCGAGTGGCCCCTTTTGTCAACGAGAAGGCCTCGAAGGGTACGCACTCCCAGCCCGGAGGTGGACGCCCGACGTCCCGCCTCCACCCGCTGGCGGCACGCGCCGCCAGTCAGGCGCTAGACCCAGCCCTCCCCGAGCGCGGTCACGTGGACCATGTTCGTGAGCCCCATCGCCGGGAGCGGGAGGCCAGCCGTGACCACGACCCGGTCGCCCTGGTTGTAGTCGCCGCGCTCGAGGAGCACCTGGTGGACCGTCCGGATGCCGTCGTCGGTGTGCTCCTGGAACGGGATCAGGACCGGCTCGACGCCCCACGTCAGGGCGATCCGCCCCATCGCGCCCTCGTCGTCGGTAAAGGCGAAGATGGGGACGTCCGGCCGGTGGCTCGCGATGGCCCGGGCCGTCGAGCCGCTGTGTGTGAGGCAGCAGATCCCCACCGCCCGGGTCTCCTCGGCCATCCGGACGGCCGTGAACGAGACGGCCTCGGTGACGAGCGCGGCCTCGTCCGAGACCGCGTCGACGGCCTGGCGCCCGCCCAGCCCCCGCCGGTTCTCCTCGGCCGCCCGGACGACCTCGTCCATGACCTGGACGGCCTTGATGGGGTACCGCCCCGCCGCCGTCTCGCCCGAGAGCATCACGGCGTCGGACCCGTCGAAGACCGCGTTCGCCACGTCGGTCGCCTCGGCGCGCGTCGGGCGCGGGTTCTCGATCATCGACTCGAGCATCTGGGTCGCCGTGATGACCGGCTTCGAGGCCTCCAGGCACGCCCGGATCAGCTGCTTCTGGACGACGGGCACCCGCTGCATCGGGATCTCGATGCCGAGGTCCCCGCGCGCGACCATGACCCCGTAGCTGGCCTCGAGGATGGCCCCGAACGCCTCGACGGCCTCCGGCTTCTCGATCTTGGCGATGATCCCGACCTCCTTCCCCGCCGCCCGGACGCGGTCCACGAGGGCGTCGACGTCCGACCCGCTGCGGACGAACGAGAGGGCCACCATGTCGACGTCGTGGTCGAGCCCGAAGTCGAGGTCGCGGAGGTCCTTCTCCGTCAGCGACGGCCGGGCGCTCTTGAGCTGCGGCAGGTTGACGCCCTTCCGGCTCCGGAGGTCGCCGCCGTGGACCACCTCCGTCCCCACGTCGTCGCCGTCGACGTCGGTCACGACGAGCTCGAGGTTGCCGTCGTCGAGCAAGATCCGGTTCCCCGCGGCCACCTCCTCCGCCAGCGGGGCGTAGCTCACGTGGACGCGGGCGCCGTCGCCCTGCGGCACGTCGGCGCTCGTCAGCGTGAGCCGGTCGCCGGCCTGGATCTCGACGCACCCGCCGGCCACCTCGCCCAGCCGGATCTTCGGGCCCTGGAGGTCCTGGAGGATGGGGACGGGCCGGCCCGCCCGCTTCGCCTCCTCGCGGACGACCTCGATCATCCGCCGGTGGTCGTCGTGCGTGCCGTGCGAGAAGTTGAGCCGGGCCACGTCCATCCCCGCCCCAATCAGGGCCCGGACGCCCTCGCGCGAGGCGACCGACGGGCCGAGCGTGCAGACGATCTTCGTGCGGCGGGGGGCGAGTCGGGACATGGGGCGGCCGGAGGGGGACGGCAACCTACGCCCCGGCCGACCCGCCGGCCGCTCGGGGAGGCCCTGTTGCGACCGAAAACTCCGGGAGCGCTTCCGGGACGCCTGTGCCGGGACGCCCGCTGGCGGCGGGCGCCGCCAGCCGGCCGAGCACAGCGGCGCCCCGGCCTACGTCAGACCGGGGCGCCAGAACGCGGTGCGGGAGGCTAGAGGACCGTCAGGTCCGCCCGCTTGCCGACGGCCGTGCGGACGACGTTCGTCACGTCGACGGTCACGTCGCCCTCGCCAGACGTCGTCTTGTGGTAGATGGTCCCCTCGAACGTCGCCTCGGAGATGTCGGTCGAGATCTCGGCGTCGTCGTCGGCGAAGAACACGCCGCGGTACTCCTTCCCACGGAAGGTCTCGACAGGGAATACGTAGCCCTGTCCTTCGACGCCGGCCAGCGTGGCGTCCTGAAGCTCGTAAAGCGCCAAATCGTCCTCTATGGTAGTGATACAAGGGCCCGACACCCCCCCAATCGGACGCGACCTCACACAGAGAACATCATGCCGGGGAACGCCGGATGCCCGTTGTATGGGCGGAGGTCACCCCGGGTTCCGGCCGGCCCTAGCGGCAGGCCGCCGGCGGCGCCGTGTCGAGGACGGTCACGTCGAACTCGAGCGTCGAGCACGACGGGATTGTCTGGGTCCCGGTCGTCCCGTACCCCAGTTCTGGCGGGACCGTGATCCGGAACGACTCGCCCACGCGGCGGCCGACGAGCCCCTGCTGGAACCCCCGGATCAGGCCAGAGACCGGGAGCGCTCGGCCGCCCTCCGGGCTCGCGTCGAACACGGTCCCGTCCTCGGCCAACCGACCCTCGTAGCGGACGACGACGCACTCGCCGGCCCCGACGGTCACGTCCGAGACCTCGGCGTCGACCGGCGTCGTGTCTTCGAAGGCGTAGACGTCGTCGGAGTCGCAGACGAAGCTGCTGCCGGAGTCGCAGCCCGTGAGGGCGGGGCCGGCGAGGGCCACGGCGGCGAGGACGGCGGCCGGGGCGAGGAGGCCGAGGAGGGCGCGCATGGAGAGCGGTCGGGGAGGGTTGGGGGGGGTGCGGAACGGTCCGCGCCGGCGGGCGGTGTCCGCGGCGGGGCGGCCCTACGGAGAGGCCGCGCCGTTGACGGTCGGGGCGTGCTTGGCGACGCGGGCGAGGAAGAACCCCTCGAGGAGCCCGTTCGGGAGCACGCGCCGGGCCTCCCGCACGCCCTCGGGGAAGGCGGTCCCCTCCCACTCAGCGAGGGCCGGGACCGTCTGCTCAGCGACGGGCCCGGTGTCGGGGAGGTTCGCGTCGACGATCTCGATGGCCTCCCCGAACGTCCGGAGCGCCTTGGCGAGGACGGCCTCGTTCTCCTCCGGGGCGAACGTGCACGTCGAGTAGACGAGCGTCCCGCCCGGCTTGAGCGCCTGGATCCCGGCCCACAGCAGCTTCTGCTGCTTCGACCGCATCTCGCGGACCTTCCGCAGGCTCCAGTACGCCGTCGTCTCCGGGTCGTGCGTGCGGAACCGGCCCTCGGTCGAGCACGGGGCGTCGACGAGGACCCGGTCGAAGGCCTCCGGCTCGCGCCGCCAGTAGGCCGCGCCGTTCCCCATCCACGGGAGCACGTTCGTCGCGCCCTGGGCGTAGACGTTGGCCTTCAGCTTGTAGAACCGGGGGCGGACCTTCTCGACGGCCGTGACCTCGCCGCCCTCGCCCAGCATGGCCGAGAGCTGGCCCGTCTTCGAGCCCGGCGCCGCGCACAGGTCGAGCACGCGGTCGGCCGGGCGCGGGGCGAGCGCGTGGGGCGGGAGCTGGCTCGACACGTTCTGGACGTAGACGTGGCCCTCGGCGTAGGGGAGCGAGGCGAGGAGCGCGGGCCGGCCCTCGGGCGGGACGGCGAACGCGCCCGGGACGCCCTCGACCGACTCGATCGGGACCCCCTCGTCCTGGAGCGCCATGAGCACGTCGGGCTCAGGGCGGAGCATGGTGTTCACGCGGAACCCGGTGGCGACGGGCTCCTCGAACGAGGCGAGCACGCCCGGGAGGCGGTCGGCGGGGACGATCTGTTCGAGCCGGGCGACGAACGGGTCGGGGAGCGGCACGGGCGGGGCGGCAAGCGGGGACGGCGGAGCCCCATAGGATCCGAACGGCCCGGACCGGACACCGGGAAAACGCGGAGGAGACGGGGGTCCGATTGGCGATTGGGCGATTGACAATTCGGAGGCGTCGAGGAGGAAGGCGAGCGGCTGGCGGCGCGCGGCGCCAGTCGGGCGGGCCCGGGTTGTCGTGGAGTTGTCCGCGCCCCCTCTCCTCCTGGGAGAGGGCCGGGGTGAGGGCGAGCCGAGCGCGGTCCGCCCCGCCGGCGGCGGCCCCCGCCAGCCGGGCAGGCACGGTGCTCGTTCGTCCACCACCCCTGGCCCCTCCTGTCCAGGAGGGGAACTAGTCCCACCCGGCGTCGCCAACTGGCACACCGTCCACTGGCGCACCGGCTACCGGCGCACCGGGCTTCTGGTCCCCGGCGCGTGCCTAGATTGCGGGGCCCCCTCCCCGAGCCCATGCCCCCCGGCGGCGACGACGTCATCCGCTGCTCGTTCTGCAGCCGCACGGCCCACGAGGTCACCTCGATGGTGGCCGGGCCCGAGGTCTACATCTGCGACCGGTGCATCCACGACGCCTCGGGGATCGTCCGGGGCGACCTCCAGCCGTACGTCGTCCCGTCGCAGCGGCCGCGCGCGAGCGCCGGGCGGCTCCGGCGGATGACGCCTCGCGAGATCAAGGAGGCCCTCGACGACCACGTCATCGGGCAGGACCGGGCCAAGCGCGCCCTCTCCGTCGCCGTCTACAACCACTACAAGCGGATCGAGGCCGAGGAGTACCTCCACGCCTACGACGACGTCGAGATCGAGAAGTCGAACATCCTGCTCCTGGGTCCGAGCGGGACGGGCAAGACGCTCCTCGCGCGGACGCTCGCGCGCATCCTCGACGTCCCGTTCTCGATCGCCGACGCCACGGCCCTCACCGAGGCCGGGTACGTCGGCGAGGACGTGGAGTCGATCCTGAGCCACCTCCTCCAGGCGGCCGACTACGACGTCGAGCGGGCCGAGCGCGGGATCATCTACGTCGACGAGGTGGACAAACTCGCCCGGAAGGGCGACAACGCCTCCATCACGCGCGACGTCTCGGGCGAGGGCGTCCAGCAGGCCCTCCTCAAGATGCTCGAGGGGACCGTCGCCGGCGTGCCCCCGAAGGGCGGGCGGAAGCACCCCGAGCAGTCGCTCGTCCAGTTCGACACGCGGAACGTCCTGTTCATCTGCGGCGGGGCGTTCGACGGGCTGGCGGGCCAGGTGGCCCGGCGGCTCTCGCGGGCGCCCATCGGGTTCCACCTCGACGGCGAGGGCCGGGGCGCCGTCGACCCGAAGGACCCCGAGCTGTTCCGCTACGCCGAGCCCGACGACCTCCTGAGGTTCGGGCTCATCCCCGAGCTCGTCGGCCGGCTCCCCGTGCTCACCGCGCTCAACGCGCTCACCCCGCCCGACCTCCGGCGGATCCTGACCGAGCCCCGGAACGCGCTCGTCCGCCAGTACCAGAAGCTGTTCGCGATGGACGGCGTGGACCTCGTGGTCGACGACGAGGCCCTCGACGCCGTCGTCGGCCGGGCCGTCGAGCTCAAGACCGGCGCGCGCGGGCTCCGGTCGGTCTTAGAAGAGGCCATGCTCGACCTGATGTTCGAGGCGCCCGGCACGCGGAGCGGGGCGGTCTGCCGCGTGACCGCCGCGACGATCCTGGAGGGAGCCCCGCCGGTCTACGAGGAGCGGAAGGCGACGGCGTAGCGGTTCGGGGTAGACGCCCCGCCGGCGGGCGGCGGCGTCAGTCGGCCGAGCCCTCGGACCGCCTGCCCCCCTTCCTCCTGGGAACAGGGCTGCTACGTTCTCAGGTGCAGGTCGTATTGAAGAGCAGATGCGGACAGTCATTACCCGCCTGCGCGGGAATCCAGGCGGGCCGAGCATGGTGCCGCACGAGTCCTGGATCCCCGCCTTCGCGGGAATGACGCACCGTGGTCGTCTAGTCGTCGCAGAACGTAGCGGCTCGGCCCCCTTGGGAGGAGACCGGGGTGAGGGCGAGCGCGGTCCCAGCCGCTCGACCACCGCCAGCGGGCCGGGGCGCCCGACGGATAGGCCCTCGGACCGCCTGCCCCCTCCCCCCTTGGGAGAGGGCCGGGGTGAGGGTGGACCGAGCGGGGTTCCGCCGGTCGGGCGCCAGCGTCGAGCCTGCCCGATCGACCACTCCTGCCCCCTTCTGTCCAGGAGGCGGACGATCCCGGCCGTCCTCCCCCGCCCCGCCCTTAGCGGCCGTCCGGGCGATCCCTACGCCGGCCGATGGACCCCCCGCGGCGGGCGGTCGTACCCTGCCCGTCATGCTCCAGATCGCCGCCCGCCACGCCAAGAGGGCCCTGAGCGCCCCCCGCTACTACGCGGGCGGGCTGTTCAAGGTGTTCACGACGGACCCGGTGTTCCTCTGGGCCCAGGCCATCGCGTTCAAGACGCTGGTCACGCTCCTCCCGCTGCTCCTGCTGGCGGCGGGCATCTTCGGCCTCGTCCTCCGGCAGGAGAACCCGTTCGAGACGGTCTCCGGCTTTCTCCGGTCGTTCCTCCCGCCGAGCCAGAGCGACGGGCTGATCCAGCTCGTCGGAGCGCTCCAGGAGGCGTCGGGGGCGATCACGGTCGTCGGCGCCCTGTTCTTCCTCGTCGCCGTGGTGACGCTCTTCGGGACGCTCCGCTACGTCGTCGGGGCGGCCATGGGCGAGACCCGCCACAACATGCGGACGATCGTGGGCGGCATCCTGTTCGACCTCCGGATGATGGCCCAGGTCGGCACGCTGTTCCTCCTCTCGTTCCTGACGACGGCGGCCGTCCGCGTGCTGAGCGCCCAGAGCGGGGCCGTGGCCGCCCAGCTCGGCCTCGACCCAGCGACGATCGAGACGGTCACGGGCGGGCTGGTCCAGGCCGTCACGTTCCTCGTCCCGTACGTCTTGACGGTGGGGATGCTCATCCAGCTCTACTACTTCGTGCCCCGGCCGCACCCCCCGTCGCGGAGCGCGCTCGCCGGCGCGGCGGCGGCGGCCGTCCTGTTCGAGGGGGCCAAAAACGGGTTCGCCCTGTACGCCACCTACGTGGCCCAGTTCGACCGGTACGCCGGCGAGGGGAGCGGGCCGTTGGGCGGGCTGGGCGGCGTGTTCGGGCTGATCCTCGCGTTCGTGTTCTGGGTCTACCTCTCGGGCCTGATCCTCGTCGTCGGGGCCGTCGTCGCCGCGCTCCACGAGCGGCGGAACCGTCCGCGCCGCTCGCGGCTCCGGCGGATGTGGGCGCAGGTCGGGTCGCTCCGGCGCGACCGGAAGCGGGCCGGGACGGCGGGCGCCCCCGGGCCCGACGACAGAGGCGATCCCGAGCGCGCTGCCGACCGGCCCG
>CAZDFV010000105.1:0-9907 GCA_964504495.1 uncultured Rhodothermales bacterium
CGGCGCCCCCTCGGCCGGCGACTCGCGGAGCGTGGCCTCCCGGGCCGTGACGTAGTAGACCGGGGCCGCCCCGACGTCGTAGTCGCCCCCGGCCGCGCGCGGGGCGACCGCGACCTCGGCGGCGGCGGACACGGCGTAGTCGGGCTGGCCGCTGGCGGGGCTGGCCGCCAGCGCGGCGGCGAGGACGAGGAGGAGAGACGTGCGCATCGGGTCCGGGGGGGGACGGGCGGAAGGTATCAGAACCGGTCCGGCTCGGGCAACGGCCGGACCGGCGCTGGATTGCCGCGCTCGGGAGGCGGCGCCCCCCTCTTCTCATGCGATCGGGCGGTCGCGCGGGGCGCGTCCCCGCCGGCGGTGCGCGCCCGCTGACCGACCGGACCTAGGCGTCCTCCACGCCGTTCCGGCGGAGGCAGAGGCGGTACGCCTCCAGCACGCCGCCGAGCACGGGCGCGTCCGTCACCACGTCGGCCGACTGGCGGGCGGCATCGGCGCCGTTGGCCGGGGCGAACCCGAGCCCGCACGCCGCGATCGCCGCGGCGTCCCCGTTCGTGTCGCCGATGAAGGCGACCGAGCCCAGGTCGAGCCCGTCGGCCTCGGCGAGCCAGCGGATGGCCTGGACCTTCGTCAGCGCCTCGGGCACGACGTCCACGGAGTACGGCGTGTGGTACGGGACGAGCCCCTCCCCCTGCCCCTCGACGAACGCCCGGACGTCGGGCAGGAACCCCTCGCACTCGCCGACGACCGGGCTCACGATCCCGGCCTGGCTCCGCTTCCCGTAGTCGAACGAGACGGACGGCGAGCGCGGGACGACCTCCTCGACCAGGAACGCGCGGCAGGCGGCGAGGGCCCGCTCGGTCTCGGGCGTGAGCGCCGGGTTCCACGTGATCCGCGCGTCGCCCAGGTCGAACCGGCCGCCCCCGCTCTCGAACAGGGCCGGCGCCCGGAGCCCGAGCGCCTGCGCGACGGCCTCGACGTAGGCGTACGCCCTTCCTGAGCACACGCCGACGCGCGGGTAGCGCGCGTCCTCCTCCGCCCGCTCGCCCCAGGCCCGGAGCTGGCGGAACCCGTCGAGGTCGTACGGCACGTAGGGCTCGCTGAGGCAGCCGTCGATGTCGGCGAGGAAAAGCTGGATCAAGGGGTTCGGGGTTCGGGGAAGATGCCCCGCTGGCGGCGTGCGGCGCCAGCGGGGCGGGCAGGAGTCGCCCCAGAGTTCTCACGACCGAAGCTTCCCTCCCCGACCCCTACTCCCCAACTTCCAACAGGATGCCGACGGGCTCGACGGCCGGCTCGGCCGCGCCGGGCAGGCGGACCGACCCCGCCGACGCCGAGACGAACCGTTCGGTCGCCCCCTGACGGACGTACAGCTCGAACGGGACGCCGCGGAGCGTCCCCCGGTCGTTCTCGACGCGCCACGAGAGCGTCCGCGCCGCCTCGTCCCACTCCGTGCGGAGCGTGGGGACGCCCTCGCCCCACACCCAGGTGTCGAACAAGGCGTCGAGGCTGCGGCCCGACGCCCGCTCCAACTCCCGCTGAAACGCGGCCGTCGAGAGCGGACGATCCGCGTAGTCGGCCTGGATCTGGCGGAGGGCGGGCCAGAACACGCCGTCGCCCAGCGCCAGCCGGAGGAGGTGGAAGACGGCGCCGCCCTTGAAGTAGACGGTCGGCGTGAGCGCGTCGGCGGGGTCGTCGAGCGGGCCGGGGACGAGCGCGCGCGCGGCGTCAGCCGGGCCGATCTGGCGGGCCATGAGGACGAGGTGGCGCCGCCCGGCGTCGGGGCCGTCGAGCCGGCCGAGGAGGTCGGCGGTGAGGTAGGTGGCCGGCCCCTCGCTCAGCCAGAGGTCCCGCCAGCGGGCCGGGACGACGGCGTTCCCCCACCACTGGTGGACGAGCTCGTGGAGGTCCACCTCGTCGGCCGCGGCGCCGTCGTAGAGGTCGGCGCGGAGGAACGGGGCGGCGGCGTTCTCCATCCCGGCGTACTGCATCGGCACCTGGACCGTCGTGTAGCCGGCGTACGGGTACGGTCCGAACAGGGCGGCGAGCGTGTCGAGCGCGGCGGCCGTCCGGCGCGGCGCGCGCGCGCCGGCCCCCTCCAACACGAGATGGCGGACCGGGACGGAGCCACCGGCGTCCTCAATCACGTCGAAGTCGGCCGCGGCGAAGGCGAACGTGTAGACGGGCGCGTCGTCGTCCAGGACGAACCGCGTGCGTCGGCGTCCGCCCGCGACCGCGTCCGCCACGCGCCGGCCGCTGGCGGCCGTCTCGAGCGGGGCCGGCACGTCGAGCGTGAGGTCGAGCCGGGCCGGGTCGCTCGGGTGGTGGACGGCCGGGAGCCAGCCGGCCGTCCGGTCGGGCCAGCCGTCGGTGTAGACCACGCGCTGGCCGGCCCACGTGTCCGCGTAGAGCCCGGCGGCCGGGGCGCCGCCGTAGACGACCGTGACCTCCGACCGCCCGCCAACGACGGGGACGAGGAGCGCGTCGGCACGGTGTCGGTACCGGACGGCCTGCCCGTCCACGCCGACCGCCCGGACGTCGAGGGCGTCGTCGAGCCCGAGCGCGAGCGCCGCCAGCGTGTCCGGGTGGCGGACGACCAGCGTCGCCCGCGCCTCCACCGTCATCGCCTCTGGGTCGAGGCGGACGACCGCGCGGATCTCTTCCACGTCGACGCCGGGCTGGGGCGGCGGGGCGTCCACGCCGTCTCCCCCGCCGCACCCCGCGCCCGCGAGCGCCGCCCCTAGCGCGAGCGCCCGCCCTAGCGACTGGCCCACCGGACCCAGCGGACGAGGGCGAACTGGAGCGGGAGCCGCGCCCACAGCGCCCACGGCGGGGCGAGGTGCCGGAAGCGCCGGGCCTCCGTCGCCATGTAGACGTTCGCGGGGAACACGGCGAACAGGAGCGCCACGAGCCCGCGCCCGGCCGCTCGCCGCAGCGACGGCACGAGCAGGCCGATCCCGCCGGCGACCTCGGCCGCCCCGCTCGCGTAGACGAGCGCCCGCGGCTCCGGGAGCGCCGGCGGCACGATCGCCTCGAACATCCGGGGGCGGAGGAAGTGGGCCGCGCCCGCGCCGACGAACGCCGCCGCCAGCGCGACGCGCGAGAGCGACCGGCCGGCGGAGCGCCTAGGCATCGTCGCGGATGGCCCCGCCCAGCTCCTCGACGATGGCGTCCGAGATGCCCATCGCGGAGAAGCCGCCGTCGTGGTAGAGCGTCTGCATCGTCACCATCCGGGCGTAGTCGGAGAGGAGCGTGACGCAGTAGTCGGCGCAGCTCGCCGCGTCGGCGTTGCCGAGGGGGGCCACCTTCTCGGCGAACTCGAACATGGCGTCGAACCCGTCGATCCCGCCCCCGGCCGTCGTCCGCGTCGGGCTCTGGGAGACCGCGTTGATGCGGATGCCGCGCCGCCCGAGCCGGTACCCGAAGGAGCGCACGATGCTTTCCAGGAGCGCCTTCGCGTCGCCCATCTCGCTGTACTCGGAGAAGATCCGCTGCGCGCCGATGTAGCTGAGCGCCAGCACCGACCCGCCGTCGGCGAGGGCCTCGGCCTCGAGCGCGGCCCGGACCATCCGGTGGAGCGAGACGGCCGAGATGTCGAGCGTCTTGAGGTACCACTCGTACTTGAGCTCCTCGTACGGCTTCCCCTTCCGCACGTTCATCCCCATCCCAATCGAGTGGACGACGAAGTCGAGCGGCCCGCCAAGGGCCTCGGCCGACTGGCGGAACAGGTCGTCGAGCTCGTCCGCCTTCGTGGCGTCGGCGTAGACGACGGGGCTGCCGCCGGTGGTCTCGGCGAGCGCGTCGAGCTGGCCGAAGCGCTGGGCGACGGGCGCGTTCGTGAGGACGAACCGGGCGCCCTCGCGGTGGGCCGCCTCGGCGAGCGCCCAGGCGATGGAGTTGGGGTCGAGGGCGCCGGAGATGACGCCGACTTTGCCGTCGAGGAGCCCGTGTCCGGTGGGGGCGTCGGCCATGAGATGCGCGGTCGTGAGGGGACCGGAAGCTAGTGCGTGGGGCGCGGGGCGTGGGCCCCTCGCGCCCCACTGGCGACGCGCCCCGCCAGCGGCCCGGCGTCCCCTGGGCCCCGTCATCCTGGGGAGGGCGCAGCCCGGAGTCGAAGAGCCTACCCCCGCGGAGGCGCTGGTAGCGGGAGGCTTTCACGCGGCCCTGTCCCTGAGCCCTCCTCCGAGTCATCCCCGCGGAGGCGGGGATGATGGGTAGGGGAAGCGGGCGATCGTAAAACCCTCCCCTCGCCAGCGCGGAGGTGGGGAATCTCGACGCGGTGCGCCAGCCGTAGGTGCCGGCGCCGACAGCGTGGAGGACGGCGTCGAGACCCTTCGCTGACGCTCAGGATGACAAAGGGGAGCGAGCGGCGGAAGCGGAACGTCGCCCGGCTGACGACGCGACTCGTCAGTCAGGGGGACGAGGGAGTTCCCTTCCTGGACAGGAGGGGTCAGGGGTGGTCGACGGCCCAGCGCACCTGTCCCGCCCCGCTGGCGGAGACGTCCCGCCAGTGGGACAGACCTCGCCAGACACGGCCCCTCGCGCACCGCCAGCGGCCCACGGCCTACGCGCCCTAACACACGAGGTCGAGGGCCTCGCCGAGCCGGCGGACGGGGAGCAGCTCGAGTCCCTTCGGCGCCTTCACCCCCTTCGTGTTCGCCTTCGGGACGAGCGCCCGCTCGAACCCGAGCTGCTTGATCTCCGCGAGGCGCGCCTCGATCCGGCTCACCGCCCGGACCTCCCCGCCCAACCCGACCTCGCCGATCACGGCCGTCCCGCTATCGAGCGGGACGTCGCGGACGCTCGACGCGACCGCCAGCGCCACGCCCAGGTCCACGGCCGGCTCCTCCAGACGGACGCCCCCGGCCACGTTCAAAAACACGTCGTGCTGGCCGAACCGCAGCCCCTCCCGCTTCTCGAGCACCGCCAGCAGGACCTGGAGCCGCTTGGCGTCGAAGCCCGTCGCCGTCCGCTGCGGCGTGTTGTAGCTCGTGGAGGCCACGAGCGCCTGGACCTCGACCAGGAGCGGCCGCGTGCCCTCCAGCGTACACACGACCGACGAGCCGGACGCGCCGAACTGGCGCTCCGAGAGGAACAGCGCGCTCGGGTTGCCGACCTCCTCCAGCCCGCCCTCGCGCATCTCGAACACGCCGAGCTCGTTCGCCGCCCCGAACCGGTTCTTGACCGCCCGGAGGATCCGGTAGGCGTGGTGCCGGTCGCCCTCGAAGTGGACGACCGTGTCGACCATGTGCTCGAGGACGCGCGGGCCGGCGATCGACCCCTGCTTGGTCACGTGGCCGACGAGGAACGTCGTCGTCGGGAGCGTCTTGGTCACGTCGAGGAGCGCCGCCGTCGACTCGCGGACCTGGGCGACGGACCCCGGCGCGCTCGTCAGGTCGGGCCGGTAGACGGTCTGGATCGAGTCGACGATCATCACGTCCGGCTGGAGGTCGTAGGCGGCGGCGAGGACGGCCTCGACGTTGGTCTCGGGGAAGAGGAACAGGTTGTCCGTGTCCACGCCCATCCGCCGGGCGCGGAGCTTGACCTGCTGCGCGCTCTCCTCGCCGGTCACGTAGAGGACCGTGCTCCCATCCAGCCCGCGCCCCAGCTCCGTCATCAGCGTCGACTTACCGATGCCGGGGTCGCCGGCCACGAGCGTGAGGCTCCCGACCATGACGCCCCCGCCCATCACGCGGTCGAACTCCGCCAGCCCGGTCGAAATCCGGTGGCGCTCGGCGACCTCGACGGACGAGAGCCGCTGCGGGCGCTCGTCGCCGTAGGCCCCACGGAGCCGCGGCGACGGGCCGGAGCCGCCGTCGCCGGAGGGCGCCCGCCCGCGGCCGATGACGGGCGCCTTGACCGCGCTCGGCACGGCCTCCTCGACGAGCGTGTTCCACGCCTGGCACCCGCCGCACTGGCCGGCCCAGCGGATGGAGGCGTGGCCGCAGTCCTGGCACACGTAGCGGGTCTTGGCCTTCGGCATCGGTCGCGGGGTGTGGAGAAACGGGGGACCGGCGGACCGCCGGCGGCGGGGCCGCGTAGCTTGGCGCCGGCGAACGCGGCTAGCGGGCGGCGCGTCCGCCGGTGGGCAAGATCGCCCCGGCCGCTGCCACCCGCCTGTCACCTGAAGCCCCCGTCCCCCCCGGCGCCCGATGGAGCCCGCCCCGCCCCCGACCGTCTCGCCCGAGGCCGCGCCGACTGCGGGCGCGCGCGTCCGGGCTGGGCTGGCGCCGCTCGCGGCCGTGCCGGCCCGGCTGCTGGGGGGGTTCGGGGCGTACTGCCTGCTCCTGGCCCAGGCGTTCAACCTCCCGCGCGACCTGAGCCCCCGGCTCTACGCCCGGAACCTGGCCGACCAGATGGTCAAGGTCGGGATCGACTCGATCCCCATCGTCGCGCTCGCGACGGCGTTCTCGGGCGGGGTCGTCGTGGTCCAGGCCCTCTACCAGCTCGAGAACCCGCTCCTCCCGCTGTCCATCGTCGGGACGTTCGCCCAGCAGTCGGTCCTGCTCGAGCTGGGCACGCTCGTGACCGCGTTCGTCCTGTGCGGCCGGGTCGGCGCGCGGATCGCGGCCGAGCTGGGGACGATGCGGGTCAAGGAGCAGATCGACGCGCTCGAGGCGATGGGGCTGAACTCCCGGAGCTACCTCGTCGTCCCGCGCGTGATGGCCGGCGTGCTCATGTTCCCCGTCCTCTACGTCGTCGCGGCGACGGTCGGGATGCTGGCCGGCGGGGCCGTGGCCCAGGCCTCGGGGGTCCTCTCGATCGAGACGTACTGGGAGGGGGCCCGGCTCTACTTCCGCCCGTACGACGTCTTCTTCGGGTTCGTGAAGGCGCTCGTGTTCGGGTTCATCATCACGTCCATCGCGTGCTACTCGGGGTACCGGGCGAGCGGCGGGGCGAGCGGCGTGGGCCGGGCGACGACGCAGGCGGCCGTGCTCGGGTGCGTGTACGTCCTCCTCGCCAACTACGTGTGCGCCGAGCTCCTGCTGTGACGGTACGCGGTACGCGGTACGGGGTGCGCGGGGGCCGCCAGCAGGGGGCGGCCGCCGCGGGCGTCGCGGCCGGGTCCGTACCCCGTACCCGGCACCCGGTACCCGCCCCGTGATCGAGATCCGCGACCTCTCCAAGAGCTTCGGCGGCGTCCCCGTGCTCCGGGACGTCTCGCTCGACGTGCCCGAGGGCGAGGTCACGTGCGTGATCGGCCGGTCGGGGTCGGGCAAGAGCGTCCTCATGCGCCACGTGATCGGGCTGCTCGAGCCCGACGCCGGCCGCGTGGTCGTGGACGGGGCCCCGCTCGACGAGCTGACGTACGCGGAGCTGAGGCAGGTCCGGCGGAAGTTCGGCGTGCTGTTCCAGGGCGGCGCCCTGTTCGACTCGATGTCGGCCTGCGAGAACGTCGAGTTCCCGCTCTCGACGTTCACCGACCTCTCGCGCGCCGAGGTCCGGGCCCGGGCCGACGAGTGCCTCGCCCTCGTCGAGCTCCCCGACGCCGGGCCGAAGCTCCCGGCCGAGCTCTCGGGCGGCCAGCAGAAGCGCGTGGCCCTGGCCCGGGCCATTGCCATCGAGCCCAAGTACATCCTCTACGACGAGCCGACGAGCGGGCTCGACCCGGAGACGTCGAACACGATCGACGAGCTCATCGAGCGGCTCGGCCGGACGATGGGGACGACGAGCGTGGTCGTGACGCACGACATGCACTCGGTCCTGTCCATCGCCGACCGGATCGCGTTCGTCCACGAGGGGACGATCCCGTGGACCGGGACCGTGGACGACCTCCACCGGGCAACGGACCCGACGCTGCTGGCGTTCGTCCGCGCCAACGAGTACAAGATCGGGACGCCGTCGGAGACGGCTTGACGTGTGGTCCGTGGTGCGTGGCTCGCAGAGATTCGACCGCCTCCACGCATTCCCCCCCACGCATCACTCCTCACGCACCACGAACCCATGACTAACGAGATCAAGGTGGCCCTGGCGGTCCTCGCCGCCGCGCTGGCGCTCTACGTCGGCGTCCGGTTCCTGTCGGGGCAGCCGCTGTTCGGGGCCGGGTACGGGCTCGTCGTGGCGTTCGACGACGCGCAGGGGCTCGCGGCCGGGTCGGCCGTGCGGCTCAACGGGGTCCGGGTCGGCGAGGTCGAGGCCGTGACGCTGGGTCCGGGCGCGCGCGAGGTGTTCGTCGTGCTCCAGGTCGAGCAGGGCGTCGCGGTCCCGCGCGGCTCGACGTTCCAGACGTCGGGGCTCTCGGCGCTCGGCGAGGTCAACGTCGAGATCACGCCGCCCGCTGGCGCCGGGGCCGGGCGCCCGCTCGCGGCCGGCGACACGGTCCGGGCGGCGACCACGCCCGACCTGTTCGACCTCATCGCCGGGGAGTCGAACGCGCTCACGGCCCGGGCCGACACGGCGCTCATCGGGGCCGTCAACACGTTCACGACGCTCGACGAGATCCTCTCGAACTCGGGCGACGACATCCAGGCCGTCCTCGCCCAGCTCCGGTTCCTCACGCAGGCCGCCACGACGACGATCATCGACGAGCGCGCGCGGATCGACCGGACGCTCGGGTCGCTCGAGGCCGCGGCCGCGAACGCGAGCGCCGTCTCCGACGCCGTCGGGGCCGACGTCCGGGACCTCTCGGTCGTCGTCGGGAACGACCTCGTGGCGACGTCGGGGACCGTCCGCGCCCTCGCCGAGACGAATGCCGACTCGGTGACCGCCGCCGTCAACAACCTCTCGGCCGCGCTCCGCCGCGTCGACGGCCAGCTCGAGCAGCTCGACTCGCTCACGGCCTCGCTCACGACCCTCACGACGGACCTCGACGCGGCGCTGACCTCGGACGAGGGGACGCTCGGGCTCCTCCTCACCGACCCCTCGCTCTACTACAACGCGAACGCGGCGGCGGCGAGCCTCCAGCAGATCCTCCAGGACTTCCAGGCCGACCCCTCGCGCTACCTCCGCGACCTCGACATCGTCCGCGTCTTCTAGCGACCGCCCCACTGGCGACGCGCGCCGCCAGCCCCCCACCAGCGCCCCGCCCGTGCCCACCTACGACGACGCCCTCGCCCTCTTCCACGAGTGGACGCAGACGGAGAGCCTCCGCCGCCACGGCTACGCCGTCGAGGCGGCGATGGCGGAGATGGCCCGCCGCCGCGGCGCCGACGTCGAGACCTGGCGGACCGCCGGGCTCCTCCACGACCTCGACTACGAGCGCCACCCGTCGCCCGACGAGCACCCGACGACCGGCGTAGCGGAGCTGGAGCGGCGCGGGTACCCGGAGGGGGTACGAACGGCGATTCTCGGGCACGCCCCCTACCTCGGCGTCGCGCGCGAGAGTGACATGGCGAAGGCGCTCTTCGCCGTCGACGAGTTGGCCGGGTTCGTGACGGCCGTGGCCCACGTCCGCCCCGGCGGGATGGAGGGGATGACGCCGCGGTCGGTCAAGAAGAAGCTGAAGGACAAGCGGTTCGCCGCCGCCGTCAGCCGCGACGACATCCGGCAGGGAGCCGAGGAGCTGGGCGTCGAGCTGGACGAGCTGATCGGGATCGTCATCGATGGGATGGCGCGTGAAGCCCCGCGCCTCGGGTTCGCGTAAGACCGCCGGCCCCCGACTCCCGAATGCCCGACGACAGCACCACGCCCCCCGGCCCCCGCCGCTACGTCCCCGTCCCGGGCGTGGTCGACCTCGACGCCATCGAGGACGCCAACGTCGCAGAGGCGTTCAGCGAGGACGACGACCCGCCGAGCGGCTTCCCCGACGAGCCGGGCGCCCCACCCCCTCCCCCACCGCGTCCGCCCGAGCCGCCCCGGGAGCCCGCGCCCTCCGGCTTCCCCGACGCACCGGACGCGCCACCGCCGCAGGACCCCCCTCCCCCCCCAGGAGAGGCCCGGGGTGAGGGGCCCGCCGACGCCCCGACGCCGGAGCCCG
>CAZDFV010000106.1:0-9906 GCA_964504495.1 uncultured Rhodothermales bacterium
AGGGGGACCGTGCCGGCCCCGCCCGGCGGGAGCCGGACGACGGGGAGCGCGGCGTCGGCCGCCTCGGGGTCGGGCCGCTCGGCGCAGCCGGCCAGGACCGCCGAGCCGGCGAGGAGGGCGACGAGGACGCGGGGCATCGGACGGGCCCTCAGCCGTTGCGGAGCGCCCGGATCAACTCGTCCTTCGACATGTCGCTCCGGCCCTCGACGTCGAGCTCCTGGGCGCGGTCGTAGAGCTCCTCCTTCGTCCACTCCTCGTAGGGCTTGGCGCGGCCGCCCTTCTCGGACGGGTTCATGCCGTCGTTGGCCTGCGCGTTCGCGATCGCGGCGGCCTTCTGCTTCGAGTACCCCTCGTCGCGGAGGGACTCGTAGGTCTCGTCGTCCTTGATGCTGGGTCCGTGGTCGTCGGCCATGACGGTGGGGGAGGGTGGGGCGGGAGAGACGGTCGGCCGGCCCGGGCGTTCCGGGGAGGCCCCCGGCTGCGGCGCGCCCCTACGCGCCGAGCGCGTCCGCCAGCGCGGGGAGGGCGCGGCCGAGCGGCGCGTCGACGGCGACGGCGGCGTGGCGGTGCCCCCGCGTCTGACCAAGCGTGACGATGGCGACCGGCGTCCCCTCGGCCTCGGCCTGGCGGACAAAGCGGTACCCGCTGTAGACGGCCAGGCTCGACCCGACCACGAGGAGCGCGTCGGCGGCCGAGACGAGCGCGGCGGCCTCGGCCACGCGCGGCTTGGGGACGTTCTCGCCGAAAAAGACCACGTCCGGCTTCAGCGGTCCCGCACACGCCGGGCACGCCGGCGGGTCGAACGCGGCGACGCCGGCCTCGACCTCGACGTCGCCGTCCGGCGCCAGCTGGCGGGGCGCGGTGGGGCGCCCGAGCCAGCCCGGGTTGCGGGCGGCGATCTGGACCTGGACGTCGTCTCGGGTGAGCCCGGCCCCGCACCCGAGGCAGACGACCCGGTCGAGCCGCCCGTGGAGGTCGACCACGCGGCGCGACCCGGCCCGCCCGTGGAGCCCGTCGACGTTCTGGGTGACGAGCCCGGCGACGTGCCCGACCGCCTCCAGCCGGGCGAGCGCTCGGTGCCCGGCGTTGGGCTGCGCCTCGGCCACGCGCATCCACCCCCGGCTGGCCCGGGCCCAGTACCGCCGCCGCGCCTCAGCGTCGCGGACGAACGCGTCGTACTGGACCGGCCGGCGCGCCACGTGCCGCGTCGCGGGGCCCCGGTAGTCGGGGATGCCGGACTCGGTCGAGACGCCGGCGCCAGAGAGGACGGCCCACCGCCGGCCCCGGAGGAGGGCGGCCAGGTCGTCGAGCGTGGCGGGGGCGGTGCCGGTCATCCCCAGCGGACGCCGGGCCGCCGTCGGGGTTCGCGATGGCTGGCGGTGTGCGAAGAATGTGCGTCCTCGTCGATTCTGCAACGGGGCGGGTGGATTCCCCCTGGGCCCGGGTCGGGGAACCGCCTAGCTTCGCGCCGCCGCAGCGCCCGGTGCTCTGGCTCCGTACCCCCGTGTGACGCCCGGCCCGCTCGGGGCGGCTCCCCTGCACTCCACCACACCCCGATGGTCCGTCGTCTCGGGCTCGCCGCCCTCCTCGCCCTCGCCGCCACCGCCGCCGCCAGCGCCCAGACGGCCGAGCCGTTCGTCGTGAGCGGGACCGTGGTCGACGCCGAGACCGGCGAGGTCCTCATCGGAGCCACCGTTTACGCACCGGCCCTCGAGCGCGGCGCGGCGACGAACGCCTACGGGTTCTACAGCCTCCCGCTCCCGGCTGGCGCCTCCGCCAGCCCAGCCGACAGCGTCCGCGTGCTCGTGAGCTACGTCGGCTACGGGACGGCGGCCTTCGCTGTGGCCGGGCCCGACGACGTCCGGCTCGACGTGGCCCTCCGGCCCGAGGCCGCGCTGGGCGAGGTCGTCGTCGAGGCCGACGAGGTGGGCGCCCGGCCCGAGCAGACGCCGCAGATGGGCGAGGTGGCCATCACCGGCCGCGACGTGCAGGGGCTCCCCGCGCTCCTCGGCGAGGCCGACGTGCTCAAGGCCGTCCAGCTCCTCCCGGGCGTCCGCGGCGGGGCCGAGGGGACGGCCGGGATCTACGTCCGCGGCGGCTCGCCCGACCAGACGCTCATCTTGCTCGACGGCGTCCCGGTCTACAACTCGTCGCACCTGTTCGGCTTCCTCTCCACGTTCAACGGCGACGCCGTGAGCCGCGTCGAATTAACGAAGGGGGCCTACCCCGCCCGGTTCGGCGGGCGGCTGGGGAGCGTCCTCGACGTGCGCCTCCGGGACGGGAACATGGAGGAGGTCGGGGGGCAGGGCCAGGTCGGGCTCCTCTCGTCGCGGCTCCTGTTCGAGGGGCCGGTCGTCCCGGGCAAGGCCTCGTTCCTCGTCTCCGGCCGGCGGACCTACGTCGACGTCGTGGCGCGGCCCTTTATCAGCGCGGCCAACCGCGACGCGGCCCAGCGCGGCGGCGAGCAGGTGGACCCCCGGGCCTACTTCTACGACCTCAACGCCAAGCTCAACTGGCAGCCCAACGACCGCGAGCGGGTCTACCTCAGCCTCTACGGCGGGGCCGACGTGTTCGGGTTCGACGTGACCGACCCCGGCCAGGACTGCGACGAGTTCGGGTGTACGCCGACCGGGATCGACGACCGGACGAGCGGCGGGCTCGACTGGGGCAACCTGACCGGCTCCCTCCGCTACACCCGCGTGCTCTCGCCGCGGGCGTTCGCGGCCGTCACGCTGACGGCCAGCGACTACTCGTTCGACGTCGGCGGCGCCGTCGAGGAGAACGTGGGGACCGAGGACGAGGCCATCGCCCGGGTCCGGTACGAGTCGGGGATCCAGGACCTCGGGGCCCGGGCCGACCTCGACCTCGCGCTCGGGGCCGGCCACACGGTCCGCGTGGGCGGCGGGCTCACGGTCCACCGCTTCACGCCGGGCGCCCTCTCGCTGACGGGCGAGGTCGCCCGGGACGGCGTCGCGATCGACACGCTCCTCGGGTCGAGCCGGACGGTCGGGGCGGACTTCGTGGCCTACGTCGAGGACGAGTGGCGCGTGTCGGACCGGCTCCAGCTCGGGCTGGGCGTCCACGGCGCCGTCTACACGACGGGCGGGTACACGTACCCCTCCGTCGAGCCGCGCGTCTCGGCCGCGTTCCAGGTCGCGCCCCGGCTGGCGGTGAAGGCGAGCGCGGCCGTCACGCAGCAGCCGATCCACCTCCTGACGTCGGGCGCAGGCATCGGGCTCCCGGCCGACCTCTGGGTCCCGGCCGACTCCATCGGCCCGCAGCGGGGGACGCAGGTGGCCCTCGGCCTCGCCGGCTCGTCGCCGTCGGGGCGGACGACGTGGACCGTCGAGGGGTACTGGCGCGACATGCGCGGGCTCGTGAGCTACCGCGAGGGGGCCGCCTTCACGACGCCCTTCGACGACTGGCAGGAGCTCGTGGTGACGGGTGACGGGACGAGCCGCGGGCTTGAGGTGTTCGTCCAGCACCGGGCCGAGCGGCTGACGACGTGGCTGGGCTACACGCTCGCCAAGACCGACCGCCAGTTCGACGCGCTCAACAACGGCGAGACCTTCCCCTTCCGCTACGACCGCCGCCACGACGTCTCGGCCGTCGCGCTCTACCAGCTCTCGCGCCCGTTCGACGTCTCGGCCGCCTTCGTCTACGGGACCGGCGACGCCGTCACGCTCCCCGTCGCGGAGTACCGGGGGACCCCGTTCGACAACGGCTCGGTCGAGCGGTGGGTGAACAGCAGCTTCGGCGGGTTCTACGGCCAGGACGTCACGGTGTACGGCCCGCGCAACGGGTTCCGGCTGCCGGCCTACGTCCGCCTCGACCTGGCCGCGACGTGGTACTTCCGGCGGGGGCCGCGCCCGCACGCCCTCTCGCTCAACGTGTACAACGCGACGAACCAGAAGAACCCGTTCCTGACCACGTTCTCGAACGAGTACGACCCGGCCACGCAGACCGAGACGCGCGAGCTGGTCGGGGTCGCGCTGTTCCCGGTCCTCCCGACGCTGTCCTACCAGTTCTCGTTCTAACGATGCCGCGCCTCCCCCTCGCCGCGCTGGCGGCCGCCGCCAGCCTCGCGCTCGCCGCGTGCGACTTTACGCCGTCGCTCGACATCGACACGCCCGAGTACGAGCCGCGGGCCGTCATCAACGCCGTGCTCCAGACCGACTCGGTCGCCGTCGTCCGGGTCGGGGTGACGGACGACCCGTACCGGCAGACGCCGGACCCCTACGCCTACCGGCAGCAGCCGACCCGGACCGACGCGACGGTCACGCTCCTCCGCGACGGCCAGCCGGTCGAGACGCTCGCCGTCCGCTCGCGCCAGTGCCTCGGCGACACGTACGACCCGGAGACGGGGGAGCAGGGGACCTACCAGTGCGGCCCGTTCGCCGGGGCCGTCCCGCTCGAGGCCGGCGTCGCCTACACCGTCCGGGTCGAGGTCCCGGGGCTCCCCGCCGCCGAGGGGACCGTGACGATGCCGGCCGTCCCCCACGTCACGGTCGAGGAGATCGAGCCGGACGGGAACGAGCGCCGGTTCCGCGTCCGCGTCGAGGACCCGGGCGGGCTCGGCGACCGCTACGGGGTCTCGCTCCTCGAGCTCAGCCCGGACTACGTCTGCTACGACCGGGAGGACGGACGGGAGTGCGAGACGATCCGGGTGAACCGGCACAACAGGCGGTTCGAGACGAGCGACCCGGTCATCCTCGCCTCCGCGTCCGAGGTCCCGGGCGAAGACGTCTGGTTCGCCTCGGTCACGGACGAGACGTTCGACGGGCAGACGTGGTCGTTCACGATGTCCGCCGACGAGTTCTTCTACCACGGGGACGAGTACACTCAGGACAGGGGGCTCGTCGTCCAGATCGCCACGCTCTCGGGCGACGTCTACGACGCCTACCGGATCGCCACGTTCGGGGGCGCCAGCGGCGACGAGAACCCGTTCGCGGAGCCGGTCAACCTCCCGTCGAACGTGACGGGCGGGTACGGGCTCGTCGGCGCGGTCGGGGCCGCCGAGGTCGCGTTCGAGGTGGAGGCCCCGCCGGCCCCGTAGGGCTCGGCCCTCGACGGCCGCCCCGCGGCCCGCCCCCGCGCTGGCGACGCGCGCCGCCAGCGGGCCGGGCACGAACCGGGCCGGCCGCGCCGTAGGTTGTGCACCCCCCGGACTTCCCCCCATCGCCATGCCCACGTGCCCCCGCTGCGCGGCCCTCGGCGCCGCCCTCGCCCTCCTCGCCGTCGCCGGCTGCGACACGAACAACCCCGGCGACGACCTCGCTACGGTCGAGGGCCGCTACACCGTCGCCGAGCTGACGTTCGACCCCGAGGCGACCGCCCTCGACGACGTGGACGTCGCCGCCTCGCTCGACGATACCGAGACGGTCCTGCGGATCTACCGGAATGAGGACGACGGCGCTCTCTTCGAGGTCGAGTCCGACGAGGGCGGGTTCCGCCGGATCAACCTCACGACGACGGTCTCGCGCGGCCGCGTCTCGTTCGAGGCCGTCTCCGAGCGGGACGTGGACGACCTCGCCGGGCTCCTCCTCCCGGCCGACTTCACGCTCGAGTACGAGGGCGACCGGCCGAGCACGCTCGAGGGCTCGTTCGCGCGCTCGAACGTGGACCTCGAGGCGTACGACGCGACGCGCTACCAGGGCCTCCGCAACACGTCGGGCCGCGTGCGCGTCCGGTTCGAGCGCCTCTAGACCCGCTGGCGACGCGCGCCGCCAGCCACCCCCGCGTGTTCCAGGAGGTGCCGCGTGACGGCCTCGGCCGCCTCGTGCTGGACCCAGTGCGAGACGCCGGGGAACGTGACGAGCCGCGCGTCGGCGCAGTGCTCCAGGCTGGCGGCGGCCATCCGCACGTCGAGCGCGACGTCGTCCTCGCCCCAGAGCACGAGCGTCGGCGCGGCGATCGCGTCGAGGTCCGGCGCGGCCCGGGCAAGGCGGCGGGCGGCGGCCCGGTACCAGTTCAGCATCGCCGTCGCGGCGCCCGGGCGGCGCCACGCGGCCCGGTAGTGGGCGAGGGCGCTCTCGGAGAACGTCCCCGGCGCGCTCGACGCCTCTAGCGTCCGCTCAGCGAAGCGCGGGAACGTGGCCTCCGGCAGCCCGGGGATCTGAAAGAACCCGATGTACCAGCTCCGCGCCATCTGGGTCGGGTGCGTGCGGAGAAAGCGCCGCATCGTCGCCGGGTGCGGCACGTTGAGGACGGCCAGCCGCTCGACGACGTCGGGCCGCGTCGCCGCAAGCCACCACGCGACGGCCGCGCCCCAGTCGTGCCCGACGACGACCGCCCGCTCGGCCCCGGCCGCCTCGATGAGCCCGGCCGCGTCGGCCGCCAGCCGGTCGAGGTCGTAGGCGGCGACGCCCTCGGGCTTGTCGCTCAGCCCGTAGCCGCGCTGGTCGGGCGCCCAGACGCGGAGCCCCACGTCCGCGAGCTGGCCGATCTGGTGGCGCCACCCGGTCCAGTCCTCGGGGAACCCGTGGAGGAGGAGCGCGAGCGGCCCGCCCTCCGGCCCCGCCTCGGCAACGTGGAACCGGAGGCCGTTCGCGCGGACGCCGAGGTGGCGGACGGGCGGCACAGGCGCAGACAGCATGGGAAGAGTCCCCCTCCTGGACAGGAGGGGCTAGGGGTGGTCGACCGGATCGGTATCGGCGCTGAAGAACGCCTCGGCGATCGCCGCCAGCACGGTATCGGGGGCCTCCAGCACCGCCCGGTTCTCAAACCGGAGCACTCGGACGCCAAACGCTTCCAGCTCCCGCTGCCGCTCGGCGTCGTACGACTGGCGGGCCGGGTCGTCGTGGACGGCACCGTCCAACTCGACCGCCAGCCGCTCGGCCGGGCAGTAAAAATCGAGAATGAAGGAGCCGACGCTGTGCTGGCGGCGGAACTTCCGGCCCTCCAGCCGGCTGCCCTTCAGCATCTGCCAGAGCGCCCGCTCGGCCGGCGTGGCGTGGTTGCGGAGGACGGCCTTGAGGTCCGGGCGGTTCGTATAGCGGTCGCCTGTCACGATTGAGGTCGGTCGTAGCGGGGATGCCCGGACAATCAACCACCCCTAGCCCCTCCTGTCCAGGAGGGGGGCTGAGTGCGACCAGAGCGGCCGGCTGGCGACGCGCGCCGCCAGCCGGCCAAGGGTTAGAAATCGACCCGGAGGCGGACGTTGAGCGTCCGCGGCGTCAGGCGCGTGGGGACGGCCGTGAAGAAGCGCTGGCCGTCGCGGACCTGCTCGACCCATGAGTACGCGATCGTGTTCGTCTGGTCGAACACGTTGAGCACCTCGACCGTCGCCAGGAGCGCGAGCGGGGCGCCGGTCGGCGAGGTGCCCACGCGGAGTCGTTTCGTGGCGCCCATGTCGAACCGGAAGTAGGACGGCAGGCGGAGCCCGTTCCGCGGCCCGTCCACGAACGCCGAGACGGCGTCGAGCGAGTTGTCCTCGTCCCGCGCTGGCGGCGTCGTCGGGATGCCCGTTCCGAAGAGCGTGCGGAGGTGGAGCGTCCATGTGTCGTCGCCGGGGACGTAGTCCTGGACGAAGAGCGCGAAGTTGTGCCGGCGATCCGTCGGCCGGCGGACCCAGGCGCCGCCGCCGCGCGCGAGGTACCGGGCCTGGGCCGCCTCGGCCACGTCCCCCCCGGCCGCCAGCGCGTCGGTCGGCTCGTAGAACCGCTCCTCGGACAAGAGAAACCCGTACGTCAGCCAGCTCTCGAGGCCGGGCACGAGCTCGCCCCGGACCTGGAGGTCGGCGCCGACGGCGTAGCCCTCCGAGTCGTTCTCAGCCGAGTACACCACGCGGACGTTCTCGACGTCGTACGAGATGAGGTCGTCGAACCGCTTGGCGTAGACCTCGGCGCGGAGCCCGAGCCGGCGGCTCACGAAAAAGTGCTCCAGCCCGAGCACGGCCTGGACCGCGCGCGGGCTGGCGATGTCGCCGTCGAGCGCCGCGAACGCCGAGTCGCCCGGGGCCGGGTCGCCGCGCAGCTCGCGGTAGGTCGGCGCCTGGTGGTAGACGCCGGCCGCCGCCGTCAGCACGGTTTGGGGGCCGGACTGGTAGACGACGCCGAGTCGCGGCGAGAGCGTCAGCTCGTCGTTGTACTCGAAAAAGTCGGCGCGGAGGCCGGGCGTGACCGTCAGGCGGTCGCCGAGGCGGAGGGCGTCCTCCAGCCAGAGCGCGCCCTGCCAGCTCGTGAACGTCGTGTCGGCCCCGAGCGCGCGGGCCGTGAGCGTGACCGGCTGGCCGTCCTCGCCCCGCCCCGCGAACGTGGTCGACTCGGTGATCCGGTCGTCGAAGGAGAGGGCCCGGGCCTGCCAGCCGGCCTCGACGCTGTGGCGGCCGGCGTCGAGGAGGTACCGCCCCTGCGCCGTCCAGACCGACTGGCGGATCCGGTTGTCGGCGAGGTCGGTCTGGAGCGTCTGCCCTTCGAGGAGCCGGTCGAGGTCCGTCGCCGAGCCCTCCGGCCGCTGCTGGCGGCGGAACAGGGTCGTCCGGCTCTGGACGTCGAACGTCTCGAACTCCTCGGTCGCGAACCCCGAGAGGCGGTGCTCGGCGAGGAGCCGCTCGCCGATCCGGCTCGTCAGGAGGAGGCCGCCGAAGCCGATGTCGTAGCCGTCCTCCTCGACCCCCTCGAAGTCGATGGCGACCGTGCGGACGAGGTTGGGATAGATCCCGAACGTCGTCTCGCGCTGCTGCGGCGCCAGCCGGAACCGGTGGCGGGCGTAGAGCCCGAGCGCCCGGAGCGTGTGCCGCTCGCCGAGGCCGATGTCGAGGACGCCCTGGACGTCGCGGAAGTCGGGGTCGTAGCCGCCCTCCAGCTCCTGCCCGGCGAACAGCTTCTGCGGCCGGGCCCGCCGCGCGGCGACCGCCAGCCCGATGCCGTCCGTGACGGCGCCCCCCACGGCCGCGCCGGCGTCGAGCGTGGACGTGTAGGCCGTCCCGCTGACGGTCCCCTCGGGCGTCGCGTACGTCGCGTCGAGGACGCTCGCCAGCTTCCCGCCGTAGCGGACGGGGAAGCCGCCGGCGAAGAGCGTCATCCGCGCGGTGAGGTCGCCGTTGATGAGCCCGAGCCCCTCCTGCTCGCCCTGGCTGATCCGGAGCGGCCGGTACACCTCGAAGCCGTCGATAAAGAACTGGTTCTCGTCGTACGACCCGCCGCGGACGGAGAAGGCGTTCGAGAGCTCGTTGTTCGAGGTCACGCCCAACTCGGTCTTCACGCCGCGCGTGGCGTCGGCGAGGGGGAGCGGCATGGCCCGGACCGTCCTCGGGTCGATCTGGCTGACGCCAGCCCCGCGCTCGGCCCGCCCGACGACCTCGGCCTCGCCGATCTCCTGCTCGGCCTCGACGAGGACGGCGTCGAACGTCGTCGTCTCCCCACGCCGGACGACGAGCGTGTCGCGGACCGGCCGGAACCCGACGAACGACGCGCGGACGGGGTACGTCCCGTCGGGGATGCGGAAGGCGTAGCGGCCGTCGGCGCCCGTGTTGGTCCCGTACGACGTGCCCTCGACGAGGACCGAGGCGCCGGGCACGCCCTCGCCGCTGGCGTCGGTCACGCGCCCAGCGATCTCGCCCCAGGTCTGGGCGGCGGCGGCGGGCGCCAGCAGGACGACGAGGGCACAGCAAAACACGCGCATGGGCAGGACCGTCAGGCGCGGCCGGGCCGCGCGGTGGGGCAGGGGGGACGGTAGCCGAGGGCGATAGGCGCAGCGCGTGGGGCGGCGAAGATAGCGGCGGACGGGCCCAGGTCCAGGGCTCTTGCGCCGACCCCCGCCCCGCTGGCGATGGCTGTCTGTGGGCCGGGGGGTGTCATACCAAGTCCGACTGCTCTGTGTCGGTCCGACCGGTCTCTCCCCTCCCCAGTCATTCCCGCGCAGGCGGGAATCCAGGGCGTCCGGGCGGGGTCATGCTCGCCCGTC
>CAZDFV010000107.1:0-9904 GCA_964504495.1 uncultured Rhodothermales bacterium
GCCGAGCCTGTCACAACGCCTACACACAGGAGCGCTTTAAACGGCGGAAGCTGAGAGCCATCGAACACCTCGGAGGGCATTGCGAGGACTGCGGGGGCGCGTTCCACCCATCCGTCTTCGAGTTCCATCACCGAGATCCTACTTCCAAGGATCTGACGGGGAACCAGATCAAACGGGGCGCTTGGGCGCGCGTGGTTCAAGAGCTCGACAAGTGCGACCTCCTCTGTGCGAACTGCCACCGCCTCCGTCACTGGCGAGACGAGCGGTCGGACGCAGATAGTCCGGGTGCATCAGGCCGCTCGGCGCGGGCGGTCTAGCTTGCGGGCCCGCCCTCGCCGCCGATGACCGCTCCTACCGTCGCCGCCCGCACCACGACCCGCGAGGTGTGGGCGTGGGCGCTCTACGACTTCGCCAACTCGGCGTTCACGACGCTCGTCGTCACGTTCATCTACGCGACGTACTTCACGCAGGGGATCGCCGCGTCGGAGACCGAGGGGACGGCCCAGTGGTCGCTGGCGGTGACGCTCACGGCCGTCGTCGTCGCCCTCCTCTCCCCGCTCCTCGGCGCCTACGCCGACGCGACGGGCACGCGGAAGCGGCTCCTCTTCCTCTGCACGGCGCTCTGCGTCGGGGCCACGGTGCTCCTCTTTTTCCCGGGACGCGGCGAGGTCGCCTTCGCGCTCGGCGTCTTCGTCGTGGCGAACGTGGCGTTCGAGCTCCAGAACGTGTTCTACAACGCCTTTCTGCCGGAGATCGCCCCGCCCGACCGGATCGGCCGGGTGTCGGGGATCGGGTGGGCGCTGGGCTACCTCGGCGGGCTGCTGTGCATGGGGATCGCCCTGTTCGTGTTCGTCCAGCCGGAGGCGGCGCCGTTCGGGCTCGACAAGGACGCCGGCGAGCACATCCGGGCGACGAACCTGCTCGTGGCCGGGTGGTTCGCCCTGTTCAGCATCCCCGCGTTCCTGTTCCTCCGCGAGCCGAAGCCGGAGGCCCCGCCCGAGCGCCGGGGCGTCCTCCGCTCGACGCTCGGGCAGATCCGCGAGACGGCCCGCGAGCTCCGGCGCTACCGCCAGATCGTCCGCCTCCTCGTGGCCCGGCTGGTCTACAACGACGGGCTCGTGACCGTCTTCGCCTTCGGCGGGATCTACGCGGCCGGGACGTTCGGCTTCACGTTCGAAGAGATCCTCTTTTTCGGGATCGTCCTCAACGTGGCGGCCGGGGCCGGCGCGTTCGCGTTCGGGTTTGTGGACGACCGGATCGGCGGGAAGACGACGATCCTCATCTCGCTGGCAGCGCTCGCCACGGCCACCGCGATTGCCGTCATCGGGCGGACGCCGGAGGCGCTGTGGGCCGCCGGCATCTTGCTCGGCCTCGCGGCCGGGCCCAACCAGGCCGCCAGCCGATCGCTGCTCGGCCGGTTCGTCCCGGACGACAAGGAGACCGAGTTCTACGGCTTCTTCGCCTTCTCGGGCAAGCTGACCGCGTTCATGGGGCCGCTCCTCCTCGGCCAGCTCACGGCCCTGTTCGACTCGCAGCGGATCGGCGTCGCGTCGGTCCTCGTCTTCTTCGTCGTCGGCGCCCTCCTCCTCCTCCGCGTGGACGAGGCCGAGGGCGCCCGCCTCTCCGGCCGCACCGCCGCCTGACCGACTGGCGGAGCCGCCAGCCCCCCACCGCCCCCCATGCCGACCGTCGCCGACGTCCTCGCCGCCCTCGACGCCTGGGCCCCGCCCAGGAGCAAGGCCGACTTCGACCGCGTCGGCCTCCAGGTGGGCGACGCCGGCGCCAAGGTCTCGCGCGTGCTCGTCGCCCTCGACCTGACGCCTGGGGTCGTGGACGAGGCGGCGGAGACGGGCGCGGAGCTGATCGTCACGCACCACCCGTTGCTGTTCAAGCCCGTAGGCCGGGTCACTTCCGGTGACGCGGTAGGCTCGCTCGTGTGGCGGCTCGCGCGGGCGGGCGTGAGCTACGCCGCCGTCCACACGAACCTGGACGCGGCCTGGGGCGGCGTCTCGTTCGCGCTAGCGGAGCTGTTGGGCTTGCGGGACGTCCGGCTGCTCGCGCCGCTCGACGGCGTCATGCGGAAGGTCGTCGTGTTCGCCCCGAACGACGCCGCCGACGCGGTGCGCGGGTCGCTGGCGGAGGCCGGGGCCGGAGAGATCGGGGCGTACACCGGCTGCTCGTTCTCGTCGCCCGGGACCGGCCGGTTCACGCCGGGCAAAGCCGCCAGCCCGGCGATTGGCGAGGCCGGAGGCGGCGAGGAGACGGTCGATGAGATCCGCATCGGGGCGGTCATTCCTGAGTGGGATGTGGATCGCGTCCGGCGGGCCGTGGCGGCGGCGCACCCGTACGAGGAGCCGGCGCTCGACGTGGTCCCGCTGGAGGGCCGGGCGACGCGCCACGGCTACGGCGCCGTCGGCGAGCTCGCGGAGCCCGAGCCGCTGGCGGCGTTTCTCGCCCGCGTCACCCGCCAGCTCGACGCCGAGGCGCTCCGCTACGTCGGCGACGACGACGCGGAGGTCCGGCGTGTGGCGGTCTGCGGCGGGGCCGGGCTCCAGTTCCTCCCCGCCGCCCGCGCGGCTGGGGCCGACGCCTACGTCACCTCGGACGTGACCTACCACCGCTTTTTTGAGGCGCTCGACACCGAGGGCCAGCCGCGGATCGCCCTCGTCGACGCCGGCCACTACGAGACCGAGGCGCACACGGAGCGCCAGATCGCCGAGCACGTCGCGGGCGCCTTCCCCGCCCTCGACGTGGCGACGACGCGCCACCGGACCTCGCCGGTGCGGACGTTTGCTCAGTGATTCAGTGCGCCGGTAGACGGTGCGTCAGCGTGTGGGCCCGAGACCTCGGCGCGCTGGAGGAGGCACCGCCAGCCGAGCGAAGGCGGCACGTTGCACGGTCGACCACCCCTGGCCCCTCCTGTCCAGGAGGGGAACTATCTCCGAGTGCTCTGTCCTACTGGCGCACCGGCGCACTGAATTCGCCCCCGTCTCAAAACCGCCCGCGGCGCGGCGGGGTAGTCTACGGGTTCCTTCCGACTGCCCCCCTGCCGATGGCTACCGACACGACCACGATCGAGGACCAGCTCCGCGCCCTCGTCCGCCTCCAGACCATCGACTCGAAGATCGACCAGCTCACGAAGCTGCGCGGCGACCTCCCCGACGAGATCCGCGACCTCGAGGACGAGCGGGTCGGGCTCCAGACGCGACTGAACCAGATCGACCAGGACAAGAAGGAGGCCGAGGTCACGAAGAAGAAGCTGAAGCTCGACATCGCCGAGAGCGAGGGGCTCATCCGGAAGTACGAGGAGCAGCAGCTCCAGGTCCGCAATAACCGGGAGTACGACGCGCTCACGAAGGAGATCGAGGCGCACCGCCAGCGGATCGGGGCGGCCTACGAGGAGATCGAGCGGCTCGAGAACCTCGACACCGACACGGCCGAGACGGTCGAGGGCGCCGACGACACGCTCGGTGAGCTCGAGGCCCGGATCGAGGAGAAGCGGAAGGAGCTCGACCGCGTGGTCGAGGACACGAAGACGGAGCAGGAGGGGTACGAGACCGAGCGCGAGAAGGCCATCGAGGCCATCGACGCCCGCTACCTCCGGGCCTACGAGCGGCTCCGGACGCGCGTCCGCGACGGCCGGGCCGTCGTGCCCATCGAGCGGGGCGCGGCGGCCGGGTTCGTCGTCCCGCCGCAGCGGCGCGTCGAGATCCGCCAGCGCGACCGGATCATCGTCTCCGAGCACGACGGCCGGATCGTCGTCGACGACGAGCTGTTCCGCGAGGTCGCGGAGCAGGACTAAGGCCCCGGCTCTCAGGGTCCCGGCCCGGCTGGCGGAGCGTACCGTCAGCCGGGCCGTTTGCGTTTGGCGCGGCGCAGCGGCTCCGCCTGCGCCCTCGGTACCTTCCGGGCCGCCCCGCCCCCGCCGACGACATGGCCGAGACCGCCGCCGACCCGCTCGCCCACTACCCCGTGTGGGCCCGCGAGCTCGCCCGCCGCTACTTCACCAAGACGCTCAACCAGTTCGTCCTCCACGGGAACGTCCGCGACCTCGTGCCGGCTGAGGACGGGCGCGGCGCGCGGACCTACCTCCCGCTGCGGCAGTTCCTCGCCGACGACCTGTTCGCCGGCCGCGACGTCGTCGTGTTCTACGACCGCTCGGACGGGATCCACTTCCAGGACGCCGAGAGCCGGAAGGACTTCAACCGGGCGCTCTCGGGCTACGACACGATCTTCGGGACGGAGTACGCCAAGAAGCTCCCGAAGGACCCGGCCCGCGTGTTCGCGCTCCTCGACAACTACTTCCGCCTCCGGCTGGCGGACGGGAAGCGGATCGCCCTCGTCGTCGACTACGCCGAGACGGTCGTGCCGATGTCGGAGGCCGCCTCGTACTCGGCCGAGGACCGGGCCGCGCTCGTGACCCTGCAAAAGTGGGCGCACGACCCGCTCCTCCTCCGGGCCGACTTCACGCTCGTCCTCGTCGCCGAGAACCTCAACGACCTCTCGCGGCCCTTTATCCAGAGCCCGTACAACGCCGAGCTCGAGGTCTCCTTCCCCGACCTCGACGAGCGCCAGTCGTTCGCCCGGTGGTTCCTCGGCCAGCAGCACGACGGGCGCGCCCGGTTCGACGCGCTCTCCGACGTCTCGGACCTCGCCCTCGCCCAGAACACGGCCGGGCTCGGGTACGTCCAGCTCCGCTCGATCCTGGCCGACGTGCTTGAGAACGAGCGCCGGCTCACGTTCGACGCGCTGGCGGACAAGAAGAAGGAGCTCATCGAGGCCGAGGCGTACGGGCTCCTCGAGTTTGTCGAGACCGACTACACGCTCGACCTCGTGGCCGGGCACGAGGAGGCCAAGGCCCACCTCCGCGCCGCCGCCGAGGCCATCAAGGCCGGCCGCCCCGACGTCATGCCGATGGGGTACCTCGTAGCCGGGCCCGTCGGGACGGGCAAGACGTTCCTCGTCACGACCTTCGCGGGCGAGATCGGGATCCCGATGGTCAAGCTCAAGAACTTCCGGAGCCAGTGGCAGGGCGTGACCGAGGGGAACCTCGAAAAAATCCTGACGCTGCTCCGGGCCATGAACCCCGTCGCCGTCATGATCGACGAGGCCGACGCCGCGCTCGGCGACCGCTCCGCCCAGGGCGACTCGGGCGTGTCGAGCCGCGTGTTCGGCCAGATCGCCCAAGCCATGAGCGACACCCGCTTTAGGGGCAAGATCATCTGGTTCCTCGTGACGGCCCGCCCGGATCTCATGCCGGTCGACCTCAAGCGGCAGGGGCGGGCCGAGGAGCACATCGGCCTCTTTTATCCCTCGACGCGCGAGGACCGGGTCGAGCTGTTGCGGGTGATGATGAAGAAGACCGGCGTCGACGTCGACCTCTCGGACGTCCCCGATGCCCTCCTCGACGGCGAGCGGACGTACTCGGGCGCCGACATGGAGGCGCTCCTCACGCGCGCCAAGTTCCGGGCCGCCACGCACGCCCTCGACGCCGACGACACCCCGGTCGAGGACGCCGACGAGAGCCCGACGGACGAGGCGCCTGCTGGCGGCGACGGCCAGGCAAGCGGCGACCCCGCGACCGACGAGGCTGAGACCTCGACCAACGGCTCCGCCAGCGCGGACGGCGGCGGCGCGAACGGCCGCGTGACCCGTGACACCCTCGACGCCGTCGTGAACGACTTCGTGCCCCCCTCCTACCCGCTCCAGGTCGAGCTCCAGAACCTCGTGGCCGTCATGGAGTGCACGAGCCGCTCGATGCTCCCCGAGCGGTTCCGCGGGCTCGACCGCGAGGCGACGGTCCGCCGGATCGCCGAGCTCAAGCGGCTCATCGGCGACCGCTGACGGGGGGCTGATGTGTGATGCGTGACGCTCCACGAGCTCCGTCACGCATCACTCGTCACGCGTCACCGACTCCTACTTCTTCCCCTTCTTCTCCGAGGCCCGGTAGAGCTTGAGGTAGAGGTCGTACGAGAGGAGGACGGCCTCGGGCTCGTTGTTCTTCTGGATAAGGATGCCCGTCTGGAGCCCCTTCGCCTGGTCGATCAGGGCGGACGTCTTCGACCGGAGCTCGGTGACGGTGGCGATGGCCTCGATGCCTTGCGTGCTGTACATGGGCGGGGGGGATGGGCCGCGGGGGCGGGCGTGGAACCGGCGTAAACTACAGCGCGCGCTTGCCCCCATCCCTCGACGCCAACTCGTGTACCTCGGCCGCATCGCCGGCGCCGTCGTCGCCACCCGGAAGGACGGCCGGCTCCACGCCCGCCGGCTCCTCCGCGTCCGCCCCGTCGGGCTCGACGGCGCGCCGCTCGACCGGCCGGAGGACGTCGCCCTCGACCCCGGCCTCGACGCCGGCGAGGGCGACGTGGTCCTCGTCGCCAAGGAGGGCGCCGTCGTGGCCGACCTCTTCGACGCCGACCGGGCCGAGGGCGAGCCGGCCACGCCCGCCAACGTCGTCGTCGTCGCGATTGTGGACGACTGGACGCCGCGCGGCTAGACCGGCCCGCTGGCGGCGCGCGCCGCCAGCCGGAGCGGCCCGCCGACTCACCGCCTCTTCAACGCCCCCCGGGGTCCCCGCCGGGGCGGGCGGAGTATCCTCGGCCCAGACCCCTCACCCCCCGACTCATGGCAGACGCCCCCTACGACCTCCTCGTCATCGGTTCCGGCCCCGGCGGCTACGAGGCGGCCATCCGCGCCCACCAGCTCGGGCTCAACGTGGCTATCGTCGAGAAGAACAAGCTGGGCGGCGTGTGCCTCAACATCGGGTGCATCCCGACGAAGGCGCTCCTCAAGTCGGCCGAGATCGCGTCGCAGCTCGCCCACATCGAGGACTACGGGTTCACGAACGGCGACGGCGGCCCCACCCCCGACTTCGCCGCCGTCATCAAGCGCTCGCGCGGTGTGGCCGACAAGATGAACAAGGGCGTCCAGTTCCTCATGAAGAAGAACAAGGTGGACGTCTACCCCGGCAAGGCCACGCTCCTCGGCGACGGCCGTGTCCGCGTCGAGCCGTCGGAGACGATGGACGGCGAGACGGTCGGCGAGGACGTCGAGATCAGCGCCGCGCACATCCTCATCGCGACGGGCGCCCGGGCCCGCGAGATCCCCACGCTCCCGGTCGACGGCGAGAAGATCCTCGACTACCGGCACGCCATGCTCCAGACCGAGCGGCCGGACAGCCTGGTCATCGTCGGGGCCGGGGCAATCGGCGTCGAGTTCGCCTACGTCTACCACCACATGGGCACCGACGTCACGCTCGTAGAGCTCCAGGACCGGCTCGTCCCGGTCGAGGACGCCGACGTGTCGAAGGAGCTCGAGCGGGCCTACAAGAAGATGGGCGTGACGGTCAAGACGGCCACCGAGGTCACGAACGTGGACACGTCCGGCGCTACGTGCACCGTGACCATGAAGACGCCGAAGGGCGAGGAGACCGTCCAGGCCGACCAGGTGCTCTCGGCCGTCGGCGTGGTCGGCAACGTCGAGGGGTTCGGGCTGGACGAGATCGGCGTCGAGCACGAGCGCGGCGCGATCAAGGTGGACGCGTACTACCGCACGAACGTCGAGAACGTCTACGCGATTGGCGACGTCGTCGGCGGCCCGTGGCTCGCGCACGTCGCCTCGCACGAGGGGATCGTCTGCGTCGAGGCGATCGCCCACGCGATGGGCAAGCTGGACGAGAAGCCGCACCCGGTCGACTACCTCAACGTGCCCGGGTGCACGTACTGCCTCCCCCAGATCGCGTCGGTCGGCTACACCGAGGCCAAGGCGGAGGAGGCCGGGTTCGAGGTCAAGGTCGGGACGTTCCCGTTCGCGGCCTCGGGCAAGGCCGCCGCGATCGGCGACCAGACCGGGTTCGTGAAGATGGTCGTCGACGCCAAGTACGGCGAGATCCTCGGGGCCCACATCATCGGCCACGACGCGACCGAGATGATCGCCGAGATCGTGACCGCGCGGGCGCTCGAGACGACGGCCCACGAGGTCATGGAAGCGATGCACCCGCACCCGACGCTCTCGGAGGCCGTCATGGAGGCCGCGCGCGCCGCCTACGGCCAGGCCATCAACGCCTAGCGTCGGCGCCGCCCTGCCACCGGCCCGCTGGCGGACCGCACCGCCAGCGGGGACGGCTAGGCCGAGTAAGCGGCCGCGCCCGTCGACACGTGCCGCTGGGCGTACCAGCCCAGGATGCTCCCCCAGATCAGGACGTTCATCACGAACGGGATGAGGAGGGCCATGAGGGCGAACCCTCCGAAGACCGCGCCGCCCAGGACGAGCGGGAGGACGGTCCACCCGAAGAGGGCCGGGACGAACCCGTAGAGCATCCCCTTGAGGACGGTCGGGCGCGGGACGAGGGCGAACGGGAGGCCCCACAGCGCCCCGATCAGGACGAACGTCAGCCCGCCGAGCACGGCGGCCAGGACCCAGCCCCCGCCCACGAGATCCTGCTAGTTCTCCACGTAGGGGGCCTTCGGCATCTGGCCGATCAGGACGAGGAGGGCCAGCGAAAGGGCCACGGCGATCGAGCCGTAGAGGGCGCCGACAAAGCAGGTCTTGGGGGAGGCGGTCATGGGGAGCGAGGCGGTGAGGGGCGTAGGGTACGGCAACAGATCGGACGCGCCGACGAACCGCGCCCTCCCGCGGCCGTTCAGACCGCGCCCCCTCCCCCACTCCGATGTCCGACCCGAAGACCGTCGCCCATCTCCAGACCGAGCGGAACGATCAGATCGAGAAGCTGGCGGAGCTCGTCGCCGACGTCCGCATCTGCATGTTCACGACAGTCGACCGCGACGGGAAGCCGTGGAGCCGCCCGATGGCGACCCAGGAGGCCGAGTTCGACGGCGACCTCTGGTTCTTCACCCGCGACGACTCGGAAAAGGTCGAGCGGATCGGCGAGAACCCGAACGTCGGCGTGGCCTTCGCGCAGCCGGGCGACCAGGAGTACGTGACGATGGCGGGCACGGCCCGCGTCCTCGACGACCGCCAGAAGGCCGAGGAGCTCTGGGCCGAGCCGCTCCGCACGTGGTTCCCCGACGGCCTCGACGACCCGCACCTCCGGCTGATCCGGGTCGAGGTGGACCGGGCCGAGTACTGGGACTCGCCGTCGAGCCCGGTCGTCTACGCCCTCGGCTACGCCAAGGCCCTCCTCACGGGGAACAAGCCGGACAGCGACGAGCTCGGCGAGAACGAGAAGGTGGACCTGTAGGCCCGCTCGCGGACCGCCCCGCCGCCGGGCAGTGGGGCTACCGCGTCCGCCCGGTCCGCCAGTCGCGGCGGGCGCGGAGCCAGGCCTCGTGGTACTGGCGGTCGCGGACGAGCGTGAGGGCCGACGTCGGGGAGCCGTCGCCGGGGAGCCCGGCCGTCTGCTCGAAGACGAGGACGGGGGGGGCCGCGCCCCCCCGGTACGACCACGTCTCGCCGGTCGGCGTCCGGTCCACGTAGGCCGGCGGGCCGAACAGGACGTAGGCCATGCCGGGGTCGGTCTTCCAGCCGTCCTTGTGGGTGGCGAACAGGCGGTTGGCCTCCTCGACGCGTCCGTAGTACGCCTGGAGCGCGGCGGCGGCCACGCGGCGGTCGTCGATCTCCTCCCCCCAGAACCGGTCGAACGCCGCCCGCCCGCCGGGCCCGCGGGCCGCGGCGCGGAGCCGAGCGACCTCGCCCGGGCCGGCGAGGTAGACGAGCGGCTCCACGAGGTCGCCTAGGCGTGTTAGGCGGGGGTAGTCCCAGCGGCGGACCACGACGACCCGCTCGGCCTCGGCGAGGGCCTCGCCGGCGTCGGGCGCCAGCAGCCGGAGCCCGATCCGGTAGAGGCCGGGCGAGAGCGGCGGGACGGACGCCTCGACGCGGGGCCACGGGCCTCGCCCCTCCAGCGACTGGCGGGCCGCGTGGACGGTGTCGCGCGGCGGCCCGG
>CAZDFV010000108.1:0-9863 GCA_964504495.1 uncultured Rhodothermales bacterium
GGCCCGCCAGCGCGCGAGGCCGTCGTCGCCGCGCTGAACGGCGTCCTCGGCGACGCGCTCGCCGCGCAGGGCAACCCGCTCGCAACGCCGCTGCAGGTCCACCACGCCGGGCGGCGTCTGGACCTCGGCGCCGTCGGCCGTGCGGTCGGGGCGCCGTCGGACGTGCTCCTCGTCTACGTCCACGGGGTCTGCATGTACGAGGGGCAGTGGGGGGGCGGGGGGCACGACCCGGGCGCCGCGCTGGCGGATGGGCTCGGCGCCACGTGCCTCTCGGTCCGCTACAACAGCGGCCGGCACGTCTCCGAGAACGGGCGCGACCTCGCCGACGCGCTCGACGCCCTTTTCGCGGCGTGGCCGCGCCCCGCCCGCCGCGTCGTGATCGTGGGGCACAGCATGGGCGGGCTCGTCGCGCGGAGCGCGCTCGGAGTGGCCTCCGAGGCGGGACACGGGTGGCTCACGCGCGACGTCGCCCTCGTCGCGTTGGGGACGCCGCACCACGGGGCCCCGCTCGAACGGCTGGGGAACGCGGTCGACGCCGTGCTCGGCGCGACGCGCTACGGGGCCCCGTTCGCACGGATCGGCCAGATTCGGAGCGCCGGCGTGACCGACCTCCGGTTCGGGAGTGTCCACGACGACGACTGGCGTGCGCGCGACCGGTTCGCCCGCGGGGCGGACGCCCGCCGGCACGTCCCGCTCCCCGAGGGCGTCGCGTGCTACCTCGTCGCGGCGACCACGGGCGACGGGCGGGGCGGGCTCCGCGACCAGACCGTCGGCGACGGGCTCGTCCCGCTCGACAGCGCCCTCGGGCGGCACCGCGACCCCGCCCGCACCCTCGCCGTCCCGCCGGACCGGCAGTGGGTGGCGGCCGGGATGACGCACTTCGACCTGATCCGGCGGCCCGAGGTGACGGCGCGCCTGCTGGCGTGGCTGGCGCCAGCGGCCTAGCCCCGCCGGCGGCGGCCGCCAGCGGAGGGTGGCGCGGCGGCGCACGGGTGCCTAGCCTACGGTCCCCACTCGCGCCGCCATGCCCTTCGCCTCCGTCCACGGCACCCGCTTGTTCTACTCCGACTCCGGCGGCGACGGGGCGCCCGTCGTCCTGGGGCACGGGTACCTCATGACGTCGGGCCTGTGGGAGCACGTCGTCGGGCCGCTCGTCGAGGCCGGCTACCGCGTGATCCGGCCCGACTGGCGGGGGCAGGGGGCGAGTGGCACGACGGCCGCCGGCTACGACCCGTGGGACCTCGCGGCCGACGCCCTCGGCCTGCTCGACGGGCTTGGCATCGACCGCCTCCACTACGTCGGCCACTCGATGGGCGGGTACGTCGGGTACCGGCTCGCGCTGAGGGCGCCGGGCCGGGTCGCCAGCCTCGTCCAGATCGGGACGTCGTCGGCGGCCGAGGGCGGCGCGGCGCTCCGCCAGTACACGGTTCTTCTCTGGGCGCTCCGCGTGCTCGGCTACGGGGCCGTCCTGGGCCGCGTGCTCCCCATCCTTTACGGCCCGGCCTACCTCGACGACCCGGACCGCCAGCGGGACGTGGAGGAGCAGACGCGCCGGATCCGATCGAACAGCCGGACCGGCATCTTCCGCGCCGGCCGCGGCATCTTCGACCGGGACGACATCTCCGGCCGCCTCGGCCGGATCGAGGCGCCGACGCTCGTCGTGACCGGCGAGCACGACCAGCCGCACCCCCCGGAGCAGGGCCGCGCCGACGCCGCGCGCCTCCCCGACGCCGAGTTCGTCGAGCTGGAGGACGTCGGGCACACGCCGCCGGAGGAGGCCCCGGAGGAGACGGCCCGGCTCGTCCTCGACTGGCTCGCCCGCCACCCGCTCTGACGCGCCCCGCTGCCTGCCCCCGCGCAGGCGGGGGGCGGGCGCCTCCGCCAGTCGCCGCCGACACCCCGTTTTTCCGCTGATGCCCGACCTCGACCGCCCCCGCGACGTCCGCCCCGGCGAAGACCTCGACCTCGACGCCCTCGCCGGCTGGCTGCGCGAGGAGCTGGGGGTCGAGGACCGGCCCGAGGTCCACCAGTACCCGAGCGGGTTCTCGAACCTGACGTACTGCCTCGACCTCGGCCACCGCGAGGTCGTCCTCCGCCGGCCGCCGAAGGGCGCGCAGGTCAAGGGTGGGCACGACATGGGCCGCGAGTTCCGGCTCCTCTCGGCGCTCTACGGGCGCGTCCCAGTGCCGGAGCCGCTGGGGTACGAGGAGACCGGCGGCGTCCTCGGCGCCCCGTTCTACGTCATGGAGCACGTCCCCGGCGTCATCCTGCGCGGGTCGACGGCCGATCCGCCCGACGCCGACGCCATGCGCCGCGTGGCCGACGCCTTTGTCGAGACGTTCGCCGCGCTCCACGCCGTCGACGTCGAGGCCGCCGGGCTGGGGGAGATGGGGAACCCGGACGGCTACGTCGGCCGCCAGGTAGAGGGGTGGGCCCGCCGCTACGCGGACGCCGCGACCGATACCATCCCCGAGGTCGAGGCGGCGCTCGCCTGGATGCAGAGCCACCAGCCGGGCGAGAGCGGCGCGGCGCTCGTCCACAACGACTACAAGTACGACAACCTCGTGCTCGACCCCGGCGACCTCGGGCGCGTCCGGGCCGTCCTCGACTGGGAGCTGGCGACGGTCGGCGACCCGCTCATGGACCTCGGCTCGACGCTCGGGTATTGGGTCGAGGCGGACGAGAGCCCGGTCCTCCAGCGGATGGCCCTCAGCCCGACGTGGTGGCCCGGCAACCCGACGCGCGCCGACCTCGTGGCGGCCTACCAAGCGCGGACGGGCCGGCACGTCGAGCACGCCGTGTTCTACTACGTCTACGGGCTCGTCAAGCTGGCCGTCATCGCCCAGCAGATCTACAAGCGGTGGACGCTCGGGCTCACGACGGACCCCCGGTTCGAGGCCCTCATCCACGCCGTCCGCGCGTGTGGCGACACGGCCGCGCGGGCGATTGATCGCAACCGGATCTCGGAGCTCTTTTAGTCCGCGCCCCGCTGGCGGTGGGCGCAAGGCTACCGCAACCTCCGACTGAGCCCCCGGGACGCGTCATCCTGAACCGACAGGTCGGCGCAGCCAGCGTCAGCGAGGAGCCTGCCCCCGCGAAGGCGGGGGATCTCAACGCGGACCCGCCAGCCCGTGGGTGCCGGCGCCTATGGTTCGGGACGACGGCGTCGAGACCCCTCGCTCTGCTCAGAGGCCGTTCGGGTTCTGGTCTGGGACCGACCCCGCCCCCTCGAGGGGGCTCCCCACGGAGCGGCCCGTGTTCGCACCGGGCGCGCCCCTGCGGGACACCCTCCGCCCGCTCCGCGGGCACCTCCCTCAAGGGAGGGGTCCACATCCGAACAGCCGCTCAGGATGACAAGGGGAGAGGGTGCGATGGCTCTGGCGGCGCGCGCCGCCAGCGGGCGCGGCGCTATCCTCCGGCCGACCCTCACCGCCCCCGCATGGACGTCCTCTCCGCCCCCGGCGCCCCGGCCGCCGTCGGCCCCTACAGCCATGCCGTCCGGTCGGGCGGGCTCCTGTTCTGCTCCGGCCAGGTCGGCCTCGACGCCCAGAGCGGCGCGCTCGTCGAGGGCGACGTGGCGGACCAGACCCGCCAGGCGTTCCAGAACGTCCGCGCCGTGCTGGACGCGGCCGGGGTCGGGCTGGGCGCCGTCGTCAAGGCCACGGTCTTTCTCGCGTCGATGGACGACTTCGGCGCCGTGAACGCCGTCTACGCCGAGGCGTTCGGCGGGCACCGGCCGGCCCGGTCGACCGTCGCCGTGGCGGGGCTCCCGCTGGGGGCGCTCGTCGAGGTCGAGGTCGTCGCCGAGGTCGGGTGATGGCGGAGGAACCGCAGGCCAGCGTCTCGGCCGACCTCCGGCCGTTTTTCGAGCGGTACGGCCGGGCGTTCGAGGCGCACGACGCCGGGGCCATCGCCGCCTGCTACGCCGTGCCGTGCCTCCTCGTCCGCGACGGGACGACGGTCGCGCACGAGACGGGCGGGGGCGTGGAGGCGAGCGTCCGGTCGCTCCTCGACCTCCACCGGGCGTGGGACGTCCAGACGGCGCGGCCGGCCGACGTCGTCGTGCTCGAGGCCACGCCCGGCCACACCGTCGCCCGGGTCGACTGGCGGCTCGGCCGGAAGGGGAGCCGCCTCGCCTGGACCTACTCGACGACCTACACGCTCGTCCCCGCCGCGAACGGCGCTGCGCCCGACTGGCGGGTCGCCGTGGCCGTCACGCACGACGCGCCGTTCTAAAAGGGGCATGGTGGGGAGGGATCGGGCATGGAGGGATAGGCGGAGGGTGCCCGTCGACTCGACTTTCTCCTCATCCCTCAATCTCTCCATCCCCCATCCCTCCCCACCATGCCCCAACTCCCCACCGCCCTCGTCACCGGCGCCGCCAGCGGGATCGGCCGCGCGACGGCCCTCGCCCTCGCCGAGGCCGGCCCGGGCCGTGCCGCCCACGCCGTCGTCGTGGCCGACGTGGACGAGACGGGCGGGCTCGAGACCGTCCGCCTGCTCGAAGAGGCCGGGGCGACGGCCCGGTTCGTCGCCTGCGACGTGGCCGACGAGGACGCCGTGGCGGCGGCCGTCCACACCGCCACCGAGGCGTTCGGGCGGCTCGACGTGCTCGTCAACAACGCGGGCATCGAGGGGCCGGTCATGCCCGTCCACGCCCAGCCGCCGGGCGACTGGCGGCGCGTGTTCGAGGTCAACGTGCACGGCGTGTTCTACGGGGTCCGCCACGCGCTCCCGCACATGGTCAAAGAGGGGCGGGGGAGCATCGTCAACGTGGCGAGCGTCGCGGGCTTGAACGCCTTCCCCATGCACGCGGCGTACGCCGCCTCGAAGCACGCCGTCGTCGGGCTCACGCGGACGGTCGCCCTCGAGGCCGCGCGGTCGGGCGTCCGCGTCAACGCCGTCTGCCCGGGCTTTACCGACACGCCGATGGTGGAGGAGGGGGTCGAGAAGATGAACCAGACGGCCGAGCAGCTCGTCAAGCGGATCCCGGCGCGGCGGCTGGGTCGGCCCGACGAGGTCGCCGCGGCGATCGCCTACCTCTGCTCCGACGCCGCGGCCTACGTGACCGGCCAGACGCTCGTGATCGACGGGGGGATCGACGCCGGCTAGGGCTGCGATCTCAGCATCCTGAACCGGAGGCCGCCGGAGGCCGGCGCAGCCAGCGTCAGCGAAGGATCTCGACGGGGTCTCTCAGATCATAGGTACCGGCGCCTACGGCTGAGTCACCGTGTTGAGATCCTTCGTCGCTCCGCTCCCCAGGATGACGGGGGCGGGGTTGTCGTGGTGCTAGGCTGCGAGCGCCGCCGCCTCGGCCGCCGCCTCCGCCCGCCACCGGGCCGACTCGCGCTCCCACGCCGCAGCCTCCTCGGCCTCGCGGAGCCACTCGCCGACGGCCAGCTTGAGCACCCAGGTGTAGCTGTAGAACGCGACGAGGACGAGTCCGAAGGCGACGATCCCGATCGGCACCGCGAGCCCCGCGAACGCCGCGCCGCCGACCCAGACGACGAACGCCGTCAGCCAGCCGCGCCGCCCCAGTTGCCACAGGTCGCGGACGAGGACGGGCGTGAACGCGGCGGCCGCCACGCCGAGCACGCCCGCCAGCAGGCCGGCCGGCAGCCAGAACCCGGCGACGCCGCCCACGCCCACCCAGCCCTCCAGCGTGAGCCACTGGTGGAGGCTGCGGAGACGGGCGAGGTGGGCGGGCGACACGGACCGGGTATCGGCCGTGGAACGGCGTCGCTCAACCCCCCACGCGTCGTCGGCCGCGGGACCGACGCCGAGGCGGAGCCGGCGCGCCGGGCGCGCGTTCTCGGCGAACCCTCCTGCCCCCGCCATGTCCGGCCTCACGCGCCAGGTCGCCGTCGTCGCGGCGGCGCTCGTCAACGTCGGCCTCAACGCGCTCGCTGGGGCGGGCGTCCTGTTCGACACGCAGACGGGCGCCGTCTCGGACGCCCACCCGACGGGCGTGACGCCGGCGGGGTGGGCGTTCGGGATCTGGTCGGTGATCTTCCTCGGCGTCCTCGTGTTCGCGGCGTGGCAGGCGCGGCCGTCGGCGCGGGGCGCGCGCTACGACCGGCTGGCGGCCCCGTTCGTCGCGGCGAACGTGCTGAACGGGCTGTGGCAGGTCCCGTGGCTGACGGGGCGTGTGGTCCTGGCGGCCGTCGGGATCGTCGGGATCCTGGCGTCGCTCGTGTGGCTGTACGTCCGGCTCGACCGGCTGGCGCTGCGCGGGGCCGAGCGGTGGGCGCTCGGCGTGCCGGCGTCCCTGTTCCTCGCCTGGGTGGCGGTCGCGACGGCGCTGAACGTGACGATCGCGCTCCAGTCGCTCGGGTGGGACGCGGACGGCGCGCTCTGGCCCGTCGCCGTGGTCGGGCTGGTGGCGGCCGTCGGCGCGTGGCTGCTCCTGCGGACGGGCGACGTGGCGGTGGCCCTCGTCTTTCTCTGGGCCTACGCCGCGATCGGGGCCGCGCACCCCAGCACCGCGCTCCTCGCCGCGCTGGCGGTCGCGGCGGCGGCATTCGTTGGGGCCGCCCTCGTCGGCGCCCGGCGGCACGGGCCGTTCCCGACGGCCCACGCCGGGGCTTGATTTAGACCGATTCCAATGTTGCCCCGCTGCGGACCCGTCGGGCCGAGCCGCCCGTTCCACGCCTACAACTCCACAACACCCCCCCCGCCATGATCCCCGTTCAGTCCCAGTGCACCGCCTGCACCCACCTCGACCGCCAGGCTGAGCAGGACCAGCTCTGCAACGCCTTCCCCGACGGCATCCCCGACGAGATCTGGAAGAACGAGGTGCCCCACACCGACAGCTACCCCGGCGACAACGGGATCCACCTCGAGCTCATCCCGCTCAACGTGCTCCGCCAGCCGGGCGCGCAGGCGTAGCGGCCCCGCCCTCCGACGCACCGCCCGGCTGGCGCCCCCGCCAGCCGGGCGTTTTGGTGGACGGCCCCCGCGGGGCCTCCGTGCGACGCCTGAGGCCGGACGCCCCTGAACTAATCGAAAGCGCAGAATCGCCGCGTGCGGGTGGAGGTACCCTCCCCGTCTGCACGATCCGATCTGAATGCGCTACCTCTCCCTCGGCGAGACCACCGACATCGCCGCGAGTTGCCACCACGTCACGTTCGGCGGGACCGGTCTCGTCCTCGACGCCGGGATGGACCCGGACCAGGACGGCTACGCCGCGCTCCCGCCGTTCGAGCTCTTGAAGGAGCGGCCCGTCGACCACGTCGTCGTCACGCACGCCCACCACGACCACCTCGGGGCGCTCCCCGTCCTCACGCGCGAGGTCCCGCACGCCCGGGTCCACATGTCGCGGCCGACGGCCATGCTGGCCGAGATGCTCCTCCCGTCGTCGGCCCGGCTCCAGAAGCGGCGCGTCCGCGAGGGGTCGACGTCCGCGGAGCCGGTCTTCGACGTCGAGACGGCCGAGGCGCTGAGCTACGTCTACGAGACGCACCTGCTCGACAGCCCGTTCAGCCTGGCCGGCCTGAAGGCCGAGGGCCCGCTCGCCGGCACGTTCTTCCACGCCGGCCACGTGCTCGGGGCCGTCGGGCTCCTGGTGGAGGGGTACGAGGGCGGGACGCGCCGGCGCCTCTACTACACCTCCGACACGAGCGTCCGGCCCCAGACGATCCTCCCCGAGGCCGACTTCCCCAGCGGCCCGGTCGACGTCCTCCTCCTCGAGTCGACGCTGGGCGCGGACCCCGACGCGGAGCAGACGTCGCGGAAGGCGGAGGAGAAGCGGCTCGGCAAGGCGCTGGCCGACGTTCTGGGCCGGGGCGGCGTGGCCCTGATCCCCGTCTTCGCACTCGGGCGGAGCCAGGACGTGCTGGCGATGGTCGCCCGGTTCAAGCGGCGCGGGATCGTCCCCGACGACACGCCCGTCTACACGGCCGGGTCGATGCGGGGGATCGCCGAGGTCTACGACAAGACGCGCGAGTCGACCCCGCGGCTCGACCCCGACTTCGAGGTCTACGGCGTCGAACAGCAGCGGCTGCCGCGGACGCAGACGCGGAAGAACGAGGCCCTCTCCAAGCCCGGCATCTTCGTCGTCTCGTCGGGGATGCTCTTCGAGCGGACGCCGTCGTTCGACCTCGCCCACCGGATCGTGTCCGACGAGCGGCACGGGATCTTCTTCGTCGGCTACTCCAAGGAGGGCTCGCCCGGCGACGTGCTCCAGCGGGCCGCCGCGGCCGGCGAGCCGATGACGTTCGACGAGGCCGAGGGGCCCGTCCCCGTCCACGCCCGCGTCGAGCGGTTCCGGTTCTCGGGCCACGCCCACCGCCGCGACCTGATCGAGATCGTCGACCGGGTGAGGCCGCAGACCGTCGTCCTCGTCCACGGCGAGACGGAGGCGAAGCGGTGGATGAAGGACAACGTCGAGTTTTTCCACCCCGGCGTCCGCGTGGTCATCCCCGAGCAGGGGCAGGAGATCGAGCTGTAGAGTGGGGAGTTTGGGGGTCTGGGAGTGTGGGGGGGTGAGCCCCTGACAGTCCCCCATACGCCCACACCCCCCACTCCTCCATGTCGCCCGACCTCTCCGCCAGCGACCCGGGCTGGACGCCGCTCACCCCGTTCTGGGACTCGCTCGGGACGCGCTCGTTCGTCTCGTCCGAGGACGACGACCGCCTCCGCGTCCGCTACTACGCCGGCCCCGAGGGGCGGACGTGGGCGCGGGCGTGGTTCGGGCCCGGGGCCGAGGGGCCGCCCGGCCACGCCCACGGCGGCGCGCTGGCGGCGCTCCTAGACGAGGCCATGGGGATGGCGGCGCTCGCGACCGGCCGGATCGTCGTGGCCGCCCGCATCGAGGTCGACTTCCGCGCGCTCGTCCCGCTCGGCGAGGTCGTGACGGTCGAGGGGGCCATCGGCGAGGCGGTGGGGAAGAAGGTACCGGTCCGCGCCGCGCTCCGCCTTGCGGGCGGGGAGACGGCGTGCGAGGCGACCGGCCTGTTCGTCGAGATCGGGACGGAGGGGCTGGGCGAAGCCGCCGCGCGGACCGGTCGCTAACCGCCGTACGAGGCCGTCCTACGAGGCCGCCAGCGGGGCACGGGTACGGCGGGGGCCGCTGCGTCAGCGCGGGGGGCGGGTGTTCAGGATCGAGGACGCTTTGCGGACGGGCACGCCCTCCCGGGCACTCTGGGGGGGCGGAACGGCCGTTGCACGTCCGGTCCGTGACTTCCGCCCCCGCGGTCGCGGCTCCACCCCTGCGCAGCACCCGGCGCGACCGCGACCCCGACCGCCAGCCCCCCCACGCGATGAACCGCTCGCTCCTCTCGCTCGCCGCCCTCGCGGCCCTGGTCGCGCTCAGCGGGTGCGCCGGCCTCGGCTACGGCGACCGCTACGGCGGCTACGACCGCTACCCCGACGGCCGCTACGACGACTACGACTACGGGTACGACGACTACCGCTACGACGACTACCGGCGCTCGGCGTACGGCCGCCGTGTCGAGCGCGACGCGCGGCGCTACGTCGACCGGATCGACCGGTACCTCCGGATCTCGAACCGCCAGGAGCGCGAGGTCCGCGACCTCCTGGTCTACCGGACGTTCGAGCTCCTCGAGCGGACGCGCGTCCGCGACCACGGTCGCGTCTACCCGTTCCCGCGCCGCCGCGGCCACGCCGTGCGCTGGTGGTCCCGCGTCGACCGCGAGGTCGAGCGGATCCTCGACCGGCGCTACCGCGAGCCGTACGCCTACTACAACCGCTACGGCGCCGACCGCTACAACGACTACTACCGCCACCGCCGCTGGGACGACCGGCGCGGGTGGTACGACGTCCGACGGTACGAGGCCGACCGCCGCGCCGAGCGCCGGGCCGCCGACCGCCGGGCCGACCGCCGCGAGGACGCCCGCGAAGCC
>CAZDFV010000109.1:0-9787 GCA_964504495.1 uncultured Rhodothermales bacterium
TCGACGCCGACGGCGCCCGCCGGTTGGTGGCCCGGCTCGACATCCAGCCGACGCTGACGGCGCACCCGACCGAGGCCCGCCGCCGGACGGTCCTGATCCACCAGCGGGAGGCCGCCGCCGCGCTCGTCCGCCTCGCCGACCCCGACGCGACGCCGGTCGAGGCCGCGGCCGCCGAGGCCGAGGCGCTCCGGCGGCTCCGGCTCCTCCTCGCCACCGACGAGCTCCGGCCGGGCAAGGTGACCGTCCGCGACGAGGTCCGCAACGGGCTCTACTTCGTCGCCACGACGATCTGGGACGTCGTCCCCCGCGTCCACGCCGACCTCCGGCGGGCCTTCGCGCAGACCTACGGCGCCCACCGCGAGACCTTCCCGCCCCTCCTCCGCTACCGGTCGTGGATCGGGGGCGACCGCGACGGCAACCCGAACGTGACGGCCGAGGTCACGGCCTGGACGCTCCGGGCCCACCGCGAGGACGCCCTCCGCCTCCACCGGCGCGGCCTGGAGCAGCTCCGCCTCGACCTCTCGGTGAGCGACCGGCAGGTCGCGTTCCCCGACGCGCTCTGGGCCTCGGTCGAGGCCGACCGCGAGGCCGTCCCGCTCCCCGCGCGGCGGTGGCGCCAGAACGCCCACGAGCCGGTCCGCCTCAAGCTGATGCAGATGGCCGGCAAGCTCGACCGGCTCCTCGACGCGCTCCCCGACGGCGACTCGGGCCAGGTCCGCGGGGCCCACGCGGGCCCGCCCCCGGCCTACACCGCCGCCGACTTCTGCGCCGACCTCGACCTGATCGCCGAGGGCCTCCGGGCCGCCGGGCTCGCGCCGCTCGCCGACGCCGGGCCGCTCGCCGACGCCCGCGTCCGGGCGGCCACGTTCGGGTTCCACCTCGCCGCGCTCGACCTCCGCCAGCACAGCGCCGTCCACGAGGCGGCCGTCGCCGACCTCCTCCGGCGCGCGGGCGTCGAGCCGGACTACGCGGCGCTCGACGAGGCGGCCAAGACGGCGCTCCTGACGCGCGAGCTCCAGAACCCCCGGCCCTTTATCCGCCTCGGCGGCGAGGTCGGGGAGGAGACCGACCGCGTGCTCGGCCCGCTCCGCGTGGCGAAGGCGGCGGTCGAGGAGGAGCCGGCGGCCATCGGCTCGGTTATCGTGTCCATGACGGACGCCGTCAGCGACGTGCTGGAGGTCCTGCTCCTTGCGAAGGAGGTCGGCCTGTGGCGCTACGAGAACGGCCGGGTCGAGAGCCCCGTCGACGCCGCCCCCCTGCTGGAGACCGTCGCCGACCTGGAGGCCGGGCCGGCGCTCTTGGCGGCGCTCTTCGAGAACCCCGTCTACGCCGCGCACCTCAGGGCCCGGGGCGGGCTCCAGGAGGTCATGCTCGGGTACTCCGACTCGAACAAGGACGGCGGCTACTGGCAGGCCAACTGGTCGCTCCACAAGGCGCAGGGGGCCATCGCGAGGGCGTGCCGCGAGCGCGGCGTGGCCCTCCGCTTTTTCCACGGGCGCGGGGGGACGGTCGGGCGCGGGGGCGGGCGGGCGGGCCAGGCCATCCGCGCGATGCCGCCGGAGGCCCAGAGCGGCCGGATCCGGTTTACCGAGCAGGGCGAGGTCATCTCGTTCCGGTACGCGCTCCCGGGGATCGCCCGGCGCCACCTCGAGCAGATCGTCCACGCCCAGCTCACGGCCCTCGCCGAGGCCGACCGCCAGCCCGACGGCGCCGCGCCCGGCGACGACGCCTACGCCCTCATGGAGCGGCTCGCCGACCGCTCGATGCGGGCCTACCGCGGCCTCGTCGACGCGCCGGCGTTCTGGCCGTGGTACGCCGCCGCCACGCCCATCGCCCACATCGCCGGGCTCTCCATCGCCTCCCGCCCGGTCTCGCGGAAGGGCGCCGACGAGCTCGACTTCGAGGGCCTCCGCGCCATCCCGTGGGTCTTCTCGTGGACCCAGCCGCGCTACACGGCGCCCGGCTGGTACGGCGCGGGCACGGCCCTCGCCGAGGCCATCACCGGCGACGACCTCGACCTGCTGCAGCGGCTCCAGGGGGCCGACGGGGGCCCGGGGTGGCCCTTTTTCCAGGCGGTCACGGGGAACGCCATGCGCGAGATGGCCCGGGCCCGCCTCGCCGTCGGCCGCCGGTACAGCGCGCTCGCCGAGGCCGCCGGCGCGAGCGGCGAGCCGTTCGAGCACGTCGAGACCGAGTTCGCCCGGGCCGAGGCCGCCCTCCTCCGCGTGACGCGCCGGGACGCCCTCCTCGAACGGAGCCCGGCGATCGCCGCGACGGTCCGCTACCGGAACCCGGCCACCGACGTCCTGAACCTGGTCCAGGTCGACCTCATGCGCCGGGGGCGGTCCGGCTCGGAGGACGAGGGGCTGGGCCAGGCGCTCCTCGCCTCCGTCAACGCCATCGCCGCCGCGATGCAGTCGACGGGGTGAGCGGCGCCGGGTGATGGGAGCCCGGACGGCTGGCGGAGGGCTCCGCCCGTGGGCCGGGCGCCCGTGCTACACCGCCCCGCCGAGGCGGCCGGCGCCGGCGGAGCGCTCGACGAGGCGGACGACCTCCTCCAGCGTCGTCCGCCCCCTGTCCCGGGCGTACCACTTGCGGACCTCGCGGTAGCGGTCCGCGCTGTCGAGGCCCTGCCCCTCGCCGAGCACCCACGCCTGGAGGTCGGCCGGGCGCGGGCCCCACCAGCCGTGCTCGTGGCCCTCGCCGTCGAGGACGATGACGACGGGGATCGACCGGCTCCGCCCGTTCGTGAGGTGCTCGTCCATGAGCGCGGGGTTCTCGTCGCGGGCGAGGAGCCGGAGCTCGACGTTCCGTGTGGCCTCGGCGAAGGCGGCCAGGACGGGGACCGTGTTGGCCGCGTCGCCGCACCAGTCCTCGCTGAGGACGAGGAGCCGCCACTCGCCCGGGACGGCCTCGGCGCGGGCCACGAGGTCGGCCGGGACGCGAGCGCGCTCGTACGTCAGGCGCCAGAGGTCGGGGTTCTTCTCGGCCGTCGGGAGGAAGTCGGCGAACGGATGGGCGCGGCGCCAGTCGGCGGCGCGGGGGGCGGCCTCGGCCGTGGCCTCGTGCGTGGTGGCGAGCGTGGACATAAGGGGAACGGAGGACTCGGGTTAACGGAGGGCGCAGGAGTCGCCGGTCTTACCCCGCCGAGTGGGGCGGGCTCCACGAACACCGCGTGGAGGGCCCGGCCGCCCCGGCCGCAACCTGAGGCGGCGTTCTCCGATAGGACGGGTCGCGTACGCCGCGTCCCGCCCGCGCCCCCCCCCGCCCCGCCCGTGTCCACGACCGACTTCGAGCAGAACGACGGCCTCGACGCCCTCTCTTCGGAGGAGCTCGAGGAGCAGGCGTTCGGGCCCGACCCCACCCAGCGCCGCTCGTGGCGTCGGCGCGCCGGGCGCCGCCGGTCCCGGGCGCCCAAGGTCAAGCGGGAGGCGCGGTCCGAGCCCCCGCCCCGCCCCCCGCCGGCGGCCGTCGTCGTCACCCAGTTCTGCTACGCCTGCGGCGAGGAGGTCGACGCCCGGGCCGAGCTCTGCCCGCACTGCGGCGTCCGCCAGCCGGAGGCGCCGGCCCGGGGCGCGATCGCGCGGCGGAAGAAGAGCAAGCCGGCCGCGACGTTCCTCGCCCTCGGGCTGGGCGGCGTCGGCGCCCACCGGTTCTACCTCGGCCAGTGGAAGACGGGCCTGGCGATGCTCCTGTTCTGCTGGACGTTCCTCCCCGTCGCCGTCGGCGTGGTGGACTTCGTGCGGTACGTGCTCATGACCGACCGCGAGTTCGCCCGGCGCTACGCGGCGCCCCCGACGCGGGCGCTCCCGCCGGCCCGCCGCCAGGTTCTTCTGGGCCGTCGCACCCGCCGGAGCGTCGAGGCGGTCGAGACGGAGGGGGCCCGGGAGATCGAGGCCGCCGAGGTGGAGCAGGCGTAGGACCCGGGCGGGCGGGCGGCGTCCGCCAGCGGAACGGCGAACGCCCGGCGGGCATCCACGCCCGACACCGACCCCGGACCGATGACGATCGACGTGTTCGCCGACATCGCCTGCCCGTGGTGCTACATCGGGGAGGCGAACCTCCAGGCCGCCCTCGACCAGCGCCCGGGCCTCGCCGTCGAGCGGCGGTGGCGGCCGTTCCAACTCCAGCCCGGGCTCCCCCGCGAGGGGGCCCCGCGCGACGCCTTCTTCGAGCGGAAGTTCGGCGGGGCCGGGGCCATGACGGCCGCCTTCGACCACGTCACGCAGGCCGGCGCCGCGGCCGGGCTCACGTTCCGGTTCGGTCGGCTGGCGGGCGCCCCGAACACGACCGACGCCCACCGGCTCGTCCTCCTCGCCCGGACGTACGGGCGCGAGTGGGAGGCCGCCGACGCGCTGTTCGAGGGGTACTTCCACGACGGCCGCGACCTCAACGACGCCGAGGACCTCGTCGCGATCGCCGAACACGCCGGCGTCCCCGGCGCCGACGCCCGCGCGCTCCTGGGCGACGACCGCTTCGAGGCCGAGGTCCGGCAGAGCCAGGAGGTCGCGGCCCGGTCCGGGATCTCGGGCGTCCCGCTGTACCTGTTCGACGGGCGGTCGGCTGACGCCGGCCGTCGGTTCGCGCTGTCGGGCGCCCAGCCGCCGGCCGCGTTCGTCCAGGCCCTCGACCGGGCGGCGGCGCGGGCGGCGGCCTAGCGGGCCGCCGGCGGGCCACGTCCGGGGCGGCGGGGTAGCTTCCCCGTCCCCCTCCCGGCCCGCCGATGCAAGACTCCGTCACCGTCGTCCTCTCTGACACCGTGACCGCGGCCGTGGCCGCGCCGGCGGCCGAAGCGCCCGCCGCCGAGGAGACGGCCGTCCAGCCGCTCGACCTGACCGACGCGGCGGCCGGGCTCGCCGAGAAGGTCGAGGGGTGGCTCGACACGCTCGTCCTCCTCCTCCCGAACCTCGTCGTCGCCGTCCTCATCGTCCTGGCGGCGGTGTTCGTGGCCCGGCTCGTCCGGCGCGGCGTCCAGAAGGTCCTCGGGCACGTGACGAGCCGGGCGCCCCAGGCCCGGAACGTCGTGGACCTCTTGGCGACGGTCGCCTACGTCCTCGTCCTCGCGGCCGGGGTGTTCATCGCGCTCGGGGTCCTCAACCTGAGCGGGGTCGTGACGACGCTGCTGGCCGGGGCCGGGATCGTCGGGCTCGCGCTCGGGTTCGCGTTCCAGGACATCGCCTCGAACTTCATCTCGGGCGTGCTCATGGCCGTCCGCACGCCGTTCGTAGTCGGCGACATCGTCGAGACGAACGGGTACATGGGGCCGGTCCGCGAGATCTCGCTCCGCGAGACGGTCCTCCAGACGTTCCAGGGCCAGCGGGTCATCCTCCCCAACTCGAGGGTCTACGGCGAGGCCATCGTCAACTACTCGACGACGCGCGAGCGCCGCGTGGACGTGGCCTGTGGGGTCGGCTACGGGGACGACCTCGAACAGGCCGAGCGCGTGGCCGTCGCGGCCGTCGAGGGGCTCGGCGCCCGGATGGACGGGAAGCCCGTCCAGCTCTACTACACCGAGTTCGGGGACTCGTCGATCAACTTCGTCGTCCGGTTCTGGGTCGCGTTCCAGGCCCAGACCGACTTTCTCGCGGCGCAGTCGGAGGCCATCAAGGCCATCAAGGCGGCGTTCGACGCGAACGGCGTGACGATCCCGTTCCCCATCCGCACGCTCGACTTCGACCCGAACGGGGGCGTCGACCTCCAGGCCATGCTGGGGGGCTCCGGCGACGGGTCCGGGGGCACGGTGCCCGGCGGTCCGTAGACCGGCTGGCGGAGCGCGTCCGCCCCATGTCGCCACCCCCCGCCGTGTCATCCTGAGCGCAGCGAGGGACCTCGACGCCGCCCTCCCACGCTGTCAGCGCCGGCGCCTACGGCTGCGACACCGCGTTGAGACCCTCCGCGTCCGCTCAGGATGGCACCAACCTGCACTCTGCTCTAGCGGCTCTCGCCAGCGCTCACCGCCAGCGGCCGGCCGGACACCATCCGCAGGGCCGCCGACACCTCCACAAGGGGGGAGGGAAGGGCAACCGCGTACGTCCTATCAGTTCCAGGGGAGCTCGGCGACGATCTCCTCGTGGAGCGCGGCGCGGACGTAGCCCCGGAGCGCCCGCCGGCTCGGTCCGAACCGGTCGAACCGCTCGCCGTCCCCGGCGATCTGGACGCGGCAGACGGGGAGCCCCGGGACCGCGCCGACGCCGTCGACGCGGAGCCGGCCGGCCCCGTCCTCCGACGAGAGGACGCGGACGAACCGGGGCGTCGGGTCGCAAAAGCCGAGTTGGGCGAAGTCGGGAGGGGGCGTCATGGCCGGGGGAGTCGGAGCCCCGTCCCTATCGGCCTGCCCGCGAGCGGGCTAAACACCGGCGCTGCCGGGCACGCCGCCGTTCCCACTGGCGGCCGTCGCCAGCGGGTCGGCTACTCGGCCCCGGCCTCGGCCCCGGCCGTCTCGGCGATCCACGAGACGACGAGGGCGAGGGTCTCGGGCGCGATCGTCTCCTCGATCTGGCCGTACTCGCCGGGCCCCCCGGTCTCGGCCGTCTGGAACAGGTGGTTCGCGTCCTCGACCACGACGACCGTCACGTCCTCCCCGTCGAGGGCGCGGACGGCGTCGGCGTTGAGGTCGGCCGGGACCTGGTAGTCCAGGCCGCCGTAGAGCGCGAGGAGCGGGGCGTCGAGCGCGGCGAGGTCGGGGGCCGGGTCGTAGGCGAGGAGCGAGCGGAGCCCGGGCGAGAGGAGCGAGCCGATAAAGGCGTCCTTGACCTGGCGGTACGCCGGGCCGCCCAGCCCCATCTGCATCCGGTCGCCCGTGGGGATCTCGCGGAGCCCCTCGTTGAACGTCCGGTCGAGGACGGGGCGGAGCGAGTCGGCCGGGGCGTCGGGGGCCGCGACGAGCGGCGCGATCGTGGCGGCGACGGCCCGGCCGTAGGTCGCCGCGGCCGACGAGTCGATCCCGGCCAGCCGGACGGCCCGCTCGAGCTGGACCGGGAAGATCTCCTCGAACGGGACGGCCGGGCCGGCGAGCGTGACGACGGAGTCGACCCCGCCCGCCCCGCCCGCCAGGCGGAGCGCCGTGAGCCCGCCCTCGCTCGCGCCGAGGACGCCCACCCGGTCCACATCGGGGCGGACCCGGGCGAGTGCGACGAGCGCCCGAGCGTCTTCGGCGTGCGTGTCGAGCGTGGCCTCGGAGAAGTCGCCGGTCGAGGCGCCGGTGCCCCGGTCGTCGGCCCGGAGCGTGGCGACGCCGGCCCGGGCGAGCGCGTCGGCGATGACGGCGAACGGGCGGTGGCCGCCGGCGAGCGTGGCGTCGCGGTCCTGCGGCCCGCTCCCCGAGAGGAGCACGACGACCGGGAACGGGCCCTCGCCCTCGGGCCGGGCGAACGTGCCGGCGAGCGTGACGCCGGGCCCGACCTCGACGGCGACCTCCTCGGTCGCGTACGGGAACGGCCCCTCGGGCGTCTGCGGCCGGCGGAGCGGGTCGGTCGGCGTCATCACGATGGGGAGCGTGTTCATCCCCTGCTCGAACTCGCCGTAGAGCGAGTCCTCCGCGACGGCGAGGCGGAACTCGATCCCGAACCCGTCGAGCCCGACGACGAGCGAGTCGCCCGGCGCGCGGACGCTGGAGGCCGGGAGCCCCGTCGCCCCCTGCTGGGGGACGTCGAGCGTGGCCGTGTAGCCGTCGTCCTCGGGCGCGACGCGGAGGATGAGCGTGAGCGGTTCGGGCGCCCCGACCTCGATGTCGCCGGACCAGTCCCCGGCGGGCGACTGGGCAAGGGCGGGGGCGGCGAGGAGGAGGGCGAGGAGCGGGAGCAGGCGCATCGGTCTGGGCGTGGCGGGGCCGGAACCTACGGGCGGGCGGCGCAGGGGTTGAGGGTGCAGCCGTCCGGGGAGCGCCGCCCGGCTGGCGGCGCGCGTGGTCGGAGGGGCCGCGCGGGAGCCCTCCCCTGTCCCGGGGGAGTTGGTGGGGTAGACCGATGCGACCACGTCGGTTCGTCTCCGGCATCGTCTGTCCCGCCGGCGGAGGCCCCCCGCCAGCCAAGTAGCGTCGTGCTCGCCGGTCGGCCACCCCTGGCCCCTCCTGTCCAGGAGGGGGACTCCCCCCGCCGGTGCCGCCCCGCTGGCGGCGGACGTCGACAAGGCTGCGCTACGGCTGGGGCTCGAACCGGGCCCGGAGCCAGCCGTCCTCGACGGCGGCGCCCGCCAGCCGGTAGTACGCCAGGAACGCCGGGAGCGTCACGTTCCGCCGCTGGTTGCGGATCTGGACCACGAGGTCGTCCCCGAACTGCTCGGCCTCGACCTCGGCGTCGTCGGCGTACGGGACCTTCAGGGCCACGGTGTAGGTGTCGCCCGCGTTCTCCACCTTGTAGGCCGGTTCGGCGTGGTAGACGGCGGCCGGGTCGCGGTCGGCGTAGAGGCCGGCCCCGATCTGCTCCAGCAGTTCGAGCCCGAACACCTCGCGGCCGAGGTGCGGGACGGTGAGGACCGGGAGCGGGGCGAACGTCTCGCGGATCTCGTCGAGGTAGCCGGCCTGGGCCTCGACGTACTTCTCCATGACGCCGCCCTCGTCGTCGGGGACCACGCGGTTGACGACGGCCGCGTCGACGCCGTAGCCGTAGAGCTGGAGGTAGGTGTAGGCCCGCTTGGCCTCCTGGATCACCATCCGCTCGGGGTTCATCACCAAGCGCGCGCTCGTGACCTGGGGGTCCTGGAGGACGGCCTGCACGTCGCCCAGCTTGCCGAAGAGGGCGTCGAGCTCCTCGTAGCCCCGGTCGAGGGGCACGCCCGTCGTCTTGCGGACGGCGAAGCCGACCGTTTTGATCGCCGTTTTTTGCAGGGGGAAGGCCTTTTGCAGCCACCACTGCGTGACCTGGGGGAGCGTGAGGAGCGTGAGCGTCTCGCCCGTCGGCGCGGCGTCGAGGACGATCACGTCGTAGTCGCCGGACCGCACGAACTGGTCGAGCCACAAGAGCGCCGACCCCTCGCCCATGCCCGGGAGCGCCGCCAGCTCCTCGGCCGCGATCGCGTCGGCGCCCTGGAACCGGAGGACGGCCCGAACCAGTTCGCGCATGTTCCCCCAGTACTTCCGCATGGAGTAGTACATGTCCACCTCCATCGCGTCGAGGCGGGGCGCGATCTCGCGGGGCTCGGGCCCGAGCGGCCGGTCGACGGCGTCGGCGAGCGAGTGGGCCGGGTCGGTCGAGAGGACGAGCGTGCGCTTCCCGCGCTGGGCGCAGGCGAGCGCCGTGGCCGCCGCGCACGTCGTCTTGCCGACGCCGCCCTTGCCAGTGAACAGGAGGACGCGCATGGAAGGGAGGGGACGGGGGGAGTGGGAACGGGAGAAAGGGCGACCGTCGGGCGGGCCCCGCTCGCCGGTGGCCTTGCGCTGGGCGGGGCACGTCGTCACTTTCCGCGGAGCGTCCGCGGTAGACCGGCCGGCCGCTGGCGGCGCTCCCGGGCACCCCTCCCTGGGGAGAGGGCTGGGGTGAGGGGGACGGCTCGGCGTCGCGCCCCGCATCAAGCCGCCAGCCGGGCGCGGCGTTCCCCCCGGCCCCTCCCTTCACCCTTTACCCTTCACACGTCACCCGTCGCCGTCGCGCTGGCGGGCCTCGCGGATCATCTCCTCGGCCGTCTGGCCGCCCCGGTTGTTCGGGTTCGTCCGGCGCGGGGCCGGCCCCTCCGGGACCGTGACGGGCTCGCCGGCCTCGGGGAGCGCGTTCGGCTCAGGCGCTCGGGGGATCCGCTCGGGCTCGGCGCGGTCGGCGGGCCGGCGGGGCTCCCCGCGCTCCGTCTCGCGGCC
>CAZDFV010000110.1:0-9774 GCA_964504495.1 uncultured Rhodothermales bacterium
GCCCGCTGCGGTCCGTCCGCTGCGGTCCGTACTTTCGCCGCGGCCGGTGCGTGTAGGGGACGGCCCCTGCTGCGCGGCCCCCCGCTTGCCCCCGCGCCCGTCCTGCCGGCGGACTCCGCCCGCGCCCGGCCGGCGCGCGGCGACCCGCTCACCCCGCTCCACGTATGGCGAAGTCGTTCAAGAGCCGGCCGTCCAAGAACCGCCCGGCCCCGCTCGAAGGGAACACGGTGTGGCGCGACCGGAGCCGGGTCCGCCGGGCCGGGCCGGTCACGCGCGAGGCGTCGGCGTGGGAGCGGCTCCCGACGTGGGGCCAGGACGCCGCCTGCCTCGGGTTCCTCCTCGTCGTGGCCGTCGGCTTTTTCGCCCCGACGACGTTCGGGGGGCGGACGCTCACCGGTGGCGACACGGTCCAGTGGCGGGCCTCGGCCCAGGCCATGATCGAGTACGAGGAGGCCACCGGCGACCAGGCGCTCTGGGCGCCCAACATGTTCGGGGGGATGCCCGGCACGCTCATCCAGAGCGGGGCCTCGACGCCCGGCGTGGACACGGTCCTCTCGTGGCTCCGGGGCCTGGGGCTGTGGCCGGCCGCACATTTCTTCGCCCTCCTCGTCGGGACGTACCTCCTCGTCCTCTACCTCACGCGGTCGCGGCTGGCGGGCGTCGTGGCGGCCGTAGGGTACGGGCTCTCGACGTACCTCCCGGTCATCCTCGTGGCCGGGCACAACACGAAGTTCATCGCCCTCGCCTACGCCCCGTGGCTGCTCCTCGCGTTCGCCGCGCTCGTCCGCCGGGGGCCGGAGGACGGCCTGCTCAAGAACGCGCTCCTGACGGTCCTCTTCGCGATCGCGGCGTCGATCAACCTCCGGGCCGGCCACGTCCAGATCACGTACTACGTCGTCGTGGCGGCCCTCGTGTGGTGGGTGGCCGAGGGCGTGGCGTCGGTGCGCGAGGGGCGGGGCCGGGCGTTCGCGCTCTCGACGGGGCTCCTCGGCGCCGGGTCGCTCCTCGCCCTCGCCGTCGTGGCCGACCCGTACCTCCTCCAGTGGGAGTACAAGGCGTTCACGACGCGGGCGGCCGGCCCGGGCGGCGGGCTCGCCTGGGAGTACGCGATGTCCTGGAGCCAGGGGTTCGGCGAGCTCCTCACGCTCGTGATCCCCGACGCGTACGGCGGCGGCGGGCAGACGTACTGGGGCGCCAAGCCGTTCACGGCCGGGCCGCACTACGTCGGCCCGGTCGTCCTGCTCCTCGCGCTCGTCGGCGTGCTCGGCGTGGCCCGGCGGTCGGTCGCCGCGTTCGGCGCGGGCGTGGTCGTGATGACGGCGTTCGCGCTGGGCGAGAACCTCCCGCTCGTGAACCGGACGGCGTTCGAGGTGCTCCCGCTCTTCAACGCGTTCCGGGTGCCGGAGACGTGGCTCTCGATCGTCGTCCTGCTCCTCGCCCTGCTGGCGGGGTGGGGGGCGTACGTCCTCCAGCGGCGCGAGGCGACGCCCGAGGCTGAGGCCCGGAAGCGACGGCAGGCGCTTGGCGCCGCGGCCGCCCTCGCCCTCCTCGTCGGCGGGCTGTGGGCGACGGGCGGGGGCCCGCTCGCGTTCGAGCGGCCGGACGAGGCCGCCCAGGTCGAGCTCGCGGCGGCCCAGCAGTTCGGGCTCCCGCTGGGGAGCCCCGAGGTCCGCCGGGTGGCTGGAGAGTACCTCGCCGACGTGCGGGGCCAGCGGGCCGAGCTGTTCGAGGCCGACGCCGGGCGCGCCCTCCTCTTCCTCGCGCTCGCGGCGGCCCTCGTCGCGGCCCGGCTGTGGGACCGGCTCCCGTCGTGGGCCGTCGTCGCCGGGCTCGCCCTCCTCGTCACGGCCGACCTGTGGGGCGTCGGCCGCCGCTACTTCAACGAGGACGACCCGGCCCTCCGCCGGCGCGCGGCGATCGAGGCGGCCATCCCGCGGACGGCCGTCGACGACTACCTCGTGGCCCAGGTCGAGGCGGCCGGCGGGCCCGGCGCGTTCCGCGTGCTCCCCCCGAACCCGACGCAGAACGCCGTCCCGTCGTACTACGTCGAGTCGGTCGGGGGCTACCACGGGGCCAAGCTGGCGCTGATCCAGGACTACTTCGACCGGCTCCTCCCCGACGACTCGACCGTCTTCAACCGGAACGCCCTCCGGCTCCTCGCCACGCGCTACGTCGTGGCCCCGGGCGTCCCGCCCGGGCTCGCGGCCGTGTTCCAGGACCCCCAGACCGGCCTCGTCGTCTCCGAGGACACCACGGCCCTCCCGCGCGCCTTCCTCGTCGACCGCGTCGAGGTGCTCCCGAGTGAGGAGGCCACCGTCGAGCGGCTCCGCGACCCGGCCTTCGACCCCGCCCGGACGGCCCTCGTCCTCGACCTCCCGGACGGGCTCTCGGCCGAGGGCCTGAGCGGGGCCCCGCCGGACTCGGGCGCCGTGTCCGTCGAGCTCCAGCGGTTCACGCCTGACGAGATCGTCTGGCGCGTCCGGTCCGACCGCCCGCGGCTCCTCGTCGCCAGCGAGGTCTACTACCCGGCCGGGTGGACGGCCACGGTCACGACGGAGGGGAGCCTCGACGAGGTCCCCATCCTCCGCACCGACTACCTCCTCCGCGGCGTCCCGGTCCCGGCCGGCGAGCACATCGTGACCCTGCGCTACGCGCCCCCGACGCGGCGGACGGGCCTCATTGTTTCGTGGGCCGCTACGCTCCTGGCCTACCTCGGGGCCGTCGGGCTCGCCGGGCTCCTGTGGTACCGGCGCGGCCACCCGCCGGCGTAGGGGGGCGTCCGCGCCCCGCTGGCGGCGGCCGCTAGCGGGCCCACGTTCAGGATGGGGTGAAACCGGTCGGCCGGGCATCTTCGGCGTGGCCCGGCGGTAGGACGCGGACGCCGCCCCCGCACGCCATGGCCGACACGCCCGCCCCCGCCCCGCCCGACGCCGCCCTCGACGTCCCGCGCGGCGTCGCCGCCGTCCTCCCGTTCCTCTACGTGGCCTGGGCCGACGGCCTCCTCACGCCGTCCGAGATCGAGGCCGTCCGCGACCGCGTGGCCGCCCAGGACTGGCTGGCCGACGAGGACCGCCAGCAGGTGGTCGGGTGGCTCGACCCGGCCGCGCCGCCCGACGCGACGACCTACTTCGGGTGGGTCCGCGCGATCCGCCGGGCGGCCCGCCACCTCCCGGGCGCCGACGACACCTCGCTCGCCGACCTCGGGTGCGAGCTCGCCGCACTCGCGGGCGCGGGCGACGGGGCCGGCGTCCCGCCCGAGACCCGGCGGGCGCTGTCCGAGATCGAGGCGCTCGTCGGCGTCGTCGGGACGGAGGTCGTGCGCGACCTCTTGGAGGGACGGGCCGAGGTGGAGGAGCTGCCCGCCGAGCGGCCGGCGTTCGACGTCGCGGCGCTTCAGGCCGTCCTCGACGGGCCCCACGCCGACCTCCGCGCGCGCGTCCGGCGGCTCCTCTCCGACCCGGCCTTCGCTTACCCCGACCCCTCGATCTCGAACGCCGACTACCGCGACCTCGTCCTGGGCTGGACGAAGCTGCTGGCGGATCAGGGGATCGGCGCCCTCGCCTACCCCGAGTACGCTGGCGGAGAAGGCGACATCGCCGCCTTTATCGCCGCCTTCGAGACGATCGCGACGCACGACCTCAGCCTCGTCGTCAAGTTCGGGGTCCAGTTCGGGCTGTGGGGCGGGAGCGTGAACGCGCTCGGGAGCGAGGCCCAGAAGCGCGAGCTGCTCCCCGAGATCGGCACGCTCGAGCTGCCGGGGGCGTTCGCCATGAGCGAGCGGGCCCACGGGTCGAACGTCCGCGACCTCCAGACGACGGCGACGCTCGACCGCGAGACGGACGAGTGGGTCATCCAGACGCCGACCGAGCGCGACCACAAAGAGTGGATCGGGAACGCCGCCGCCCACGGCCGGATGGCGACGACGTTCGCCCAGCTCGTCATCGACGGCGAGGGCTACGGCGTGCACGCCTTCGTCGTCCCCATCCGCGACGCCAGCGGGGCGCCGGCGCCGGGCGTCCGCATCGGCGACAGCGGGCACAAGATGGGCCTGAACGGCGTGGACAACGGCCGGCTCTGGTTCGACGACGTCCGCGTCCCGCGCGAGAGCCTGCTCAGCCGCTACGCCCAGGTAGGTGAGGACGGGACGTACACGAGCCCGATCCCGTCGGCCGGCAAGCGGTTTTTCACCATGCTCGGGACGCTCGTCGGCGGGCGGATCGCCGTCGGGTCGGGCGCCAACAGCGCGGCGAAGGCCGGGCTCACGGTGGCCGTCCGCTACGGGGCGCGGCGGCGCCAGTTCGGGCCGGCCGGCGGGCCGGAGGTCGTGATCCTCGACTACCTCAGCCACCAGCGGCGGCTCCTCCCGCTCGTCGCCACGTCGTACGGGCTGACGTTCGCGCTCCGGGAGCTGGCGGAGGACTTCGCCCGGCTGGCGCACGGGGCCGACACGCGCGAGGTCGAGGGCCGGGCCGCGGCCCTCAAGTCCCTGTCGTCGTGGCACGGCACGGCCGCGCTCCAGGAGGCGCGCGAGGCGTGCGGCGGCGAGGGGTTCCGGTGGAGCGCGCGGATCGCCCACCGGAAGGCCGACTCCGACATCTTCACCACGTTCGAGGGCGACAACACGGTCCTCCAGCTCCAGGTGGCGAAGGGGCTCCTGGCCGGCTACCGCTCGGAGTTCGAGGACCTCAACGTGTTCGGGATCCTCCGCTACCTCCGCGAGCAGGCCGACGTCCGGCTCGGCGAGCCGAACGTGCTCAAGCGGCGCGACACGAGCGAGGGCCGCCTTCTCGACCCGGCCTGGCACGCGGCCCTGTTCGAGCGCCGCGAGCGGACGCTCCTCGTCCAGGCCGCCGCCCGCCTCAAGGGTCGGATCGACCGGGGCATGGACTCGTTCGAGGCGTTCGTCGAGGTCCAGGACCACCTCCTCACGCTCGCCTCGGCGCACGCCGAGCGGCTCGTCCTCGACGCCTTCCAGGCCGCCGTCGAGCGGACGGAGGACGACAAGCTGCGGAACGTGCTCCGCCTGTTGTGCGCGCTCTACGCGCTCGAACGGGTCGAGGCGCACCGGGGTTGGTACCTGGAGCAGAACCTGTTCGACGGGCCCGTCTCGAAGGCCGTCCGCAGCCAGGTGAACGCCCTTCTCGGCCGCCTCCGCCCCGTCGCCGTCGAACTCGTCGACGCGTGGGGCATCCCCGACGAGGTCCTCGGCTCCGAGATCGGCTCCGGCCGGATGCCGCTCGATCCCGGTGCCGCGTGATACGTGATGCGTGACTCGTCGTAGGAAGGCGAGGATCACGCATCACGTATCACGCATCTGCCGAGCGATCACGCATCCGTCCGAACGCGAAACCCACTCCCTATGCGCATCACCGACCTCGACCCCGGCGCCGTCTACGTCGTCCGCGCCCCGTTCCGCGACGACGAGGGCACGCTCGTCCTGGAGGGCGACCGGATGACGGTCGAGCGCGTCGACCCGGTCGCGTTCGAGGGCGCCTTCCGGGTCGCGTTCCGGGAGGAGACGCTCGTGCTCCACGAGGACCGCCAGCGGGAGGTCGTCGAGCACGCCGAGCGGTTCCTGCGGCTCGTCTAGCCGGCGGCTGGCGGGCGTCTAGACCGTCTCTTCCTTGACGAGGGGCGGGGCCTCCTGCTCCGCGCCGTCCGCCAGCGCGAGGTGGGCGACGATGGGGAGGTGGTCGGAGCCCCGCCGGGCGGCCGCGCTCTCGTGCGCCCGGAGCGAGAGGACGCGGGCGCCTCGGGCGTAGAGCCGGTCGAGCGCGAGGACGGGCCGGACCGAGGGGTACGACGCCGGCCACGCGTCGTTGTGGTGGCGCGTCCGAAACGCCGTGTCGAGGTCGCGCGAGGCCCGCGACGGCCGCCACGCGTTCATGTCGCCGACGAGGACGGCCGGGCCGGCCGCCAGCTGGGGGTGCCCGAGGAGGGCCCGGACCTGGCGGGCCCGCGTCCGGTCGACGAGGGCGAGGTGGGTGGCCGCGACCGTCACGTGGCGGTCCCCGCCGCGGAGGCGGACGGCCAGGGCCGCCCGGCGCTCCAGTCGCCCGAACGAGAGGTCGATGGCGAGGGCCCCGTCGAGCGGCCACCGCGAGAGGACGGCGTTCCCCAGCTCGCCCCGCTTGTGCATCCGCGTCACGACGAAGGCGAGGTGGTAGCCCAGCCGCTCGGCGACCGCGCGGAGCGGGTCCTCGCGCGTGGTCGGGCGCAGGACCTCCTGGAGCGCGAGGACGTCGGCGCCGAGCTCGTCGATGACCTCGAACGACCGCTCGGGCCGGAACGCCCGGCCGCCCCGGACGCCCGCCCACCGGTGGACGTTGTAGGAGGCGACCGTCAGCCGGTCGTCGAGGGGCGCCTCCGGCCGGCTGGCGGGGGCGGCGAGAAGCTCGGCGAGGTAGGGTGCAACCGGGGTCGGGCGGGCCACGTTGGGGACGTGCGCAGGCGGGGGAGCGGGGGTGAAGACGGCCCCGCCCGGCACGGCGATCCCGGCACGCGCGTTATCCTCCGGCATCCACACCTGACATCATGGACCGACTCCAGTGCAAGGCGTGCGGGTCGTTCTCGATGCTCCCGATGGAGCTCGAGCCCGACGAGCCCGACACCGCCGACCTCCTCGGCACGCTGACCGAGGAGCACGAGGCCCGCTTCTTCACCTGCCACGTCTGCGGCGACAACTGGCTCACCGTCCGCCGCGTCGAGGACGGCGACTGCAAGATCACGTTCGTCCACCAAATGGGCCTCCAGCCCCTCCTCAAGCGGACGGCCTACATGACGACGCCGGTCGTCCTCAACGAGGACACGGTCGAGCAGTGGGAGTACTACCTCGGCGACGACGAGGTGGCCGAGGGCCGCTGGCGCGACACGCTCGAAGGGCGCCGGAAGGTGCTCCGCTCGATCTGCTCGAACTAGCCGGCTCCCGCTGGCAGAACGCGTGAGGCGCGCTCGGGACTCCCGGGCGCGCCTCCTCTTGTCCGCTACGGGAGGTCGATGGCGGCGAGCGCCGCCAGCAGGTCGGCCCGGCGGGCGGCCCAGACCTCGGCCGGGGCCGAGACGTGGAGGGCCCAGTACGTCGGCCCGCGCTGGACGAACGCGACGGCCCCGCCCCGGCCCCCGCCTGCGACCTCGACGCCGAGACCGGCGACGGGGACCGCGGCCGGCCCGACCGGGCGCGTCCCGTGGTAGCCGTAGTGGACGGCCCCGGTCCGCCACCGCTCGCGCGCGAGGGCGTCGAGCCCGACGACCCGCTCGACGCGGAGGACGGCCCCGTCGCGGCCGGGCGCGGCGCTCGTGAACGTGTAGAGGGCGTAGCTCGGCAGGCGCGCCTCGTCCACGGTCGTCTCGCCGTCCCAGGCGGGCGGGAGCGCCACGCGAAGGCCGGTCGAGGCGAAGGCGTACGCCGACGCCCGGCTGGCGGACGGGTCGGGCGCGGCGGTCTGGGCTGCGGCCGTCGGGACCGCCAATGCGACGAGGGGGACGAGGAACAGGACGCGCATCGGGACGGGGGAGGACCGGCTCCGGTATCGGCCGCGCCCGCCCCGGCGTTAGCGCCTCCGGGCGACGACCTCGTCCGGCCCGCTCCGCCTCTCCAGGTTGCACTCCCCGGGTGCGAACACGTAGACGGCCGTGGCGACGTAGTCGGCGTTCTCCGCTTCGAACCGGACGGCCGTGCCGTGGCGGTCGAGGAAGCGCCCGTGGTGGTCTGAGGCGACGACGTAGGTCCCGCTCGCCCGGCGGTCTCCGGCACCGGGGTCGTCTGGGAGCACCTCGCCCGTCTCTACGACGACGCTCCGGGCCGCGAGGTCGGGGAGGGCCACCCCGGCCTCGTCCACGACGCGGATGGAGTGGGTCACGTAGACGGCCGGGCAGATCCCGTCGTCGCGCCCAGCGTCGCACCCGGCGAGGACGGCGAGCAGGGCGAGGGGTAGGAGACGGAGCATCGGCAGAGCGGCGGGCTGTCTCCTCCGTACGGACCCCCCGCCCCCGGCGCTGCACCGCTGGCGGCACGGTCCGCCAGCGTCCGGCCGGACGGGCTAGAGCCGGACCCGGAGGGCGACGAGTCCCCCCTCGGACGTCGGCGCGAGCCCGACGGCGAGGTCCTCGCTCACGTCGAAGTCGGCCAGCTCGGCAGCGATGTAGGCGTCGAGCGCCTGGACCGCGTACGCCAGCCCGACGACGACGACGGCGATGTCGCGGCTCCCCCGCGCCCGGTCGCGGATCGGGGCGAGCGTCCCGAAGGGGCGGTTGTTCAACTCGTCCCACTCGTCCTGGTACTCGGCCTCGGCCGTCTGGCACAGGTCGAACCGGCCGGGGTCCGTCTCCGGGTCGCCGGGGAGGTCCTGGCACCCGGCGAGGAGCGTCGCCCGGCGGTAGAGGACGTAGCGGCGCTGGTTGAACACGAGGTACGACACCGCCCCGGCCACGCCGGCCACGGCGAACGGCGCCTTCAGCCACTGCCCGGTGTAGACCTGCCCCCACCCCGGAACGGCGATCGCCCGGACGACGGCCCCGCTCGGCGAGGGCCCGGCCGAGTCCGGCTGGAGCGGGGCGACGACGGGCGCGGCGACGACCGCCGAGTCCGGCGCGATCTGGGCCTGCACCGCCGGTCCGCTGGCGGCGAGCACGAGCACGCCGGCGAACGTCGCCAGCCGGGCGAGCGGGCGCACGGGGGCTACTCGCCGAGCAGCCGGTCGGCCACGCGCTCCAGGTCGTCCACCGAGTAATAGGCGACCTCGATCGTGCCCCCGCCGTCGGGCCGGTGCCGCACGCGGACCTGGCTGGCGACGTGCTCGCGGAGCCGGGCCTCAAGAGCCTCGACCTGGAGTCGGTCCCGCTCCGGCAGGCCGCTGGCGGGCGCGCTCGGGGTGGCGGGCGCCTCAGGCGGGGGCGCGGGGTCCGTCCCCTCGCGGAGCGCCTTCGCCCGGCGCTCGACCTCGCGCACCGAGAGGCCGCTGTCGACGACCTCGCGGTGGAGGGCCAGGAGCGCGCCCTCGTCCTCGACGCCGACGAGCGCCCGGGCGTGGCCCGACGACAGGGCCCCCTCGCGGAGCGACGCCTGCACGCGCGGCGGCAGCTTCAGGAGCCGGAGCGTGTTGGCAACGGAGGGCCGGCTCTTCCCCACCTTCTCGGCCACCTCCTCCTGCGTCAGGCCCACCTCCTCCATCAGCCGCTGGTAGCCCTGGGCCACCTCGACCGGGTTGAGGTCCTCACGCTGGACGTTCTCGACGAGCGCCATCTCGAGGAGCTCCTCGGTGTCCGCCTCGCGGACGTAGCACGGGACGCGCGTGAGCCCGGCCCGGCGGCTGGCCCGGAGCCGGCGCTCGCCCGAGATCAGCTCGTACCGCCCGTCCCCCAGCGCCCGGACCGTCAGCGGCTGGATGATCCCGAGCTGGGCGACCGACGCCGCCAGCTCGTCGAGGGCGCCCTCGTCAAAGTCCTTCCGCGGCTGGTACGGGTTCGGCCGGATGGCCTCGACGTCGAGGTCGGCGACGCGGCCGGCGAGCCGGCGGCGCTCCTCGAAGTTGTAGAGCCGGGTCCGCGTCCCGCTCTCGGGGTCGTCCGCTTGTCCGGGCTGGGAGGGGAGGAGGGCGCTGAGGCCCTTGCCGAGGACGGCTTTCTTGGGGGAGGCCATGCGGGGCGCGGGCTAGGAGGTCGCGTCGGGGGCGTCGCCGTCCGGGCGCGGGGCGGAGGGGGGCGTGGCGCGCGAGGCCAGCACGATCCGGTCGGGGTCGCCCACGCCGTCGCCGCTCTCGCCCGCCGGCGGCGCAG
>CAZDFV010000111.1:0-9692 GCA_964504495.1 uncultured Rhodothermales bacterium
CGACGCCCCGGTCGCGGGCCGTGTCGCGGGCCAGCGCGGTGACGAGGGCGCCCTCGGGGACCGCCAGCGAGCCGCGCCCGGCGGCGGCGGCGGCGAGGACGGTCCGTTCGGAGACGAGCGGGCGGGACGGCATCGGGCCAAGCTACGGAGCCCGCCCCGGGGGGACCCATGCCGGCGCCGCTGACGTAGGCGAAAAGCGCTTCCGGCCCACCCGCCCCTCACCCCGCCCCATGTCCGTCGCCGCCCCGCCCTCGCCCGCCCTCGCCCCGGAGGTCTCCGCCTACGAGATCGCCACCGAAAACTTCGAGCGGGCGGCCGACCTCCTCGACCTCAGCGACGAGTGGCGGAAGATGGTGCGGACCCCGTTCCGCGAGATGAAGGTCGAGGTCCCGCTCTACCGCGACGACGGGACGTTCACGACGTTCCTCGGCTACCGCGTCCAGCACAACGGGTCGCGCGGGCCGTTCAAGGGCGGCATCCGGTTCTCGTCGCTCGTCGACGAGCAGGAGGTCCGGGCCCTCGCCGAGACGATGACGTACAAGACGGCCCTCGTCGACATCCCGTTCGGGGGCGGGAAGGGCGGCGTGAACGTGGACCCCCGGAACCTCACCACGCGCGAGCTGGAGCACGTGACGCGGCGGTACGTGTCCCGCATCCACCTCATCCTCGGGCCCAACCGCGACGTCCCCGCGCCGGACATGGGCACGAACGCCCAGACGATGGCCTGGGTCGTCGACCAGTACGGCCGCCAGCACGGGTACAACCCGGCCGTCGTGACCGGCAAGCCGCTCGAGCTCGGCGGGAGCCCCGGCCGCGAGCAGGCGACGGGCCGGGGCGTCATGCTCGTCGCGCTGGCGGCGGCCGAGGACGTCCTCGGCAAGGAGCCCCGCGACCTCCGTGTGGTCGTCCAGGGGTTCGGGAACGTCGGGATGAACGCGGCGCTCCTCCTCGCCGAGCGCGGGTGCACCGTCGTCGGCGTGAGCGACCACACGGGCGGGCTCTACGACGCGGCCGGGCTCGACCTCGACGCGCTCGTCGCCCACGTCGACCGCGCCGGCGGCAACCACACGCTCGAGGGCTACGACGGCGCCGAGCGCGTCGGCCACGAGGACTTTATGGGCCTCGACTGCGACGTCCTCGTCCCGGCCGCGATCGAGAGCGCGGTCCACGACGGGAACGTCGAGTCCGTCCAGGCCCGGCTGATCGTCGAGGGGGCCAACCTCCCCGTCACGCCCTCCGCCGACCGCCGGCTGGCCGAGCGCGGCGTCGTCGTCGTCCCCGACATCCTCGCCAACGCCGGAGGCGTCATCGTGAGCTACTTCGAGTGGAGCCAGAACTTCCAGCAGTACCGGTGGAGCGAGGCCGACGTGAACGAGCGGCTCGAGCGCATCCTGCTCACGGCCTACCGCGCCGTCGTCGCCGAGCGGGAGGGCCGCGACTGCACGCTCCGTGAGGCCGCCTTCGTCCTCGGCATCAGCCGGGTCGTCACGGCCGAGAAGCTCCGCGGCGCGCTCTGACGCGCCGCCGGCCCGCGCGGCGGCACAAGGCACGGCACGGGCGCCCAAGCCGGGCGGCGCGGTGCGCTCCGGCTGGCAGGGGCGCCGGCCGGTCGGCCCCCACCCGCCTTCACGGAATCCGAACCGATAGAACGAAGGATCGTCTGAGATGGGCGGCCCCTCGGCTCCCGTGGCACCTCGTAACACTGCGGAAACAAGCGGAGGGGACCTTCCTCGGCGGCCGTCTGGCCCCCCTCCCCCCGGGCCCATGCAGTTCTTTCGGTTCATCACCGGCGCCAAACCCCCGCTCATCCAGCAGAGCCTGGACCGGCTCGGCGACATGCTCGACACGAGTCAGGCGATGTTCGAGGCGGCCACGGACTGCCTCCTCGACAACATCCCGGTCCGCGTGGACCTCGCCGCGCTCGACGACGAGATCAACGAGAACGAGCAGCGGATCCGCCGGGCCGTCCTCGAGCACATCTCGGCCGACCCCCGCGCGGAGCTCTCGCTCAGCCTGCTCCTCGTCGCGATCGTCCAGGACGCCGAGCGGTGCGGGGACCTCGCCAAGAGCATCGCGAAGGCGTCGGAGCTGGCCGACGCCCCCCGGATGGGGCCGCACGTCGACGCGCTCCGCCCGGTCCGCGACCGGGTCCGCGACACGTTCCCCCGCGTCCGCCAGGCGTTCGCCTCCGGGGACACCGAGGTGGCCCGGACGGTCATGGAGGAGCACGATGCGACCAAGGCCGAGATCGCCGGCTTCCTCCGCGACCTGGCCTCCTCCGACGACGCCACGGTCAACTCGGCCGTCGTGCTCGGCGTCTCGTCCCGGATGGTCGGGCGGACGTCGTCGCACCTCTCGAACATCATCTCGGCCGTCGCCCTCCCGTTCGACCAGGTCCGCAACGCGCCGACCTGGGACACGGGCGCCTAGCCCCCGCTCGCCCCTCTATGCCCCGCCCCCCGGACGCCGACGACCCCGCCCTCGACGCCTCGACCGGCCTGCCCCCGATCGACGACGCCGACCTCGACGGCGCCCCAGCGACGCCCCCTCGGGATACGCCGCTCTGGCTCCGGCTGATCGGGCTGGCGGCCGTGCTGTTCCTGTTCATCGTCGCCCTCGAGATGATGGGCGACGGGATCAAGGGGCTCGGGGCCGGCTTCGCCGAGGGCCTCCTCCGCGTGACGTCGAACCCGATCCTCGGGCTCCTCACGGGGATCCTCGTCACGAGCCTCGTCCAGTCGTCGTCGACGACGACCTCGCTGGTCGTCACGCTCGTGGCGACGGGGACGCTCACGGTCCCCAACGCGATCCCGGTCATCATGGGGGCCAACATCGGGACGACCGTGACGAACACGATCGTCTCGATGGGCCACGTGACCCAGCCCGACGAGTTCCGGCGGGCGATGGCCGGGGCCACAGTCCACGACTTCTTCAACTGGCTGAGCGTGATCATCCTGCTCCCGCTCGAGCTGGCGTTCGGGCTCATCTCGCGCCCGGCGACCGCGCTCGCCGACGCGCTCCCCGGTCTCGACACGGCCGAGCCCGGCGACACCCCGTTCGAGCTCGTGGCCGGGTTCGCGTCCGGGCTCCTCGGCGACGTCGCGTGGCTCGTGGCGCTCGTCGGGCTCGGCCTCCTCTTCGTCGCGCTCCGCTACCTCGTCGTCATCCTCAAGGGGTTCTTCCTGCGGCGGAGCGAGGGGGCCCTCGACAAGTACATCTTCGGGAAGCCGCTCGTGGCGATGGGGTTCGGCGTGGTCCTCACGTTCCTCGTCCAGTCGTCCTCGATCACGACGAGCCTGGTCATCCCGCTCATCGGGGCCGGCGTGCTGACGGTCCGGCGGGCGTTCCCGTACATGCTCGGCTCGAACGTGGGGACCACGGCGACGGCCGTGCTGGCGGCGCTCGTGGCCGTGGCCGGGGGCGAGCCGGCGGCGCAGGCCGGCCTGGTCGTGGCCCTGTGCCACACGCTCTTCAACCTGTTCGGGATCGGGCTCGTCTACCCGATCCCGTTCGTCCGCGAGATCCCGATCCGGATGGCCGAGTTCGTGGGCGAGCTGGCGTTCAAGAACCGGCTCTACGCGATCGCCTACCTGCTGGGGCTGTTCTACGTGCTCCCGCTCGTGCTCGAGCTGGTGCTCCCGGTCTAGGCGCGGGGCCGCCGGCGACGGCGTTCCGCCAGCGGCCCGCGCTCCAGGTCCTACGAGCCCGCCTCCTCGACCGAGACCGAGTCCATCGTGTCGCCCTGTTGGACGGCGTCGACGACGTCCTGGCCCTCGACGACCTTGCCGAAGACGGTGTGCCGGCCGTCGAGGTGCGGCTGCGGGTCGTGCGTGATGAAGAACTGGCTCCCGTTCGTGTTCGGGCCGGCGTTCGCCATCGAGATCACGCCGCGCTCGTGCTTGAGCGGGTTGCCGCGCGTCTCGTCCTCGAACCGGTAGCCCGGGCCGCCCGAGCCCGTCCCGGTCGGATCGCCGCCCTGGACCATGAAGTTCGGGATCACGCGGTGGAACGTGAGCCCGTCGTAGAACCCGTCGCGGGCGAGCACGACGAAGTTGTTGACCGTCTTCGGCGCGTGCTCGGGGTGGAGGTCGAGGACGATGTCGCCGCGGTTCGTGGAGATCGTCGCCCGATACGTCGTGTCGGTGTCGATCTGCATCTCGGGGGGGGCGTCGTACTGCTGGGCCATGGGGGGCGGGGGGGGGAGAGGGCTAGGCCAACGGCCCGGCGGCGCACCCGGTTCGGCCCCGCCGGCCGGCGCTACGCGCCGTCCTCGCGCAGGAGCCGGACGAGGTCGTCCCGGAGGGCCGACGGCCGCAGACGCGGCGTGTAGCTCAGGACGACGAGCCGGCCGTGCTGGAACACGGTCCGCACCGAGAGCGGCGGGGTCCGCCCGCGGACCCGGCGGCCGACCTCCTCGGCCGCGTCGGCGGACGGGAAGGTGTACACCTGGAGAAACGCGCCCGTGCGCCGCCCGTCTGGCCCGGCCTCGACCCCGTACTCCGTGACCGCGACGGTCGGGTACGCCACCGGCGTCGAGAGCGGCTGGACGCGGAGCACGTAGCCCTCCCGCCGGAGGGCCTCCACGAAGTCGCCCTGCGTTCGGACGACAGCGTCCCGGGCCTCGAGGTCGCTAAGGATGCTGCCGGGGGCGGGCGGCGCGGTGGCTCGGGGCCCACACGCGGCGGCGGCGGCGGCGCAGAGCGCGAGGCAAGCGAGGCGGAGCGCGGGGGCGGGGCGCACAGACGGCGGGGGGCTGGCGACGGGGCCGGGAGCAGCGCGGGCGGTGACGGAGGCTCAGTACGTCGGCCGTCCAAGGAGGAGCTCGAGGTCGTAGTAGAGGTCCGCCTGGACGACGGGGAAGACCACCACGACCTCGCCCTTGCGGAACAGCGCCGGCTGCTGCGCGCGGACTTGCCCGAGCACCGGCCGGTACCGGTCCCGGGCCGTCCCGACGAGCCCGACGTCCGGGCGGAGGTTCGCGCGCGCGCTGTTCTGGCGGAGGAGGTCGTAGTCCTCGGGGGCGTAGGCAACGAGGGGGTAGGCTCGCCCGTCCGTGTCCGTCACTTCGTAGGCGGCGGCGGGGGCGGGGTCGAGCTGGAACAGGGCCGGGTCGAGTGGGACGACGTAGTTCCCGAGGGCCCGGAGGCCGTCGAGCAGGTCGTCCCGTGTCTCGACCTCGGGGAGGTCGGCGTCGGGCCGAGGCGCGGCGCAGCCGGCCACGAGGAGGGCGAGCAGGAGGGGGAGGGCAGAGCGCATGGGGAAGGGGGGGGAGGGGGCCGCCGGACGTTTGTCCGCCAAGGTATCGGCCGGCTCGGCCGTCCCGCCCCCCGCGGACGAACGCCCCTTTCCCCCCGGCGTTCACCCAGTCCATGAGGCGACCGGCTAGCTTGCGGAAGCCCTTCCAGCCGACCATGCCGTACACGCCCGAGCACCCCGTCCGCTTCGTCACCGCCGCCGCGCTCTTCGACGGGCACGACGCCGCGATCAACATCATGCGGCGGATCCTGCAAGCGCAGGGCGTCGAGGTCGTCCACCTCGGCCACGACCGCTCGGTCGAGGACGTCGTGACGACGGCCATCGAGGAGGACGCGCAGGGGATCGCCGTCTCGTCGTACCAGGGCGGCCACGTGGAGTACTTCACCTACATGGTGGACCTCCTCCGTGAGCGGGGCGCGGGCCACGTCCGAGTGTTCGGCGGCGGGGGCGGCGTGATCGTGCCGGAGGAGATCGCCGAGCTCGAGGCGTACGGGGTCGCCAAGATCTTCTCGCCGGAGGACGGGATGCGGATGGGGCTCGAGGGGATGATCGAGTCGATGGTCCGCGCGTGCGATTTCGACCCGCTGGCGGTGAGCGGGGACGGCTGGGGGAGCGGGACCGAGGCCGAGGTCGCGACGGCGACCAGGGTGCAGACGGTGGCCCGTGCGCTCACGGCCGTCGAGCAGCGCGCGGCGGCCCCGAGCGGCGACGGGGCCCCGGCGCCCGCGTCTGCGCCCTCCGCCAGCGGGCCGGGCGCCGCGCCCGTCCTCGGCATCACCGGGACGGGCGGGGCCGGCAAGTCGACGCTCACCGACGAGCTCGTCCGGCGGCTCCTCAACGACTTCGAGGACGTCCAGGTGGCCGTCCTCAGCGTGGACCCGACGCGGCGGCGGACGGGCGGGGCCCTCCTCGGCGACCGGATCCGCATGAACGCGCTCTACGGCGAGCACCGCGAGCGCGTCTACATGCGCTCGTTCGCCACGCGCCAGGCGCACCGGGCCACGTCGCAGGCGCTCCGCGAGGCCGTCGCCGTGTGCCAGGCGGCCGGGTTCGACCTCGTCGTCGTCGAGACGGCCGGGATCGGGCAGAGCGACACCGAGGTGGCCGACCTCGTCGACGTCAGCCTCTACGTCATGACGTCCGACTTCGGCGCGCCGACCCAGCTAGAGAAGATCGGGATGCTCGACGTGGCCGACCTCGTGGCCCTCAACAAGTTCGAGAAGCGGGGGGCCCAGGACGCCCTCCGCGACGTGCGGAAGCAGGTCCAGCGCAACCGCGGCGCCTTTTCCGAGAGCCCGGACGCCATGCCGGTCTTCCCGACGATGGCGGCGCAGTTCAACGACCCCGGCGTCTCGCGGCTGTATCTCGCTGTCCTGGAGCGGCTCCGGGGGCACGGGTTCGAGCGCCGCTCGACGCTGTTCGACGCCGACGCGCTGGCCGAGCCCGAGCCCGGCGCGCTGGCGGTCGTCCCGCCGGCCCGGCAGCGGTACCTCGCCGAGATCGCCGACGCCTGCCGGGGCTACCGTGCGTGGGCCGAGGCCGAGGCCGAGACGGCCCGGAAGTGGGGCCAGGCCGTCGGCGCCCGCGCGCAGGTCGAGCGGTGGGGTCCTGGGGACCGCGACGCGCTGGCGGCCCGGCTCGACGAGATGGCCGCCCACTGGTGGGGCAAGCTGGACGCCCGCTCCCGCTCGATCCTGGAGAACTGGGAGGCCGTGGCCGAGCAGTACGGCGCCGACGAGCTGGTCTACACCGTCCGCGGCCGGGACGTCCGCCAGCCGCTCGTGCGCGAGACGCTGAGCGGCACCCGGCTCCCGCGCGTGGCGCTCCCCCGCACCGAGGACCCCGGCGAGCGGCTCCGGTACGCGCTCCTCGAAAACCTCCCCGGCCGCTTCCCCTTCACGGCCGGCGTGTTCCCCCTCAAGCGTGAGGGCGAGGACCCGACCCGGATGTTCGCCGGCGAGGGCACGCCCGAGCGGACGAACAAGCGGTTCCACCTCGTCAGCCTCGGGATGCCGGCCAAGCGGCTCTCGACGGCCTTCGACAGCGTCACGCTCTACGGCCGCGACCCGGACAAACGCCCGGACATCTACGGCAAGGTCGGCACGAGCGGCGTGAGCGTCGCCACGCTCGACGACATGAAGAAGCTCTACTCGGGCTTCGACCTGTGCAGCCCGAAGACGTCGGTCTCGATGACGATCAACGGGCCGGCCCCGGCGATCCTCGCCATGTTCTTCAACACGGCCGTCGACCAGCAGGTCGAGCGGTTCCTGAAGGACGAGGGGCGCTGGGAGGCCGCCGAGGCCCGGATCGCGGAGGAGCTGGGCGAGGACCGCCCGCGCTACGTCCCCTTCGAGGCGGAGGGTACGGGGTACGAGGTGCGGGGTGCGGTAGGGGACGTACCGGGTACCCCGTACCCCGTACCTCTCCCCGAGGGCCACGACGGGAGCGGCCTCGGCCTGCTGGGGACGTCCGGGGCCGAGTTGGTCGGGTGGGGCCTCCTGTCGGACGACGAGTACCGCGAGATCCGCCGGCGGGCGCTCCAGAGCGTGCGCGGGACGGTCCAGGCCGACATCCTCAAGGAGGACCAGGCCCAGAACACGTGCATATTCTCGACCGAGTTCTCGCTCCGGTGCATGGCCGACGTGCAGGAGCGGTTTATCGAGGACGGCGTCCGCAACTTCTACTCCGTCTCGATCTCGGGCTACCACATCGCCGAGGCCGGGGCCAACCCCATCACGCAGCTCGCCTTCACGCTCGCCAACGGGTTCACCTACGTCGAGGCGTACCTCGCGCGCGGGATGGACGTCGACGACTTTGCCCCGAACCTCTCGTTCTTCTTCTCGAACGGGATGGACGCCGAGTACGCCGTGATCGGCCGGGTCGCGCGCCGGATCTGGAGCGTGGCGATGCGCGAGCGGTACGGGGCGAGCGAGCGGGCGCAGAAGCTGAAGTACCACGTCCAGACGTCGGGCCGGAGCCTCCACGCGCAGGAGATCCAGTTCAACGACATCCGCACGACGCTCCAGGCCCTGCTCGCGATCAACGACAACGCCAACTCGCTCCACACGAACGCCTACGACGAGGCCATCACGACGCCGACCGAGGAGAGCGTCCGCCGGGCGATGGCGATCCAGCTCATCATCAACCGCGAGCTGGGCCTGGCCCAGAACGAGAACCCGATCCAGGGCGCCTACGTCATCGACGAGCTGACGGACCTGGTGGAGGAGGCCGTGCTCCGCGAGTTCGAGCGGATCTCGGACCGCGGCGGCGTCCTCGGCGCGATGGAGTCGATGTACCAGCGCGGCAAGATCCAGGAGGAGTCGATGCTCTACGAGCACCGGAAGCACTCAGGCGAGCTCCCCGTCATCGGCGTCAACACGTTCCTCGCGGAGGGCGACGCGGCCCCGCCCGAGGTGGAGCTCATGCGCGGGACGGAAGAGGAAAAACAGCGCCAGCTCGACGGGCTGGCGCGGTTCCACCGCCGCCACGAGGCCGACGTGCGCGGGGCGCTGGCGGCGCTTCAGCGCGTGGCCCGCGACGGCGGGAACGTGTTCGAGGCCCTCATGGAGACGGTCCGCCACGCGTCGCTCGGGCAGGTCACGGGCGCCCTGTTCGAGGTCGGCGGCCAGTACCGCCGGAACATGTAGGCCGCCGGCCCCCCGCTCGCCGAGCGCCCGTCTCAGTCTGAGCGGGGGGCGGTCGGTGACGCCCCCCGCTGAATCAACGGGCCGAGACGGAACGGAGGGGCGACGTCTCGGGCCGCCGAAGGCGGAGGGGGGCGGTGGGCAGGACCGTTTGCACCCGTCGAGGCACGCCACTCTACGCCCCCATGTCCCGCCGCCCCAAGTCCGCCGCCTACGTCGAAGCGATGATCCGCGAGGCCGTCGTCCACGTCGAGGCGTGCATCCGAACGCCGCTCGCCGACCTCGGCTACTCCGGCCCCGAGACCAGGCTGGAGCTGACCGACGGCCAGCACGACTTCCTGGCCGGGTACGTCTGGGGCGGGCTCCAGCGGCTCCTCGAGATGGGCGAGCTGTCGGGCGAGGACGACGTGGAGCGGGCGGCGAACCGGCTCTACGCCCGGCTGATCGGCCCGTTCGACGGGGACTGCCGGCCGTGGCACATGTGGGTGGTCCGCGAGGGGCTCCAGCACATGCAGCGCCCGCACGCCCTCCTCGGCTACTGCGCCGGGCGCGGCGACGTCCTCGAGCGGATGCGGGCCCAGGACTTCCGCGCGGCTCTCGGGCCCGCCCTCGCCAACCTCACCGGCGACGCCCCCGACCCGCTCGACTCGGACACCCAGCTCGGCGGGCCGACCGGCTAGGCGGGGCCCGGGCGAACCGCGGCGGACCCGCGCGGTTGAGACGGCCCCCCCGACCGCCGTGACCCCGGCCGACCTCGCCGCCGCGCTCCGCCAGCCGGGCGCCGTCCTCCTC
>CAZDFV010000112.1:0-9664 GCA_964504495.1 uncultured Rhodothermales bacterium
CCGCCGTGTCGCCGGGCGCCGCCAGCCGGCCCGTCTCGGCCGTGAGGAGCTCCGACGCCGCCCCGCGCCGGACGGCCGCGACGGGCGTCCCGCACGCCAGCGCTTCGACGAGCGTGAGCCCGAACGGCTCCTCCCACTGCGCCGTCGAGAGGGCGACCGACGCCTCGCCAAAATGCCGCGCCAGCGCCGCGTGGCTCACGTGCCCGACCGCCTCGACGTCCGGGCCCAGGCGCGGAGCGATCTCGGCCGCGTAGTAGTCCGGGTCGTAGGCCGGCCCGACGAGCCGGAGCCGGAGCCCGGCCGCCCGCGCTGCGTCGATCGCGAGGTGCGGGCCCTTCTCCGGCACCAGCCGGCCGGCCCACACCGCCAGCCCGGGCGTCCCGCGGGGCGAGAACGCCCACCGCCGGAGGTCCACGCCGTTCGGGACCAGCCCGCACGCGGGGAGCGCCCGCCGCCACGCCGCCCGGTTCGTCTCCGAGACCGTCACGGCGGCCGGGCGGTCGGGATCGGGGAGGCACGCGAACGCGCTCTCCTGCCACGGCGTCGGCGGGGCGTGGAGCGTCGTGACGTGCGCCGCGTCGACGGCCGGGGCGTGGGCCACGGGCAGGTAGTGGAGCGAGTGGTTGTGGACGACGTCGACCGGGCCGCCCCACGCCCCGCGCGCCAGCCCCGTCATCAGCCGGAGGTAGGCGTGGTGCTCGTGCATGAACGGCTCGGCCAGCATCGACACGTCGGCCCGGGCCGCCCGCGAGAAGTCGAGCCCGCTCGGGCTGCAGAACGGCTCGACGCGGACGCCCTCGGCCGCCGACCCGGCCGGCGCGAACACGGTCACGTCGTGGCCCCGAGCCTGTAGCTGGCGGGCGAGCCCGACGACGTGCGAGGCGATCCCCCCGACGAAGGGCTCCGAGACGGGGTAGCGGGCGGTGGCGATCAGGGCGATGCGCAGGGGCAGCGTCACGGACGAGCAGGGGCGGTCAGGGAGGGGCCAGCGAGAAGGGCGTAGTCGGCGGCGTAGACCCGGCCGACGCGGGCGCGGGCCTCGGCGCTGAGCGGCGGCGGGGGGCCCGGCGGTCCGGCGTTGAGGTGGGGGAGCGGCCCGCCCCGCCCGGTCCGCTGGCGGACCGCCTCGTAGCCGGCCGCGAGCCGCCGGAACGGGACGAGGCGGTCCACCGCGACGGACCCGTCTGTGTCGCAGACGAAGTCGGCCTGGGGCCGAAGGTGCACCTGGCCCTGTGACGACTCGAGTGTCAGCCAGCCGCGGACGAACGCGTCGAGCGTGTCGTAGGCGGCCAGCTCGCGGGCCCCGAACGCGGCGTCGAGCCGGTTGGAGCCGCCGGCCTTCAGGTACCGGAACGCCGACGCCAGCCGGTCGAGCGGGTCGCGGACGACGGCGAACGAGAACGCCCGGTCGAGGGCGTCGGCGCCCAACTCGCGCCGGTAGTCGCGGACGGTCCGGTGGCCCCCGCCCGGCCCCCCGTAGAGCGCCCGGGCCACCGAGGTCCCCCCCGTCTTGGGGACGTGGACGAACACGACGCCGCTGGCGGCGACGGGGGCGAGCGGGTAGGGGTCGGCGGGCGAGGACGGGCTCACGGACGGGGGGCGGGGGCCGCCCAAGTTCGGAGGGGGGGCGGTCGGGCCGGCGGCGGCGGACGTCTCAGGAGTGCCCTGACCGTGGGGACGAGAGACTCCTCGACGTGGCTCGGGGAGGAACCCCCGCCCCCCCGCCGGGTCTGGCCCCCAGGCGGTGCCGCCGCCCCGGTCCGACGTCGGCGCCCCGCCGGAGCCGGCGCCGCTCCCCGCCCCCGCCCCCGCCCCCATGTCCCGCCTCGCCCCCCTCGCCCTCGCCCTCCTCCTCGCCGCCTGCGCCCAGCAGGAGGCCGAGGTCCTCACCGACGACGTCGTCCTGGCCGACGACGCCCCGGTCGTCACCGTCGACGGGACGCTCGACGCCGTCCAGGGGGCCGGGGGGCTCCTCGAGCTCGACCCGACCGTGGCCCTCGGCAACATCGACGGGTGGATCGGCCGGCTCTCGGCCGATCCTGGGAACGCGGCGATCGTCGCCAACCTCGAGATCCTCCGGTCGCAACTCACGAGCGACCCGCTGAACGGCGAGGCCATCGGCGTGACGCTCGAGGCGCTCGGCGAGCAGACGCTGGCGGTCGCCGGGAGCGACGGCCAGCTCCAGCAGCTCGGCCAGGCGCTCGAGGGCGCCGGCGAGATGCTGACGACGATGTAGCCCTCGCGCTCGCGCAGCCCACCAGGCGGGCCGGGGCACGGCGCCTCGGCCCGCCGTTGCGTCTGGCCCACTGGCGGGGTCTTCCGCCAGCGGGCACCGGCTAGGGCTATCGCAACCTCCGACCGAGCTCCCAAGACCCGTCATCCTGAACCGACAGGTCGGCGCAGCCAGCGTCAGCGAAGGGTCCCAACGCGGACCCGTCAGCCCGTGGGTGCCGGCGCCTATGGTTCGGGACGACGGCGTCGAGATCCTTGGCTGCGCCGACGCTTCGCGGTCGCTCCGCTCAGGATGACAAGGGGAGAGGATGCGATAGCCCTTGGGCACCGGCGCGGTGACACGACGGTCGGCACCGCCGGCCCTAGCTTCCGGCGGACCGCCCCCGGACCCGTGAGCGCCGCGACCGAGACCGCCCCGCCCCCCGCCTCCGTCCTCGACACCGACATCGAGCAGCTCCCCGGCGTCGGCGAGCGCCGGGCCGAGCCGCTCCGGAAAGCCGGGGTCCAGACCTACCGCGACCTCCTCCGGTACTACCCCCGCCGCTACCTCGACCGGACGACGGTCACGCCGATCCGCCAGATCGCCGAGCCCGGGACGTACACCGTCGTCGGGACCGTCGCGGCCAAGGGGCTCGTGCCGGGCCGCGGCGGGCGGAGCCGGTTTGAGCTGAGGGTGACGGACGACTCGGGCGGGACGCTCAAGTGCGTCTGGTTCCGGGGCGCGAACTGGATCCAGCGGCTCTACAACAAGGGCGACCTCTACGCCTTCCACGGGAAGGCCGAGAAGTACGGCTCGACCTTCTCGATGGCCCACCCGGAGTCGGACCGGCTGGACGAGGCGAGCGCGGCGCTCACGACCGGCCGGATCGTCCCCCTCTACCCGGGCGGGGCGGCCCTCGAGAAGGTGGGCTTAAACAGCCGGGCGTTCCGGCGGCTCGTCTACCGCCTCCTCAAAGAGCACGGGCTGGCGATCCCCGAGGTCCTGCCCGAGGCCGTCCGCGCGCAGCACGACCTGATCGACGGGAACGTGGCGATCCGGGCCGTCCACTTCCCCCGCGACGTGGCGGAGCGGGGGCGGGCCGTGCGGCGCCTCAAGTTCGAGGAGTTCTTTTTCCTCCAGCTCCTGCTGGCGCTGACAAAGGGCAAGCAGGAGCGCCAGCCGGGCGTCGTGCTCGGCGGGCCCGGCGAGTACACGCGCCAGTTCGTCGAGGACGTCCTGCCGTTCACGCTCACGGGCGCGCAAGAGCGTGTGCTCCAAACCATCGCCGAGGACACCGCCAGCGGGCGGCAGATGAACCGGCTCGTCCAGGGCGATGTCGGGAGCGGCAAGACGGTCGTCGGCGTGGCCGCCATGCTCATGGCCGTCGACGCGGGCCACCAGGCGGCCTTCATGGCGCCGACCGAGATCCTGACGGAGCAGCACTACGCCAACATCAGGCGGTTTCTCGAGCCGCTCGGCCTCAAGGTGCACCTCTTGATCGGGGGCCAGCGGAAAACGCTCCGCGAGGAGATCCTGGCCGAGATCGCGTCCGGCGAGGCCCACGTCGTCGTCGGCACGCACGCGATCATCGAGGACAAGGTCGAGTTCGCACGCCTCGGGCTGGCGGTCGTCGACGAGCAGCACCGCTTCGGCGTGGTCCAGCGGGCGAAGATGTTCAAGAAGGGCCAGCGCCCGCACGTCCTCATGATGACGGCGACGCCGATTCCGCGCTCGCTCGCCATGACCGTCTACGGCGACCTCGACGTGTCGGCGATTGACGAGCTTCCGGCCGGGCGGAAGCCGATCGTCACGAAGGTCTACAGCGAAAAGCGGCGGGAGGAGATGCTCGACTTCGTCAAGCGCCAGCTCCGCGAGGGCCGCCAGGCGTACGTGGTCTACCCGCTCGTCGAGGAGTCCGAGTCCGAGACGCTCGCGGACGTGAAGGACGCCGAGAACGGCGCGGCCGAGCTGGCGGAGGCGCTGAGGCCGTACCGCGTCGAGCTCGTCCACGGCCGGATGCTCTCATACGAGAAGGAGGAGGCGATGGAGCGGTTCAAGGCGCGCGAGGCCGACGTCCTCGTGGCGACGACGGTCATCGAGGTGGGCGTCGACGTCCCGAACGCGACCGTCATGGTGATCGAGCACGCCGAGCGGTTCGGGCTCGCCCAGCTCCACCAGCTCCGGGGCCGCGTCGGGCGCGGCGGCGACCAGTCGTACTGCTTCCTCATGGCAGCCTACAAGCGCTCGGCCGAGGCCGAGGAGCGGCTGCAGGCGATGGAGGCGACGACGGACGGGTTCGAGATCTCGGAGACCGACCTCCGCCTGCGCGGCGCCGGCGACTTTTTCGGGACGCGCCAGTCCGGCCTGCCGGACCTCAAGATCGCCGACGTGGTCCGCGACGCCGAGATCCTGGAGGAGGCCCGGGCCGCCGCCTTCGCAGTCGCCGAGGCCGACCCTGAACTCCGCAAGCCGGAGCACGCCGCCACGCGCGAGCATTTCGCGCGCTCGGCCCCCCGCTCGCTCGGGTTCGCCCGCGTCGGCTAGCTGGCGGACGCCGCCAGCCGCTAGAGCGGCTCGGTCCCGCGCTCGAGGATGTCGAGGTACCGCGCGTAGTGGAACGTCCGGGCCGGCCGGTCGGGGACCTCACGGACTAGGTCGATCCGCTCCAGCGTCTCCAGGGCCGACCGGACCGTTGCGTATGTCAGCCCGCTCTGGCGCGTGGCCTCGGCGATGGTCACGAGCGGGTGCCGCTGGAGCACCTCCTGCACCTGGAGCACGGAGCCGGCGGAGCGGCCGGCGCCCGCCCGGATCCGGTCCCGGTCGTTCTCGAACAGGGCCAGGATCTCGCGCGCCGTGTCGACGGCCTGCTTCGACGTCTCCTGCACGCCCCGGAGGAAGTACCGGAGCCACTCCTCCCACTCCCCGTGCGTTCGGACGCGCTGGAGCCGCTCGTAATACTCGGCCCGGTGCGTCTTGAAGTAGAGCGAGAGGTAGAGGAGCGGATCGCTCAGGACGTCCTCGGCGCAGAGGAGGAACGTGATGAGGAGCCGCCCGACGCGGCCGTTCCCATCGAGGAATGGATGGATCGTCTCGAACTGGACGTGCGCGAGCGCCGCCTTGATGAGGACGGGGACGCCGGGCTGGTGGAGGTACCTCTCGAAGTGGCCGAGGCACCCGGCCAGCTCGTCGGGCGGCGGGGGCACGAACGCGGCCGACCACGGGCGGGCGCCGCCGATCCAGACCGGGGAGCGGCGGAACTCGCCGGGGTCTTTGGTGCCGCCCCGGACGCCCCGGAGCAGGACGCCGTGGATCTCGCGGATCAGCCGGAGCGAGAGCGGGAACCCGCCACGGAGCCGTGCAAGCCCGTGGTCGAGGGCAGCGACGTAGTTCGAGACCTCACGGACGTCGTCGAGGGGGACGCCCGGCGCGGCGCCGTCCTCGTGCTGGAGGAGGTCGGTTAGCGACGACTGCGTCCCCTCGATCTGCGACGAAAGGACAGCCTCTTTCCGGACGTAGAGGTACAGGAACAGCTCCCGGTCGGGGAGGAGCGTCGAGATCCCGTCCAGCCGACCGAGCGCCCGGTTGGCCCGCTCCATGAGGTCGTGGTCGGCCTCGGTCAGCGCGAGCGCCGGCGGGAGCGGGGCGGGGACGAACGCGCGGTAGGCGGTGTCGCCGCTCCCGAACAGGCGGTAGCGGCCGGTCTCGGCGCCGGTTGCAACCATTACAAAGGGACGGGCTAGCGTTGTAATCTGATCCCCAGAATACAACGGGCGGCGTGCCTCCGGCTCCGTGCCGGACGAGAGCTAGCGGCCGACTGGCGTAGCGCCGGACAGGCCGGTTGGGTCATGGCGCTTCGGCCGGTACCGGTACGTTCCCAACCAACCGGGCCTCGAACGCCGCCCGGGCCTCGGCCCACTCGCGCGCGGCCTCCTCGCGGAGCCGCCGCGCCCGCACGCGCCGCTGGCGGAGCTCGCCGACGGTTCGCTCCTGGACGGCGAGGTCGGGGACCGGGATCGCCAGCTTGCGGACGTCCTCGTTCGAGAGCCGGGGGTGTGTATTCCCCGTCGTCATGTGGCGGGTCTGGGCGAGCGTGAGCGGCGAGCGGAGGAGGGCAGCGAGAAAGTCGGGGTGTAGCCGGTCACGAAACTCGTCGCGCACGCGGATCACGTGGAACTCGGGTGAGCAGACGCCGACGAACTCGGCCCGATAGACCTTGTTGAGGTTCGGCCGCAGCCGCGAGTAGAGCACGTCGCCCTCCCGGAACCCGTAGCAGGTGCTCCCGGGGTGGTCCTGCGGCTCCGGGTCCAACTCTCCGGTGCCTGAGCGGACGTCGGCTAGGCCGAGGTAGCGTCCGCGGGTCGCGGACGGTCGCGGACGGTCGCGGACGGTCGCGGACGGTCGCGGACGGTCGCGGACGGTCGCGGACGAATTTAGTCACGGCCTCAAGTCGTTGAGGGCGAAGCCGATCGGCGTGGGCCGCTAGCGCGGCGAGCGTCCGGGTCCGCTCGGGGTGGAAGTAGTCGGGATCGAGCCGGCCCTCGGCGGAGAGGTCGCGGAGCCGGGCGGCGTACGTCAGCGTGGGGGCCTCATCGGGGAGCGTGAGCTCGAGCGCGTCCATGAGGTAGCCGCCGAGCCCCGCCAGCAGGCCGTCGGCCTCGGCCAGCTTCGACTGGCGGAGCGCGCGGGCGGCTTCGAGGTCCGCGACTATCGCCGCCGCGTCCGGCGGGACCGGGACGCGCACGCTGGCGACGTCGCCTGTCGTGATCTTGGCGTTGACTTGGCCGCTCTGCCGCCGCTCGATCTGGTCGGCGCCCGGGCCGGAGGCCAGGAAGAACTGGACGAACTCGGGCGGCAGCGCTTCGAGGTCCGTGATCCCGATCAGGTTCGCCGAGATGTTCCACTTGGGCCGCGTGCTCGGGATGACGGCCGGCGTCCCGAGCGTCCCCCGCTGCGAGACGACGAGGTCGCCGGGCGCCATCTGCGTGGACGCGAGCGAGTCCGCCAGCGGCTCCGAGATAAACCGCATGTCCGACTCATCGATCTCGCCCTCGGTCGTGAGGTCCGAGATCCGGAGCAGCGGGACGCCGCTCTCGGTGTAGTCCTTCTCCGTGACGGCCGAGCCGAACGGGCCGCACACGACGCGGGCCAGAGAGCCGAGCTCGGGCGCGTCCGGGTGCGGCTCCAACAGCCGCCGGAGGCTGGCGGCGTACTTCGGCCGGTGGTAGTGGACGTCCGCCCTCTCCTGGAGCTGGCCCTGCGGGACGGCGAAGCACGCGGCCTCGCCCTCGCCCGCAGGGCCTATGCGAAAAAAGGTTCGGGGTCCCCGCGGAAGGCCCGGTACCGCTCCAGCACCTCGTCCAACTGGTTCTCCGTCGGCCGGCCCGTCGCGTCGTAGCCCACCAGCTCCGGCTGAGCCATGAACACCGGGCGCTCCGGGTCCGGCGCCTCGTCCACGCCGAGCCGGCGGAGCACGACCACGCTCGACTTGACCCCGGCCCCGAAGTGCGCGAACGCCGTCGCCGGCAGGCTCACGACGGCCTGGACCTCGAAGTGCTCCAGGAGGTAGCCGCGGACGTACCCCAGCGACGAGTTCGTCAGAATCCCGTCGGGCAAGACCACGGCCGCCCGGCCCGTCCCCGGCTTGAGGAAGTCGCGGATGCGCTCGATAAACAGGACCTCCGTCTTCTGCACCTTCCGCGTGGTCCCGACCGTCCCCCGGTTCGTCCGCTTGGCGAGACTGTACGTGTCGAGATACGGGCTCTGGGCGAGGTTGACCTTGGCCCCGAACGGCGGGTTCGAGAGGACCACGTCGAAGGCCCCCGCCCGGAACCCGTCGTTCCCCGCCGTCGCCCGGAGCTTGTCGAACGGGAGGAGCGCGTCGGCCCGGCCGATGTTGGCGTGGCCGTCGTCGTGCAAGATCATGTTCATCTTGGTCACGCGCGCGATCTCGTCGTTGATCTCGATCCCGAACAGGTTGTTCTCGGCGAACGAGTGCCAGTAGTCCCAGCCCCTCCCTTCGGTCGTGTCGCTGAACCGCCGCTGGGCCTCCTGGCGGACGTGGTGGAGCGCGTAGAGGAGGAACCCGCCCGAGCCGCACGACGGGTCGAGCACGAGGTCGGTCCGCTTCGGGCCCACCATCTCGACGCAGAACTCGATGATCGGGCGGGGCGTGAAGTACTGGCCGAAGTCGCCCTTGAAGAACCCGTCGACGAACCGCTCGAACGCCACGCCCTTCACGTCGAGGTCCGTCTCGGACAGGCTGATCCCCTCGAGGTGCGAGACGATGTTGAGGACCGTGTGGTCGTCGACGTCGATCCGGCCGACGAACACGTCGGGCTCGAGCTCTTGCTGCCGCTGGTACAGCGCGCGGACGCGGGCCGCCAGCTTGTCGGCCGTCTCGTGCGTCCGAATCTGGAACTGGTACGGGTCGCCCGGCGCGCGGTCGAGGTTCTTCTCGTCCTGGATCTTGACGAACAGGAGCTTCGAGAGCTCGCCGAACGCGGCCGGCGGCGAGAGGCGCCCGCCGCCCCACAGCGACTGGTGGCACTTGGCGAGCGTGCGCTGGAGCTCGTCACGGCTGACGGGCTGGATGTCGGCATACCCATCCCGGCCGTCGAAGTATTTGAACTCTAGAGGCTTCCCGTACGCCTTCGGGAGGTCTGCGACGATGTTCGCCTCACGCTCCAGGACGGCGTAGCGCGGCGAGAAGTCAAGGAACCGCCGGGTCTGCCCGGCGACGACGCCGACGAACACGGCGCGGAGCTTGGCCCACGTCCCGTTCCCCGACGCCTGCTCGATGGCCTGCTCGAACTCGGCGTCCGAGATCCCGTCGCGCTTGCACTCAACGACGGCGTACGGGTCCTTGCGGTCGTCGTCCTTGAACACGACGAGGTCGGCGCGGTCGGACGGCGTCCGGTCCGGAACGGTCACCTCGACGCCGATCCGCTCGGGGGGGTACCCGTAACGGTAGACGAGCTCGGCCCAGAACTCCGCGCGCACCTGCTCCTCCGGGTCGTCGTACCGCTCAGCGTGGCCGACCGTCTCGTACCGGATGCGCCGTTGGCCTTCGGCGCCGGTGAGCGTAGCGATTCCATCTCGTAGGGCTCGGTCCAGGTACGTCAACGTGCGGGCGGGTCGTGATCGGGGCGGCAAAGCTACTGGCGTGACGTGAGGGAAGCCCCAGGCTGGCGGCGGCGAAGCACGTCTCACGCGCGAGCACTCGCCCGCTCTCCTACGAGGCGGGGACCTCGACGTCGCCCCGAGTCTTTTCGGCAGCGCCGAAGCACGCGGCCACGCGCGAGCACTTCGCGCGGACGGCCCCGCGCCCGCTCGGGTTCGCCCGCGTGGGGTAGGCGCTAGCGGGCGCCGCCCCCCGCCTGCGCGCGCGCCGCCAGCCGGCTACTGGCCCCGGAGGTCGCCGGCCTTCGGGCGCGGGCCGAGGCTGAGCGGCCG
>CAZDFV010000113.1:0-9647 GCA_964504495.1 uncultured Rhodothermales bacterium
ATCCCGCTCCCCGAGCGGGGCGAGCTGTACGTCCGCTACGGGGACCCCGGCGGGGTCCAGATCGAGTCGGTCTACGAGGGCGCCGACGCCGCGCCCGTCCGGCCGGCCGGCCCCGCCGCGGCCAGCGGCGCGCTGAGCGAGGCGCAGATCCGCGCCGTCGTCCGGCAGACGCTCCGCGAAGCCCTCGCCGACCGGGCGGTCTCGGGCCAGTCCGTCACCCCGGCCGACGTGGACGCGATCGAGCGCCGCGTCGAGGACCGGATCGTCGCCCAGCTCGGGACCCGCCTCCGCACCGACAACGGCGTCACGGCGGCCGACCTCGCCCGGATCGAGGAGCGCCTGGAGGACCGGCTGGGCGACCAGATCGACGAGCTCCGCGAGCTCCTGATCCTCCAGCAGCAGGGCCTCCGCGACAGCCGCCGGCGCCCGGTCATCATCGAGCGCGACGACGACGGTGAGATCGACGAGGACGTCGTCGAGGAGATCATCGAGGACGACGAGCGCGCGTTCGTCGGCGACGACGTCGAGGTGGACTTGGTCACGGAGACCGCCCCGGCCTCGTTCGCGCTCTCGCCCGCGGGCGGGTTCGCGTTCGGGAGGGGGCCGGAGAACCTGCTCGTCGGCCTCCACGCCGAGTACGCCACGACCGAGTCGTACCGCTACATCCCCGAGGTCCTGATCGGCGTCGGCTCGCGGCGGTCGTTCGTGGCGAACGCCGACGTCGCCTTCGACATCCCCGCCAGCGGGCTCGAGCAGTACGGGAGGCCCTACGTGCGGACCGGGATCGGGCTCGTCAACTACGCCGGCGAGGACGAGCCGGACGCCACGTTCGAGGACGTCGACGACGGGGGCACGTCGCTCACGTTCAACCTGGGCGTCGGGGCCACGCTCGCCCAGGTCGGCGACGGGCGCTTCTTCGTCGACTTCACCTCGGGCAACCTCGGCCGGTTCAACCGGCTGACGGCGGGGTACCGCTTCCCGTTCGGTCCGCAGGCGTACTAGGCCGCCCGCCCGTCCGGCACCGACGCCCCCCGTCCGCCATGCGCTCCCTCCTCTTCCCCGCCGCGCTGGCGGTCGCCCTCGCCGCCCCCGCGCTCGGCCAGCCGGCCGAGGCCGTCCGCGCGGACACCGCCCGCGCCGAGACGACGGTCCCGACCCCACGGGGGGTGACGGTCGTGCCGCTCCCGAACGGGCGCGGCGTGTTCTACTACCGGGCCGGCGAGCCCGGCGGCGTCCGCATCCGGTCCCAGCGCGGGGCCCGCCGACCGGCCGAAGCTTCGGCCGCCCCGCTAGCGGCGTCCGTCGAGGCTCGTGACGGAGAGCCGGCCGTTGAGGTGAACCGCTCGGAGCGCGCTCCGGCAGCGGTCGCCGACGACCGGATCTCGCGGCTCGACCTGGTCCTCCTCGAACAGAACCTGCTCCGCGCCATCGACCGGCGCCTGTCCGATCTGGCGCTCACCCGCGAGGGCGGCCGAGACCGGGCCGTGCTCCCGCTCGCCCCGTCCCCGAGCCCGCCGCAGGTGGTCGTCGTGCCGGGCCAGCAGCCCGCCGCGCCGGCGCCGGTGGTGCCCCCAGTAGACCCCCCCGCCGTCCCGCTGGCGCCGCCCTCGGCCGAGCCGGTCGCACCCGTCGACCCGGTCGCGCCCGTCGACCCCGTCGTGCGCGAGGTGGAGCGGGCGATCCTCGAGGCCGGCCTGCTCGTGACGAACCGGGTCAACTTCGAGTTCGGCGAGGCCACGCTGATCCCGGTCTCCGAACGCCTGCTGCGGACGGTCGGCGACGTCCTCCTCCGCTACCCCGACCTCCGCGTCCGCGTCGGCGGGCACACCGACTCGGTCTCGTCGGACGCGTTCAACCTCCGGCTCTCGCAGGCCCGCGCGGACGCCGTCCGCGACTTCCTCGTCGGTTACGGGATCGACGACGACCGGCTCGAGGCCGTCGGCTACGGCGAGGAGTTCCCGGTCGCCTCGAACGCGACGGAGACGGGGCGGGCGCTCAACCGGCGCGTTGAGTTCATGGTCCTCAACCCCGAGGCCGCCGAGCGCGAGGTCGTCGACGAGGAGGCCGACGCGCTCCGGCGCGTGATCCGCGAGGAGCTGAGGCGGCTCCAGGACGACGGCCAGTAGGGCCGCTGGCGACGACCGCCAGCGGGGTGCGGCCTCCGTCTGAGCGCGCCTACGCCCTACATCGCCATCCCGCCGTCGACGTGGAGGACGTGGCCGGTGACGTAGGCGGCGGCGTCGGAGAGGAGGAACAGGACGGCCACGGCGATCTCCTCCGGCCGGCCCGTCCGCCCGAGGGGGATCTGGCCCTGCATGGCCTCAACGGCCTTCTCGCCGAGGTCCGCCGTCATGTCCGTGTCGATGTAGCCCGGCGCGACGGCGTTCGCGCGGACGCCGCGCCCGCCGAGCTCGCGCGCGAGGCTCTTGGTGAACCCGATGAGCCCGGCCTTCGACGCCGCGTAGTTGGCCTGCCCCGCGTTCCCGGTCACGCCGACGACGGACGAGACGGTGACGATGCTCCCGGCCCGCTGCTTCATCATCGGCCGGTAGGCCGCCTTGCACACGTGGAACGCGCCCGTCAGGTTCGTGTCGATCACGGCCTGCCAGGCGTCGGCGTCCATGCGGATCATGAGCCCGTCGCGCGTGATCCCGGCGTTGACGACGAGCCCGTCGATGGAGCCCCATTTTTCAGTCACGGCCTCGACGGCACGAGTCGCGTCCTCGGCGCTCGCAGCGTCGGCCTGGATGGCGAGGGCGCGGTCGTCGCCCAAGCTCTCCGCCAGCGCGTCGGCGGCGTCGGCGGAGGCCCGGTAGGTGAAGGCGACGTTCGCGCCCGCTCGGCTGGCGGCCTCGACGACCGCGCGGCCGATCCCGCGCGTGCCGCCGGTGACGAGGACGTTCTTGTCGGTGAGGTCGAGGGTCATGGGCTTAATGGGTCAAGCGAATTGTACCAATGCGCGAGATCAAATCGACCTCTGGGGCCCGCAAGAGGGCAATCCTGTTCCGTTTGTACAACAAGAGTGGTGCAGTTTGTACCATTGCCCTCACGCCGTTGGAAAATAGCGGGCCGCCTTGTTCCGCCCCCTCATCTCGACGATGCCCTGATCCCGGAGAAGGGCAAGCTGTCGCTGAACGCGGCGGCGCGGAATCTCTCGCCCGACACGGTCGATGATCTCGCTAATCGGGCTGCCGGGGAACTGCTCGATGTCGGTCCGCAGAAGCTCGCGGAGCCGGTGGTTCTCGATGTCGATGAGCGTCGTCTTGACCGGGACGTCCGACTGGCGGAGCAGCTTGGGGTTGGCTTTCAGCCGCTGACCGGCCGCCCGGCCGACGACCACGACGAGGCCCCGCTCGACGAGCGTACCCACCCAGGCCGGAACGTCGCGGGCCGACACGAGAGACAGGGCCGACGCCAGCTTCGCCCGCGTCATCGGCCCGCCTCGCGCGAGGAGGCCGAGAACGATCCGCTCCCGCTCTTCCAGCGGCGCGACCTGCGACGCCGTTGCGATCACCCGCAGCGCCCGCCGGTCCAGGTCTTGACCGCGGACGATCACCTCGACGCGGTCCGGCCCCTCCCGCACTTCGGGCTCCGGCCGGCCGCTGGAGAGGAGGAGGTCGTACATCCGGTTGTAGCCGGTCCCCTCACCCTCCATCAGGCGGAGGTCGTGGAAGAGCCGGGCGAGCGACTCGTTCCGCCGCTTCCGGGCGTGGAGGATGTTCTCCGGCGTGACACCGACCGGGAGCCGGCCGGGGCTGTGGACCTCGAGCCTGTCTGCGTAGAGGCTCACGAAGATGTCCCCGGACGTTGGGTAGACGCGGTGGACGAGCGCGTTCGCCACCAGCTCGCGGACGACCTCGACGTCGTAGATCGGCACGCGGTCGCGGAAGACGCCCTGCGGCACCTCGATGCTCTCGTTCCAGACCGGGAGCGTGCGGACGGCCTCGACCTGTTCCCACGGCGTCATCGCGTAGTCGTCCCCGAACATCTCCTTGTCCACCTTCCGGCCCTGCGCGTCGTAGCGGAGGTACTGGATGATGGGAGCGTGCCGGAGCCGCACGCGGTGCTCGCGCTGGCCGAGCCAGAGCACGCCGAGGTGCGTCAGTCGCCCGTCGCGGACGAGGTCGTAAGTCGTCAGGATCTCGCCGTCCGTCCGCGCTTTGACAGCACCTTTCACACGGTCGGAGGCGCGGAGACCGTCGAGCAGCCGCCGCACGTGGTCCGGCTCGGCCTCGGACGCCCGCACGTCCGTCTGCACCAGCTCCCACACGAGCGCCCCCTTTTCGACGACGAGCCGGACCATGTCCTCAGGCGGGACGGGCTTGCAGCTATCCGCCAGCCGGGCGTAGTACCGCCCCTCCGTCGTGCAGGCGAGTGTGCTGGACGTGGGAACCTGGACGACGAGGACCTCGCCCCCGTTCGGCGCCGTGCGGACCTCGGGGAAGGCCGGCGTCACGTTCAGCGTCGTCTCGGCGATCCGCTGGAAGACGCGGTCCGGCAAGCCGGGCGGGATCGTCTGTCCCGCAGGTGGCTCCTCTTCCCCGTCTTCAATGCCGATCTCTAAGACGCCCCCGCGCCCGTTGGCGGAGCACACGCACACACGTGCCACTTCGTGCCAGTCGGGACTCTTGCGCGTGACGAGCCGGAGCGACTTCCGTTCGAGCGCGTCGTGTTCGGCCATGCCGGAAGCTACGCGGCGCGCCGGATCACGCCGCCAGCGTGTCGAGGTCGGCGGCGGTGCCGGCCTGGGCGGTGTCGGCGTCGCGGCCGAGCGTCTTCTTGACGAGCCCGGAGAGCACCTTGCCCGTGCCGACCTCGACGAAGCGGTCGGCGCCCTCGGCCTGCATCCGCTTGAGGGACTGGGCCCACCGGACCGGCGCCGTGAGCTGCTCCAGGAGCCGCTGGCGGATCTCGTCGGGGCTCACGGTCGGCTCGGCCGTCACGTTGAGGACGACGGGGCACGCGGGCTCGCGGATGTCGAGGGCGTCGAGCGTCTCGGCCAGCCCGTCGCGGGCGAACGCCATGAGCGGGCTGTGGAACGCGCCCGAGACGGCGAGGGGGATCACGCGCCGCGCGCCGGCCGCCTCCGCTAGCGGCTTCGCGCGCTCGACGGCAGGTGCGTCGCCCGAGATCACGGTCTGGCCGGGGTCGTTGTAGTTGGCCGGCACGACCTCGCCCTCGCCGGCATCGGTCGCCTCGTGGCAGACGGCCTCCAGGGCGTCCGCGTCGAGCCCGAGCACGGCCGACATCGCGCCCGGGCGGACGTCGCCGGCCTGGGCCATCAGCTCGCCCCGGCGGCGGACGGCCCGGAGCCCGTCCTCGAACGCCAGCGCGCCCGTCGCGGCGAGCGCGCTCCACTCGCCGAGGCTGTGCCCGGCGGCGAGGCCGGGACGCACGCCCCGCTGGCGGAGCACGGCGGCGGCGGCCAGGCTGTGCGTGTAGAGCGCCGGCTGCGTGACCTCGGTCGGCTTCAGCGCCTCGGCGTCGTCGCCAAACATCGTCCCGGTGAGCGAGAACCCGAGCACGCGGTCGGCCTCGTCGAACACGTCGCGGGCCTCCGGGTGCGCGTCGTAGAGGTCGGCGCCCATGCCGGGCGTCTGCGCCCCCTGGCCGGGGAAGAGGAAGGCGGTCATGGTGGCGTTGCGAAGGCTGGGGTACCGGCGCGGCATGCTGCGCCGGTACGGGGGGCGTCGGTGCTCAGGCCCCGTCGTAGGCCCACTTGAGCCACGAGGCGCCCCAGGTGAACCCGCCGCCGAAGGCCGCCAGCACGAGGTTGTCGCCGCGCTTCAGCTCCGGCTCCCAGTCGCCGAGGCACAGGGGGAGCGTGGCGGCCGTGGTGTTCCCGTAGCGGTCGATGTTGAGCATCACCTTGTCCGGGCCGAGCCCCATCCGCCGGGCCGTCGCGTCGATGATGCGGAGGTTGGCCTGGTGCGGGACGAGGTAGCGGACGTCCTCGGCGTCGAGCCCGTTGCGCGCCATGACCTCGACGGCGGCGTCGGCCATGCCGACGACGGCCCGCTTGAACACGGTCCGGCCGTCCTGCTGGGCGTAGTGGAGCCGGGCGTCGACGGTCTCGTGCGTGGCCGGGCGGAGCGACCCGCCGGCCGGCTGGCTGAGCGCGTCGGCGCCCGAGCCGTCGACGTACTGGACGGTGTCGAGGAGGCCGGTCCCGTCGTCCGTGGGTTCGAGGAGGACGGCGCCGGCGCCGTCCCCGAAGATCACGCACGTCGTCCGGTCGGTGTAGTCGACGATCCGGCTCATCGTGTCGGCCCCGATCACGAGCACGCGGCGGTGCATCCCCGCCTCGACGAGCCTGGCGCCGGTCGTGAGGGCGTAGAGGAAGCCCGAGCAGGCGGCCGAGATGTCGTAGCCCCAGGCGCGCTCGGCGCCCAGCTTGTCCTGGACGAGGCAGGCCGTGGCGGGGAAGACCATGTCCGGCGTGACCGTCGCCACCAAGATGCAGTCGACGGACTCCGGGCTGGCGCCCCGCTTGGCGAGCGCGTCGCGCGCGGCCTCCGTCGCCATAAAGGCCGTGGCCTTGTCCGGGTCCTTGAGGATCCGGCGCTCGCGGATGCCCGTCCGCGTCCGGATCCACTCGTCGTTCGTGTCGACGAGCTTCTCGAGGTCGGCGTTGGTGAGCCGGTCGGGGGGGAGGTAGGTCCCGACGGCCGTGACGGCGGCCGTCCGGCGGGGCGTCGTGTCCTCGGGCATCAGGCGTCGTCGGGCTCGGCGTGGCGGAGGGCCCGGGCGATCCGGGCCGTCAGGTTCTGCTCGACGAGGTCGGCCGCGACGAGGACCATGTGGCGGACGGCCCGGGCCGAGGACCCGCCGTGCCCGATGACCACGGTCCCGTCGATCCCGAGCATGGGCACGCCCCCGAACGACTGGTAGTCGAACGGCCCGAGCATCCCCCGGAGGACGCCCCCGACCGTCTGGGCCGCGTCCGCCCCGAGCCCCTGCCGGCCGATCTCGGCCTGGACCATCGTCGGGAGGATCGTGGCGATCGACTCCGCCAGCTTGAGCGCGACGTTCCCGACGAACCCGTCGCAGACGCAGACGTCGGCCCCGTGGTGGAGGATGTCCCGGCCCTCGACGTTCCCGACAAAGCGGAGCGCCCCGCGCTCGCCGAGCGCCGCGAGCGTCCGGTGGGCCTCCTTGACGGTGTCGGTCCCCTTCCCCGGCTCCTCGCCCACGTTGACGAGCCCGACGGTCGGGTCCTCCTTCTGGAGCAGGAACTCGCCGAAGACGGCGCCCATCCGGGCGAACTGGACGAGGTGCTCGGGCCGGACCTCGACGTTCGCGCCCACGTCGAGGAGGACGCACGTGCCCGAGGGCGTCGGGAGGTAGCCCGGGAGCGCGGGCCGGAGGACGCCCGGGAGCCGGCCGAGCCCGAAGAGCGCCGCGGCCATGACGGCGCCCGTGTTGCCGGCGCTCGCGAACGCGTCGGCCTTGCCGGCCTGGACCGCTCCGACGCCGCGGTGGATGGACGAGTCGGGCTTCCGCTTGAGCGCGTCCGTCGCGCTCTCGCCCATCGCGATCGCCTCGGGCGCGTCGACGACGCGGAGCCGGGGGTTCTCGGCCTCGCCTAGGCGCTCGAGCTCGGCCCGGACCTCGGCCTCGCGCCCGACGAGGAGCACGGCGAGCCGGTCGCCGGCCTCGGCCGCGGCCTCGGCGGCCCCCTCCACGACGACGCCCGGCGCGTGGTCCCCGCCCATGGCGTCGACGGCGACTCGGACGGGCATGGACGGGGAGGGGTGTCGGGAGAGGGGACGCGAAGATACCCCGCCTCGGGCGTCGGGCGCGGCGCGCGAGGCGCCGACCTGGCCGCCGGGCCAGAAACGGTAGCGCCCGCGCCGGCTCCCGGACGGGGAGGGCACGGGCGCCGGTCGGACGGGGCTGGCGGGGGCGTCCGCCAGCGGGGCGCGGGGGGGCAGCAGCGGGGCGGCGGATCGCCCCCCACGCCCTACACGAAGTCCGGGCGCTCGACGACGGCCCGGCCGCGGTAGTGCCCGCACGTGGGGCAGGCCCGGTGCATCAGCTTCGCGCTGCTGCAGTTGGGGCACTCCTGCGTCTGGGGCAGGCTCTTGATCTTGTACTGGGAGCGGCGCTTGCCGGTCCGGGACTTGGAGTGGCGGCGCTTGGGGTTAGCCATCGTGGGTGGGGGTGAGCCGTCGGGCCAGGGCCCGGGGCGGATGAATCGGACTAGTCGGGGTCGTCGCCAGAGCGGCGGAGGGCCTCGAGGGCGGCCCAGCGGTCGTCGGCCGGCTCGCCCTCGGCGGGCCCGCCGAACCGGGTCTCGATCTCGGCGCCCTCGGCCTCCGGGCTCACGCGGCGGAGCGGGAGGGCGAGCACGAGCGTGTCGTGGACGGCCGCGCCCAGGTCGATGTGCGTGGCGTCGTCCGGGAGCGGGGCCACGTCGTCGTCGGCGTTGTCGGCGGGGGCGTCGGCGGTGAACAGGACGGCGTGGGCGCCCTCGACGGGGTGTTCGTAGGGCGCGAGCGTCCGGTCGCAGACGAGGCGGGCCGTGGCCCGGGCCGTGTACGCCGCGAGCACGCGGCGCTCCCCGACATCGAGCCGGACGTCGACGGCGACGTCGGCGAACACGGCCGGGTCCAGGTCGAGGCTCTCGGCCGACGGCCGGAGCGTCTCCTCGTGGAGGCCGTCGGGGAGCGGGGCGATGCGGACCGGGAGCCGGGAGGTCGGCGAAGCCAACATGGGGGCGGGCGTCAAGGAACGGCGTCTCGGGCCCCGAGGCGGGACCTGGAAGCCTGTGAAGGTAGGGGGCCGCCCGCGTGCCCGGCAAGGGCCTCACGAGATGTTGAAAGACCCGCCCTCGACGCCCCCGGCCCCGCCCTCGGACGCCGGGACGACGGGTGGGGGGCCGCTAGCTGATCGTGTAGGGACAATCCCGAGCCCACCTCGCGCTCTACTCGAGGGGGCCCGTTTACAACGTGTGGATAACAGAGTGAGCGGAAGATTACGTGGACCCCCCTCCCTGATCACATTCGCATCATCCGCCCGCGCGCTGCTCGACCTGCGTGACCCATCCCGTTGCCTGGCAACGAGCGATTTTCTCTCTCCCCCTGTGGAAAACGAGGGAGGAACGGGACGGCCCCAGACGCCCTGGCAGTCCTGGACGCCCGTTTTCGACAGTTCCCGCTGTGGACAACTCTGGGGTTCCCGGGCGCCCCCCTCGTTTCTATCCCCCGGCCGTCCCGATATTCCGGCCCCCGTTCCCCCCGCCCCCTCCCGACGCCTCGCCCCAATGGACCGCTCGCGCGACGCTGTCTGGGACGAGTGCCTCGGGGTGATCCGGGACAACATCAGCCGGCAGAGCTTCCGGACGTGGTTCGAGCCGCTCCGGGCCGTCGGGCTCGAGGAGGAGGACGGGGCCCTCAAGCTGACGGTCCAGCTCCCCAGCCGGTTCTACTACGAGTGGCTGGAGGAGCACTACTTCGGCCTCCTCCGGAAGACGATCACGAAGGTGCTCGGGCCGGGCGGGCGGCTCTACTACGACATCGTCATCGAACGGGACGAGCCGGCCCCGGACGGGGCCCGGCGCGGGGCCACGATGGAGCTCCCGGCCCGGCAGCCGGCGAACGTGCCGCCCCCGGCCGACGGGCGGCCGCGGGCCGCGGACCGCCCCG
>CAZDFV010000114.1:0-9616 GCA_964504495.1 uncultured Rhodothermales bacterium
CGTCTCGGCGCCGGCGACCACGAGGCGGACGCCCGGCCCACAGCGGGGGCACGCCGTCGGCTGCGCGTGGAACCGCCGGTCGAGCGGGTCGGCGTACTCGGCGGCGCAGGCCGGGCACATCGGCCACGGCGCGAGCGTCGTCCGCGCGCGGTCGTACGGGAGGCCCTCGACGACAGAGAACCGCGGACCGCACTGCGTGCAGTTGAGGAACGGGTAGCCGTGGTGGCGCGAGCCCGGGTCGCGGAGCTCGGCGAGGCAGGCGTCGCACGTCGCCAGGTCGGGCGCGATGGGGACGACGGGCGCGTCCGCCCTGGCGCTCTCGCGGATCTCGAACAGGGTGAGCCCCTCGGCCTCGACCGGCTGGCGCTCGACGCCGGCGACGACGGCCGCGGGCGGGGCGTCGGCCACGAGGCGGTGCGCGAAGGCGTCGACGGCTGCGCCGTCGCCCTCGACCCAGACCTCGGCGCCGGCCCTGCCGTTGCGGACCCACCCGGTCAGCCCTAGCTCGGCCGCCAGCCGGGCGAGGTGCGGCCGGAACCCGACGCCCTGGACGCGGCCCCGGACCCAGAGCCGCTCGGCCCTCACACTGCGCACCCGCGTCCGCCCACGCCCACCTGGACCACACGCCCGTCCTCGACGAGGACGGGGACCGTCCGCTGGCCGTCCGTCAGCGCGAGCATCCGCGCGAGGGCCTCGGCGTCGGCCTCGACGTCGTGCTCGGTGAACGGCCGCCCGTCGAAGTCGAGGTCGTCGCGGAGGTCGGCCGTGTAGCGGCACCCGGGCGTCCCGAACAGCTCGAGCATCACAGGGCCTCGATCAGGATCAGGACGCCCAGCCCGACGCTCAGCGCGCCCGCCAGCCCGACGAGGGCGCGGTAGAGGGCGGGGCGGCCCTGCGCCGCCCTAAGCGGGACCGAGAGCGCGAGGGTGACGGCGCCCATCCCCAGCACCGACCCGAGCCCGTAGAGCACGGCGTACCCGACGCCCGCCGCCAGCGTCGGAAGCGCAGCGGCGACGAGGAGCAAGAGCGCCCCGCTCCCGGCCAGCCCGTGGACGAGCCCGACGCCGTACCCCGCCCACCCCTCGCGGGCGTGGACGTGCCGGGCCTCGCGCGGGGCCGGGCGGACGGCGTCGCGGAGCGACCACGCCCCGAGCCCGATGAGCATCGCGGCCACGGGAAGCTCGAACCACCCTAAGGCCGCCTCCGTCACCGGCAGCTTGAGCAGGCCGATCACGAAGACGCCGATCACGAGCGTCGTCGTGTGGCCCGCGCCCCAGACCAGGCCGAGCCGGACCGACCGCCGGAGCCGGCGGTCCCCGTCGACGAGCGTCGAGACGGCGACGACGTGGTCGGGCTCGAACGCGTGGCGGAACCCGCTCACGACGCCCAGCGCGAGGGCAAGCGGAAGGGCGAGGTCGGTCACGTCAGGTCGGGGACGATCCGGCGGAGGACGGACGCGCGGACGGTCCCGCCGGAGGGGGCGGCGTGCTCCGCGGTCTCGGCCACGAACGCGACGTCGTCCCGCCCGCCCGCGAGCGCCATCGCCACCTCGGGCTCGACGACGTAGAGCGTGCCAGGCTCGGGCTCGGGCATCCCCTTCAGCCCCGTCACGCGGCGGACCGACAAGGTGAACCGCCGCCCCGCCCCGCCGTCCACGTGCTCGACGTCGCCGACCGACACGAGCCCGACGTGCCGGGCGTCCGGGGCGACCTCGGCCGGCTGGCCGTCGGCGTCGACGAGGTGGAGCGGCCGCTTGGTGAGGTTCACGACGGGCACGGCCTAGACGAGCACGGCGGCCTCGGCCGCCTCGGCGTGGCAGGCCTTCAGCCAGTCCAGCCAGGCGCCCAGCCCGGGCTCGCCCCGGACCGACGTGTCGAGGATCTCCAGGCCAGGCCGGACGTCGTGGACGCTCGCGACCGCCGCCGCACGGTCGAAGTCCAGGACCTCGGCGAGGTCCATCTTGGTGAGGACGGCGACGTCCGCCGTGTTGAAGATCGTCGGGTACTTCCGCGGCTTGTCCTCCCCCTCGGTCGTCGAGAGGAGGACGACGCGGGCGGCCTCGCCGAGGTCCCAGGAGGCGGGGCACACGAGGTTGCCGACGTTCTCGATAAACAGGACGTCCAGCGCGCCCAGGTCCCACCCCGCCAGCGCCCCGTCGACCATGTCGGCTTCGAGGTGGCACGTGGTCCCCGTCGAGATCTGGCGGACCGGGGCGCCCGTCCGCGCGAGGCGCGTCGCGTCGTTCTCCGTCGCCAGGTCGCCCACGACGACGGCCGCGCGGAGGCCGAGGGCGCTGAGTGTGTGTTCGAGCAGCGCCGTCTTCCCCGACCCCGGGCTCGACACGAGGTTGACGACGAACACGCCGGCGTCGGCGAAGCGCTGGCGGAGGTCGGCCGCGAGCGCGTCGTTCTTCCGCAGGACCTTCTGGCGGACGTCGATGATGCGGGCGTTTGACATGGGTTAGCGCCGCCAGGGCGGCGTAGGCATCGTGGGTTCGGAGGGCGCGGCGCCGTCGCCGGCCGGGACGGGCGCCGTGCCCTCGACGTCGAGGTGGCTGATCTCGATCTCCCGCCCCGCCCGGACGCCGCCCGTCGGCGTGTCGCAGGCGGGGCACCGGAACCGGGTCGTCGTCGGCAGCTCGCGCTCGGCGCCGCACGCCGGGCACCAGACGGCGACCGGGACCTCCTCGACGACGAGCTCGGACCCCTCCAGCCGGGTCCCCTCGGCGGCGATCGGGTAGGCGAAGTCTAGCGCCTCGCGGACGACGCCGGACAGCGCGCCGAGCCGGAGGTGGAGCCGGACGACGCGCGCGGCGCCGGCGTCCCGGGCCGCCTCGTCGGCGGCGCCGACGAGGGCGGTGGCAATCGAGAGCTCGTGCACGGCGCTAGCGGGCCGCGGGCGGGCGGCGGTCGGCCTCTTCGAGGCGGCGGCCGAACGCGCGCGCGACGCCGAGCCCGAAGCTGAGCGCCCGCGAGACGTACGGGTCGCGGAGGGCCTTGACGAGCGAGACCGGCCCCTTGACCTCGGGCTGCTGGTGCGGCCCCTCCCGGGCCGCCGCGACGAGCGCCGTCGCCAGCCCGCCGACGGTCTCGACGGCCTCGGGGTCGAGGATCGTGCTGTTGAGGAGGGCCTGGACGCCTTCGGACTCGAACGCCTCCTGGAACACCCCGCCCGCGTGGAGCAGCCCCTCGACCCGCTCGGGCGTCGTCATCGCCTTCGCCTTCGCGATGGCCGGCGCGTACGCGGCGAGCGGCCCGCCCCCCGCCATCGCGTGGCCGCGGACGTCGTTCAGCGTGTCGTTCAGCGTCTCGGCGATCTCGGGCCCGCGCCGGATCACGCCCGTGACCATGTCGAGGAGCGCCTCGAGCTCGTCGAGCCGCCCCGCCAGCCGGCCGAGCACGGCGATCGCCGAGGCGAGGTCGCTGCGGAGGAACGCCTGCACCTCGGGCTCGGCGAGCAGGTCGGAGACGGCCTCGGCCGCCCCGAGCGCGTGGCCGGCGGTCTCGGGTGTGGCGAGCGCCTTGAGCCGCGGGAGGTGCTCCGCGTAGGGCGAGGCCCCGTCGCCACCGGCGTGCGCGCGGACGTCGTGGAGCGTGTCGTTGAGGGTCTCGGCGATCTCGGGGCCGCGGGCGAGCGCGCCTGTTATCAAATCGAGAAGTCCCTCGATCTCGTCGGCCCGCGCGGCGAGGCGGGACAAGCCCCGGAGGGTGTCCGGATCGAGCGCAGGATCGGCGAGGGGCGTGTCCATCGCGGCGTCGGGATGTATGTGCCGGCGTGGGACGGCGACCTCCTCCCGTCCCGTTCGTCGAAAGCATACGATTCCTTTGCAGTCGCTGCAAGACTTCTGTATGATGGGGGTTCGGGCCCTGCGCGGCCTTCGCCGCGGAGGGTCTCGGCTCACGCGGAAGCGCTTCCCCACCCCCACACCCCATGGCCTCCCTCCTCTGGTTCCAAGGCGGCGCGTGTTCCGGAAACACGATGTCGTTCCTCAACGCCGAGGAGCCCTCGGCGTGCGACCTCGTCACCGACTTCGGGATCGACATCGCGTGGCACCCCTCGCTGGGCGTCGAGTTCGGGGACGCCGCGCAGCGGCTGTTCCGCCAGTACGCCTCGGGCGAGAAGCCGCTCGACGTGTTCGTCTACGAGGGGACCGTCATGATGGGCCCGGACGGGTCGGGCCGCTACGACATGTTCGCCGACCGGCCCATGAAGGACTGGGTGGCCGAGCTCGTCGAGCAGGCCACGTTCGTCGTCGCGATCGGCGACTGCGCGTGCTGGGGCGGCATCCCGGCGACGGCCCCGAACCCGACCGACTCCATCGGCCTCCAGTACCTCAAGCGCGACGCCGGCGGGTTCCTCGGGGCCGACTGGCGCTCGAAGTCGGGGCTCCCGGTCATCAACATCCCCGGGTGCCCGGCCCACCCCGACTGGGTGACCCAGATCCTCGTCGCCGTCGCGAGCGGCCGCGCCGGTGACATCGCCCTCGACGACCTGGGCCGGCCCCAGACGTTCTTCAAGACGTTCACCCAGACCGGCTGCACGCGGAACCAGTACTTCGAGTGGAAGGAGTCGACGGAGAGCTTCGGCGAGGGGACCCGGAAGGGCTGCCTGTTCTACGAGTACGGGTGCCGCGGGCCGGTCACGCACTCGCCGTGCAACCGCATCCTGTGGAACAAGCACTCCTCGAAGACCCGCGCGGGCATGCCGTGCATCGGGTGCACCGAGCCCGAGTTCCCGTTCTACGACCTCGCGCCGGGGACGGTCTTCAAGACGCAGAAGATGTTCGGGGCCATCCCCAAGGACACGCTCCCCGAGGGGACCGACCCCCTCACCTACTCGGCCCACGCCGCCGCCGCGCGCGTGGCCGCGCCCGCCTGGGCCCGCGACGACATCTTCGTCGTCTAGCGACCGTCTAGCCTGACGCCGCGACGACGCCCCGCACCGCCAGCCGCCCGCTGGCGCCCTCATCGGCGGCCCCGGCCGCGCACCCAACGGACCCTTGGACACCTCCGCGATTGACACCACGACGATCGGCGCCGGCCGCGTCGAGATGCACATCAGCCCGATGGGGCGCGTCGAGGGCGACCTCGACCTCAACCTCATCGTCGAGGACGGCCACGTGGTCGACTCGTGGACGCAGGCCGGCATGTTCCGCGGGTTCGAGATCATCCTCAAGGGGAAGGACCCCCAGGCCGGCCTCATCGTGACGCCCCGGATCTGCGGGATCTGCGGCGGGAGCCACCTCTACAAGAGCGCCCAGGCGCTCGACGTGGCCTGGAAGGTCCACATGCCGCCGAACGCCCACCGCGTCCGGAACATCGCCCAGGCGTGCGAGACGCTCCAGTCGATCCCGCGGTGGTTCTACGCCCTGTTCGCGGCCGACATGACGAACAAGAACTACGCGAAGACGGCCGAATACGACGAGATCGTCCGCCGCTTTGCCCCGTTCGTCGGGACCGGCTACGAGCGCGGCGTGACGCTCTCGGGCAAGCCGGTCGAGGTCTACGCCCTCTACGGCGGCCAGTGGCCGCACTCGTCGTTCATGGTCCCGGGCGGCGTCATGTGCGCGCCGACACTGAGCGACGTCACGCGCTCGATCGCCATCCTCGACTTCTGGAAAGAGAACTGGCTGGAGTCCGAGTGGCTCGGGTGCTCGGTCGACCGGTGGCTAGAGAACGAGACCTGGGAGGACGTGCAGGCCTGGGTCGAGGAGAACGAGTCGCAACGCCACTCCGACTGCGGCCTCTTCATCCGCTACGCCCAGGCGATCGGGCTCGACAAGATCGGGCGGGGCGTGGGGAGCTTCCTCGCGACGGGCACCTACATGCAGCCCGAGCTCTACGAGCACCCGACGATCGAGGGCCGCAACGCCGCGCTCCAGACCCGGTCGGGGATCTACGACGACGGCGAGTTCTACGACTTCGACCAGGCGCAGGTGGCCGAGGACCACACGTACGCCTTTTTCGAGGGCTCGGGCCAGCTCCACCCGTTCGACGGCCGGACGGAGCCGGTCGACCCGAAGGAGGGCGCCAAGCAGAACAAGTACACCTGGTCGAAGGCCCCGCGCTACAACGTGCCCGGCAAGGGCTACGTCCCGCTCGAGGCCGGCCCGCTCGCGCGCCAGGTCGTCGCCGGCCGCCCCGGTGCCGCGGACCACCAGGACTACGACCCGCTCATCCTGGACATGGTCAACACCATCGGCCCGAGCGTCTTTACGCGAGTGCTCGCCCGGATGCACGAGGCGCCCAAGCTGTACAAGAAGGTCCGCCAATGGATCGACGAGATCGACCTCCACGACTCGTTCTACACCAAGCCCGTCGAGCACGAGAACGGCCGCGGGTTCGGGGCGACGGAGGCCGCGCGCGGCGCGCTCGCCGACTGGATCACGCTCAAGGACGGGAAGATCGAGAACTACCAGGTCATCACGCCGACGGCCTGGAACGTCGGCCCGCGCGACGGCCACGACAACCTCGGGCCCATCGAGCAGGCGTTCGTCGGGATGGACCTCACCGACATGGAGGACCCCATCGAGCTGGCACACGTGGCCCGGTCGTTCGACTCGTGCCTCGTCTGCACCGTCCACGCCTACGACGCGAAGACGGGCAAGGAGATGAGCCGGTTCAAGGTGGGCGGCGGCTGCTAGCCCACCCCGCCCACGTTTCTGCGGGGAGGCCGGTCCGGCTGGCCTCCCCGCCCCCGTCTCTCTCATGGACATCGCCCCCGCCCCGCCCCGCGCGCCCGGCTACGTCGCCCCCGGCGGCGAGACGGTCCTGATCGGGTGCGGCAACCTGCTCCGCGGCGACGACGCGGCCGGCCCGCTCGTCGTCCGCCAGCTGTGGGCGCGGTGGGGCGAGGCCGTCCCCCCCGGCATCCGCGTCGTCGACGGCGGGACGGCCGGGATGGACGTGGCCTTCCAGATGCGCGGCGCGCGGCGCGTGGTCCTGGTCGACGCCTGCCTGACCGGCGAGGCTCCGGGCACGCTTTACCGCGTGCCGGGCGCCGAGGTCGAGAACGTCCCGCCGGCCGACGGGATGAACCTCCACGCCTTCCGGTGGGACCACGCGCTCGCGTTCGCGCGCTGGCTCCTCAAGGACGACTACCCGACCGACATCACGGTCTACCTGATCGAGGCCGCCCAGACCGACTTTGGCGCCCCGCTCACCCCGGCCGTCGCCGAGGCCGTCGACGCCCTCGCGGCCCGGCTCGACGACGAACTGGCGGCGTTCGCCCACGACGAGGGCGCGCCATGACGGCGACCGACGCCCGCGCGGTTCGTCCGCCAGTCGCTGGCGCGACCGTCGAGCTCCGCGACGACGGCTACCTCCTCGTCCCGCGCGCGCTCGCCGAGGCCCGGTTCCCCAGCGGCGCCGTGTTCGTCTCGCTCCGCGACGGCGAGATGTGGCTGCTGCCGACGAGCGGGGCCGGTGCGGGCGGTTTCCTCCTCAAGCAGCGGAACGTGGCCGGCGACCGGGCCGTGCTCGTCGCCGAGGCCGTCCCGGGCGGGACGGCGCCCGGCCCCCGCCCCGCCCGGTGGGACGCCGACGCCTGCGCGCTCCGCGTCTCGCTCGAACCCGACTAGGGTGGAGGTCGGCCCCCGAGAGCGCCCCGACGAGGCGCTCGCGATTGCCTGCTACGTCGTCCGCGAGCGCGGGCAGTGGGCGGTCTGGGCCGAGGTCACCTTCCCCGACGCCGTCCGCAAGTTCTGCGTCGGCACCTACCGCACCGAGCGCCGCGCCCAGATCCAGGCCGACTACGTCCGCCGCTACGCCGACCTCCCGCCCGGCTTCGGCAACCTAGGTTTTTAGCATGACAGGTACACGGTACGAGGTTCAGGGTACGGGGAGCACCGCCACGGGCTGGCGGCGAGCCCGGACCCGTACCCCGTACCCGGTACCCCGCACCCACCCGACGTGACCGTCTCCCCCCAGCCCATCGGCGTCTTCGCTGCGCCGGCGACCTACCTCCTCCTCCCCGACGCCGAGGCCCACGCCGACCTCGTCGCCGGCATCCTGGACGACGGCCGCTGGCCGGACAGCGCGCCCGACGCCTGGGCGTTCTACGGACACGTGCTGGCGGGCGACGCGGGCGCGGCCTACGACGCCGTCCCGGACGGGCCGGAGGCTGCGTTTAACCGGTTCGTCCTGGCGCCCTCCGACGAAGCGTACGTCGCCGTCCGCGACGCGGCGGAGGGCGACGCGCTCGCGTTCGTGCGCGGCGTCGGGACGATCTACGGGTACGAGACCGAGGCCGTCGATCCGGGCGACGCCGGCTCGCCGGTCGTCCAGGCGTTTTTGCACGCGACGCGGGCGGGGCGGCGGCTCCGAGCCGGCGAGAGCCAGGCCGGGCTCGGCGACCTGGAAGCGGCCGAGGCCACGGCGCGGGGCACGTCGCGCGCGCTCGTCGCGCGGCTGCTGGCGACGCGCGCGCGGACGCTCCACGAGCTCCAGGGCGCGTCGGCCGCGCTCGTCGCCGTCTACCAGCAGGCGGACGTGGCCCTCAAGCAGACGAGCATGGAGCGGCTCCACGGACTCACGCTCCTCGGGCTCGGCAGCCTCTACCAGGAGATGTCGGAGGGGCGTCGGCACCTGCTCTTGGAGGCGGCGCGCGTCTACCAGCGCGCGAGCCAGATCTTTACGACCGAGACCGACCCGGAGCGCCACGCCCTCGCCCTGAACAACCTCGCGCTCGCCTACCTCGCCGTCCCGCTCACGCAGGCGAGCGACCAGCTCCGGACGGCGATCGCCGTGCAGGCGCTGAGGGACGCTCTCAAGGTGTACACGCGCGAGGCGTACCCCGACGCCTGGGCCTCGACTACGCTCAACCTCGCCAACGCCCTCCAGTACGCGCCGACGGGCGACCCCGAGGGGCATTTGTGGCAGGCCGTCGAGCTGTACCAGGAGGTCCTGGAGGTGCGGACGCCCGAGTCCGACCCCGGCGGCCACGCGCGGACGCTCGCGAACCAGGCGAACGCGCTCGCCCACCTCGGCGCCTACAGCCGCGCCATCCCGCTCCTGATCGAGGCGCGCGACCGGTTCCGCACGCTCGGCGACGACGACGGGGCCAAGACGGTCAACGAGGCGCTGGCGGAGATCGCGTCCGCGCGCGAGCTCCCGGCCGCCGACAACGCCTAGCGTGATGGAGCTCCACCAACGCCAGCACCTCGACCTCCTGTTGCAGATGGCCGTCGAGCGCCTGACCGAGCGGGCCGTCCAGCGCTGCCAGGGCGCCGAGAACGCGCTGGGCCAGCTCCGCGACGACCCCGACGGCGAGGGCGTCTGGCTGGGCGACTTCCTCCAGGCGTTCTTCCAGGACGCTTGCCTCGACAACACGGCCGGCGCCGCGTTCGTCCTCCAGGCGCTCGAGAAGCGCCCCGCCCCGCCCGTTGCGGCGGGCGGGGTGGTCGGCGACGCGCTCCAGGAGATGGCGCGGCACGTGTTCCGCGACCTCCTCGCTCGCAAGGTCGAGGAGTCCCTGTCCCAGCAGCTCGCCTACGGCGCCTAGCGATGCCCGCCTTTGCCCGCCCGCCCCAGCGCGGCACCGCGGCGCCCGACGCGCCGCCCGTCCCGATGCCGGCGCCCGAGGAGCCGACCGCGCCCGCACCGCTCGACGCCGCTCC
>CAZDFV010000115.1:0-9538 GCA_964504495.1 uncultured Rhodothermales bacterium
CGGCCGGCGCGGGAGCGGCCGGGGCTGGCGGCGGGGCCGCGTAGACGGGCGCCGCCGACGCCTCGACCTTCGGGGTCGTGCGGACGGTCAGGCGGAAGTCGCCCTCCTCGACCTTGACCTCGGCCATGCCGCTCTCGGCGACGATCTCGAGGAGGCGCTGGATCTTGTCGAGGTCCATGTGCGGGGACGGGCAGGGCACGGGAGGGGGCCCTGAAACTACGGCGCCCGGCGCCCGCGGGGTCCGCCAGCGCCTCCGCCCACACGAGGACCGGCGGGCTAGGCCGCCGTCACGCGCGTCTGGTAGCTCCCCGACTCGGGGTCCACGCGGACGACGTCGCCCTCGTTGATGAAGAGCGGCACCTGGACCGTCGCCCCGGACTCGAGCTCGGCCGGCTTCGTGGCGCCCGTCGCCGTGTCTCCCTTGAGCCCGGGGTCGGTCTTGGCGACGGCCAGCTCGACCGTCCGCGGGAGCTCGACGTTGAGCGGCTCGTCGGAACTGGCGTCGAAGAGGACGTCGATCATCCCGCCCTCCTTGATGAACTCCTTGCCCGTCACGAGGTCGGCCCGGATCGTCCGCTGCTCGTACGTGTCAGTGTTCATAAAGTGGAGGCCGAGGTCGTCCTCGTAGAGGTACTGCATCTGGCGCCGCTCGACGCGCGCCGTCTCCACCTTCTCGCCGGCCCGGAACGTGGTGTCGACGATCTTCCCGTTCCGGACGTTCTTGAGCTTCCCGCGCACGAACGCCCCGCCCTTCCCGGGCTTGACGTGCATGAACTCGACGATCTGCCAGAGGTCGTTCTTCCAGTGGAGGACGAGGCCGTTGCGGAAGTCTTGGGTGGAGGCCATGCGCGTACGTGTCGTGAGGGGGGCCAAAAAGCTAGCGCCGCCCCGCCCGCCCTCCGGCGAAACGCGCGTGGAATGCCCCGCGCCCGGCCGGCTGGCGGACGTCGCCGCCAGCGCCCCTACTCGGCCACGCCGATCGCCTGGCCCATCCGCAGCGCCGTCCCCGCGGCGAGGGCCGGGTCGAGCCGGACGCGCCCGCGCTCGAACGCCAAGACCACGCTGCTCCCGAGCAGGAACCGTCCGATCTCGGCGCCCTTCTCGAACGCCCGGTCGTGCTCCGTCACCGTCCTCTCCCGGTAGGGCGAGCGCGGGCCGTCCCAGACGGTCTCGATGCTCGCCACGATCAGGGCGCCGACCATGATGGCGAGCATCCGCCCGTGGTCCGTCTCGAACTCGCACACCAGCCGCTCGTTGACGGCGAACAGGCCGGGGACGCCCGCCTCCGTCGCCGCGTTGACGGAGAACAGCTTGCCCGGGATCGCCACCGTCCGCACGAGCCGGCCCGCGAGCGGGAGGTGGACCCGGTGGTAGTCCTTCGGCGAGAGGTAGACGGTGGCGAACGGGCCGCCCTCGAACGCCGGCCCGGCGCAGACGTCGGCGAGCGCCGCGAACGGGTAGCGGACGCCCTTCGCCTGGATCAGCTCGCCGCGCTCGACGAGGCCGGTCTGGCTGACGACCCCGTCGGCCGGGCTCACGACCGCGTCGACGGCCGGGTCGACCGGCCGGGCGCCGGCGACGAGCGACCGCGTAAAAAAGTCGTTGAACGAGTGGTAGCCCGCGAGGTCGGGCCGCTCAGCCTCGGCCATGTCCACGCCGTAGACCCGGGCGAACAGCCGGACGAGCGGGTCGCGGACCCACGGCACCTCGGACGCCGCCAGCCGGCCGACGGCGCGCGAGATCAGGTGCTGCGGGAGCACCCGCTGGAGGGCGACGAACGGGCTCATAACGTCGGGCGGGCGGGACCCGGGCTACAGAAGTCGGCCACTTCGGGTTCTGAAGCACGCCCGCGGCCTCCACGACCACGCTTCGAGCCCGCCTCCCCGGCCGAGCCCCCCGACTGGTGGCACGCCCCGCCAGCCGAGCACACCTCTGCCTACGCCCCCCCCTCTCCCCCTGGGAGAGGGCCGGGGTGAGGGCGCGCGGCCTCGATGATCCGCGCGAGCACCGTCTCCGGCTGCCCTAGAACCTCCACGTTCGAGACCCGGACGACGCGGAGCCCCGACCCCTCCAACATCCGCTGGCGTTCCGCGTCGTACGCTGCCCGCGCCAGGTCGTCGTGGACGCCCCCATCGACCTCGACCGCCAGCCGGGCCCCGTGGCAGAAGAAGTCGACGACGTACGGACCGACCGAGTGCTGGCGGCGGAACTTGAGGCCCGCGAGGCGCCGGTTGCGAAGGAGCAACCACAGCTTCTTCTCGGCGGGGGTGGCAGACTGGCGGAGGCCGCGGCGAAACGCTTTCGGAGAGAGACGATCTGTCTCTGCCCCCTCTCCCCAACCCTCTCCCGGGGGGAGAGGGTGCTTTTCGGACTGGCCGCTCACTCGCGGACCAGGATATGGACACTCTTCGGGCCGAGAGGGGCCCAGTAGTCGTCCCCCGACGTCTGCATCCGGGGAGTTGACGGGTCCGCCAGCGGAATGTCTATGCTGTTCTCACTCGAGAACGCAGCGGGGGACCATCCGTCGCCCGGTAGGTCGTACGGCCCGAGGCGGACGGTCTCGTCCCCAGCGTTGATCGCGACGTGGATCCGCTCGCCGATCGTATACACGAGAACGTGCGGGTCTGGGTGCTCTACGACGTGGACCCAGCCCTCCGGCACCTCCCGGCCGACCCTCAGTACCTCGCCCGCCTCGCTCATGCGAAGGTCGATGAGCCCCTTCCACCAGTCGTGCATCTGGGCGTAGTCGACGGGCCCGTCGCTTCGTCCGACGGTCTCCCAGAGGAAGCGGTTCGGGGCGCGGAGGTTGTATGTGTCGCCGCGGCCCTTGAGGTAGATCGTGGCGAGGTCCATGTCCGTCAGCGCCCGCTCGCCGCCGATCTCGTCGGGGAGCGGGGCGAGCCCCTTCGAGCGCGCGATCTCCGTGCCGCCGTGGATGACGACGGGGCCGAGGCTCGTGAGGAGGAGGGCCGCCGCGATCCGCATCTCGGCGTCGCGGACGCCCTGGCGCCCGTCCCATCGACAGTCGCCCGTCTGGCACGACGAAAAACGGTCGGCGAGGGCCCAGTTGTCGTGGATGTCGAGGTAGCCGATGCCCGCGTTCGGGGTCGGCTCCTCGGGGTAGTCGTTGGCAACGCCCGCCAGCGCGGCGGCGCGGGCCCCCGAGTCCCCACCGGCGAAGCCGCGAGAGGCGGGGGCCGGCGTGGGCGGGTCGAGCGGCGAGCCCTTCCAGGCGTTCCGGGCGTCGTCCTGGAAAAAGGTGATCGGGCTGTCGGCCTTGTACCAGTCCCAGTCGGGGTTGGCCTCGTAGTCCGGGTCGTTCGAGCCGATCCACGGCTCGCCGTAGATCAGGACGTCCTCGCCGAGCTCGGCCTGGAGCCACCTCAGCGTCTGCTCGTCCGTCTGGCCCGCGAGGTCAATCCGGAATCCATCAACGCCGAACACCTCCACGTAGTGGCGGAGTTGGTCGAGGAGCCACCGCTGCGTCATCGGCCGGTTCTCGCTCTTGACCTCGTTCCCGAACGCGCCGATGTGCTCGCCCTCGTCACCGAGCCGGTAGTAGTACCACGTGTCGATGCCGTTGAACGTCAGGTTCTGGTGGGCCCCGTCCATGTTCTCGCCCGTGTGGTTGAAGACGACGTCGACGACGACGGCTAGGCCCCGCTGGTGGAGCGCGTCGACGAGGTCGCGGAACTGCTCGCGCTCGGCGCCCGGCTCGTCGTCCGGCCCGCGGAACCGGCTCTCGACGGCGAGCGCGTGCGTCGTCCGGTAGCCCCACTGGTAGTTCTCCTCGGCCACGCCCTGCGCCTGCATGAGCGGGTCGTCCGCGAAGGCGGCCCGCCAGTCGGCGTCGGGGTAGTGGAGGTACTCTTGGACCGGCAGGAGGTGGACCGTGTTGACGCCCAGCCGTTCGAGGTAGTCCAGCCCGATCGGCTCGCCGCGGCTGTTCGCGAGGCCAGGCGTGGCGAACGCCCGGAGCGGGCCGACCTCGTCCACGCCGGGCAGGTTGTCGGTAAAGTCCTGGACGTGGACCTCGTAGGCCACGACGTCTTCCATCGCGGGGCGCCCACCGCGGACGGGTGCGGGCGGCTCGAACTCGTCGCGCCAGACGCGGGCGCGGCCCCACGAGTCGTCCGAGACGAGGGCGTATGGGTCGCTCACGCGCTCGCCCGTCTGGTTCGTGAAATGCGAGCCGGGTCCGTCCGGCCCGTAGACCGAGTAGTCGTACCACGTCCCGTGGAGGTCGCCGGGGACGATCTGCTGCCACACGCCGTCGGCCTCCGCCAGCGGCTGGCGGCGCGTCTCGGGGCCCGTCCGCGAGTCGTAGAGGTGGAGCACGACGGAGTCGGCGCGCGGGGCGAACAGGGCGAACCGTGTGAGGTGCGTCCTCGACTGGAGTCCGTAGCCTTCGCGCATGGGACCGGCCTGCCTCACTGTCGCCCCGAGCGGCTCTGCGCTCGCCAGGTCGCGCCAGAGCCCGTCGAACCGGGCGTGCGTGCGCAGGCTCTGCCCGTCCACCTCGGCCTCGACGTAGTGGACCTCGTTCGCCGCTAGCGGCTCGGACGGGACGAGGAGGGCCGTCGCCGCCTCGTGCGGCGTGACCTGGGCGACGGGCACCGCCTCCCCGTCCCACCGGACGACGCGGTAGGCGTCCGGGCTCAGGGGTCGCTCGGCACCCTCAACATGCACCCAGATCGCGTTTGGCCCGCGCAGCTCGGCCACGAGGCGGGCCGGCGTCGCGCCATGTAAAAAGACGAGGTTGCCGCCCTCGGCGTTCGGCGCACCCGCGGGCGGGTCCAGCCAGCGGCCGGCGTCCGTGCGGAACTTGAACGGCGTCCCGGCCCCGACCGCCGCGTACTCGGCGTTGGGGACCGCCAGGGTCCACACGCCGGGGGCGGCGGGCGCCAGCGCCCAGGCGGCATCGTCCATGTCGGCGTCCCACCCGCGGAAGGTGCCGGTGACGGCGACGCGCTCGGGCTCGACGTCGTAGAGCCCCGCGTCGAACACGAACACGAGCGTGTCGCCACGGAGGGCGTAGCCCTGGGCCCGCTCGGCGTCGGTGAGCGGCTGGGCGGCCGCGCTGGCGGTGAGGGTGAGCAGGGCGGCAAGGGCGAGGCGGGCGGTCACGGCGGGGGGGCTGGGGCGGCCCGAAGCTAAACCGCCGACCCAGGCACTTCGGTACGAGCCGACCGGAGGGTCCCGGCGTCGCCCGCCCGTTGTCGCCGCCCGCTGGCGGATGTGCTCGGCGCGAGCGTCAGTGCCTGCCGGTCACGACCTCGACCCCCCGCTCGAGGACCTCGTCGCGGCCGGCCTGGACGCCGGCGCGGGTCCGCTGGACGGGCACGTCGGGGGCGACCCCGACGCCGTGGAGCCGGCTCCCGTCGTGCCGGCGGACGCGCATCCCCGTCCACGCCACCCGGTGCCTGCCCGGGAGCACGAACGGGTTGACGTTCCCGTTCGCCCCGGCCGTCGGGCCGCCGACCGTCGTCCCGAGCTCGAAGTGGTCCACGATTCCCATCACCGACTCGGCGTAGCTGATGGCGCGCTCGTCGGTCAGGAACGCGACGCGGCCACGGACGCGCGGCGCGTCCGGCTCGATCGGCGCCCACCGCGTCGTGTCGTAGCCGGCGCCGGCCGGGCGGCCCGGGCGGATCGTCTTGGGCACCTCCCAGAGCGCGGAGACGACGGGCCGGTCGGTCAGGTGCGCGAGGAAGGCCGGGCTCATCTGAGGGTAGCCGCGGACGTCGAACACGACGCCCTCGGCCGCGGCGATCTCGTCCAGCCGGGCCGCGAACAGGCTGTCCGTCGCCCGGGCCACGTCGACGTAGAACACGCCCGGGCGGACCTCGGCGACCGGGTCCGGCCGGCGCTCGGACGGCGGGAGGCCCGACCGCCGCGGGGCCTCGGCCGTGAGGCGGCGGCCGTCGCGCTCCAGGACCACCTGGGCAGCCGTATCCGGCGGGCCCGCCCCGAACTCCCCGTACGCCCGGCGGAGCCGCCAGTGCGGCGAGCCGGAGTGGAGCGCGGCGAGGCTGTCGAGCACGGCCCCGGCGTCGGACCCGTCCACCGACACGACGGCGTCGCCGGGCCGCGCGAGCGATGAGTCGGCCGTGCCGACGACGACCACGCGGCCTTCGATCCGCTCGACGATGAACGGGGGGAGCGCCCAGGCCGGCCGGCCGGCGCAGGCCACATAGCCGTGCCCGTCGCCGAGCCGGGCGACGAGCTGGCGGAGCGTCCGGCAGTGCGCGGCGTCCGTTTCGGCGGCGAGGGCGTCGCGGAGGGCCTCGGTGAGCGCGGCGTCCCAGTCCACGTCGACGGCGTCGAAGTAGGGGTAGAAGTGCTCGAACACCGTCCAGGCCGCGACCACGTCGGCCGCGCGCCCAGCGGCGTCGGAGGCGGCCGGGTCGACGGCGGCGAGGGCGGCGCGGAGGTCCGCGAGCGCGGAGGGGTCGGGGGCGGGAACTGTCCGGCCGTCGCGGCTGGCGAGGGCGAGCGGGACGCGCGCGCGGAGGCCCCGCCCCAGGTCGATGGCGGCGGCCTGGCCGGGCCCGACCCGCTCCCGGAACAGCGGCGACGCCGTCTCCCACTCGTTCTCGACGCGGAGTGCCCCTGCCCCCTCCGTGCCCCCGACGACGGCGTAGTCGTAACCCGGCCCCCCCGTCCCCCAGCCGTCCGGCGTCTCGGCGTCGTCGAACGAGCCGTTCCCCAGCGGGACCTCCGACCACTGGCCGTCCTCGCCCTCCACCTCCAGCCGGACGGCGTCGAACTCGGCCGTGCCGACGCCCGCGACGATCCCGCCTAGCGCGATCCCCTCGGCGTCCGGGTCCACGTGGGCCTCGACGGTGTACCGCGCCCACTCGGGCGAGGTCACGGGCCGGTCGTCCATGTTGTCGAAGGCGCCCATCTCCCCCCCGGCGCGGTCCACACGGAGCCAGAGCTGGCCGCTCCCCGCCTCGGCCCGGACGGCCGCCGACAGCCGGACGCGCCGGCCCCGGAGCGGGACCGCATCGACCGCCTGGACGAACGCGCCGAACCCCTGCCCACGCACCGGCGCACGCCGGCCGGGGCGGACGCTCCGGTAGACGTTCGGCGGCCCGCCCGGGAGCGCCACGCCGAGGTGCTGCCACGCCACGAACCCGGCGGAGTCGGCGTCGAGCGGGGGCGGCGCCTCGCCCGCCGCGAACACGGCGAGCGACGGAGCGACGGGAGCGAACACGCCGCGGAGGGTGTCGGCCAGACTCTCAGGCGTCTCGGCGTCGAGCGCGCGCTGGGCGCCGAGGACGGCGAGCCGGTCCCAGTCGGTGTCGGCGGCCTCGTCGGCGGGGTGGAAAAAGCGAACGGCCCCGTAGAGCCGCGCGAACGCCTCCAGGTTCGCGACGGCCTCAGGCGAGGGTTGCGCGGCCGGCCCGCTGGCGGACGCCGCCAGCACGGCGAGGGCGCCCAGGCGGACGAGACGGGAGGCGGCCATAACGGGCTCTGGCGGTTCGGCGTCCCCGAACCTACGGTCCGCCCCCGCTCCGCTGGCGGCGCGTCTCGCCGGTCCGTCAGTAGAGGACGCGCGTGCGGATCGTCCCGTCCACGTCGCGGAGGGCGGCGAGGGCCTCGTCCGACGTCTCGCAGTCCACGTCGGTCACGACGTAGCCGATCTCCCCGCGCGTCTGGAGGAACTGGGCGTCCACGTTCACGTCGAGGTCGGAGAACACCCGGTTGACGGCCGCCATCACGCCGGGCACGTTCCGGTGGAAGTGGAGGATCCGGTGGCACCCGGGGTGCGACGGGAGCGCGACCTCGGGGACGTTCACGCTCGTCTCCGTGCTCCCGTTGTCGCTAAAGCGGACGAGCTTGCCGGCCACCTCCGATCCGATGTTCGCCTGGGCCTCCATCGTCGAGCCCCCGATGTGCGGCGTGAGGACGGCCCGGTCGATCCCCTGGAGCGGCGTCTCAAACGGGTCGTCGTTCGAGCGCGGCTCGCTGGGGTAGACGTCGACGGCGGCGCCCGCCAGCCGGTCCTGGCGGAGCGCCTCCGCCAGCGCCTCCAGGTCCACGACCGTCCCGCGGCTGGCGTTGATGAGGACGGCGTCGGGCTTCATCCGGGCCAGCTCCTCGGCGCCGACGAGGCCGCGCGTCTGCGGCGTGTCGGGCACGTGGAGCGTGACGACGTCCGACCGCTCGAGGACGTCGCCGAGGTCCGGCGCCGGCTGGGCGTTCCCGAGCGGGAGCGTGGCGGCCGTGTCGTGGAACAGGACGCGCATCCCGAGCCCCTCGGCCAGCACCGAGAGCTGCTTCCCGATGTTGCCGTACCCGACGATCCCGAGCGTCTTCCCGCGGATCTCGCGGCTCGTCCCGACGCTCTTGGCCCAGCCGCCGCGGTGGGCCTCGGCGTTCTTCTCGGGGACGCCGCGGAGCAGGAGGATGGCCTCGGCGAGGACCAGCTCCGCGACCGACCGGGTGTTCGAGAACGGCGCGTTGAAGACGGCGACGCCCCGGTGGGCGGCCGCGTCGAGGTCGATCTGGTTCGTCCCGATGCAGAACGCCCCGACGGCCACCAGCCGCTCGGCCGCCGCCAGCACCTCGGCCGTGAGCTGCGTCCGCGAGCGGATGCCGAGGAAGTGGACGTCGCGGACGAGGCCGGGGAGGTCGCCAGCGTCGACGGCCCCCGCGTGGCGCTCGACGGCCCGGTAGCCAGCCTCCCGGAACGTCTCGACGGCGTTCTCGTGGACCCCCTCCAAGAGGAGGACCTTGATCTTGTCTTTGTCGAGCGAGGTAGCGGGCATCGGGCGGCTGGCGGTTGGCAGGGTGGGAAGGTCGCACCGCCGGGCGGGGCCCGGCGCTTAACGGCCCCCGCCCGGCCCCCGATACCCGCGCCCTCCCCGCCGCCATGTCCGCCCGAACGCACCCGCCCACCGCCCGTGCCCCGGAACTCGCCCGGACCGACCTCGGCGCGCACCGGCTGATGATCGTGCTCGGCTCGGCGGCCGTCCCGCTGTTCTGGGTCCTCGACCGGCTCGGCGGGAGCACGTACGACGACCCCCTCGAATACCGGCTCGCCATCTCGGCTGTCGCCGCGGGCGCCCTCGGGCTGAGCTTCGTGAACGCGGACGTCCGCCGCCACATCCGGCCGCTGACGGCCGCACTCACCTACGTTATCGCGGCCTTTTTTGGGTGGACGGCCGCCAAGAACGGGCTCGACGCCTCGTGGTCGTCCGCGGTCACGCTCGTGAGCGTCGTCTGCGGGTTGGCCCTCACCCTCTTCGCCCGGTCCGAGCGGGAGGTCGCCCTCGCGCTCGGGCTCCTCGGCGGCGCCCTCCTCCTCCCGGTGATGGTCACGCCCGCCCCGCCCGGCGGGCTCGAGCACCCGCTCGCCACGCTCGCCGCGACGGTCGCGCTCGTGCTTGCCGCCCTGTGGGTGGTCGGCGTCGCCCGGATCCGGTCGCTCGGGGCCGTCGAGGAGAGCCGCGACGCGCTCGCCCAGACCAACCGCGACCTCGTCGCGGCGAAGGAGGCGGCCGAGGCGGCGACCCGGGCGAAGAGCGCG
>CAZDFV010000116.1:0-9477 GCA_964504495.1 uncultured Rhodothermales bacterium
CGTGCGTGACGGACCGGGGGAGCCGCCTCAGCGCCCACCGGGCCGTCCGGCCGAGGCGGGCGAACAGGGACGGGCGCCCGAGCGCGGCGCCGGACGCCCGCATCGCCGCCGCCTTCGCGCGCGGCGCCAGCCCGGCCGCCGTCACCTCCTGGCGCCAGGCGGTTAGCTGCGCGTCGATGTCGATCTTGACGGGGCAGACGGCCGTGCACGACCCGCAGAGCGTGGACGCGAACGGGAGCGCGGCGTACCGCTCCAGGTCGAGGCCGGGCGTCAGGATCGAGCCAATCGGGCCGGGCACCGTCGAGCCGTAGCTGTGGCCGCCCGACCGCCGATAGACCGGGCACGTGTTGATGCACGCCCCGCACCGGATGCACTTGAGCGACCCCCGGAACCGCTCGCGCCCGAGCTGCTCCGTCCGCCCGTTGTCAACGATCACGACGTGCATCTGGGTACCGGGGCGGGGGCGCCGGTGGTGGGCCGTGTAGACCGTGACCGGCTGGCCCGTCGCGCTCCGCCCCAAGAGGCGCGTAAAGACGCCGAGGTGCTCGCGCCGCGGGATCATTTTTTCGATCCCCATCGAGTGGATCTGAACGTCGGCGAGGTGGACGCCCAGGTCGGCGTTCCCCTCGTTCGTGCACACGACGACCTCGCCCGTCTCGGCGACGGCGAAGTTGACGCCCGTGAGCGCGGCGTCGGCCGAGAGGAAGTGGGCGCGGAGGTGGGCCCGCGCCTGGGCCGTGAGGTAGGCGGGGTCGGCGTTGCCGGCCTCCGTCCCCAGCCGGCTCTCGAAGAGCTTGCCGACCTCCTCTTTCTTCAGGTGGATGGCCGGCATGACGAGGTGGCTCGGCCCCTCGCCCAAGGTCTCGGCCTCCGGCCCTTCGCCGATCCACTGGACGATCCGCTCGCCCAGGTCCGTGTCGACGACCTCGACGCCGCGGGCCTCCAGGTACGGGTTGAGGGCGCACTCCTCGGTCAGCATCGACTTCGACTTGACGAGCCGCGTCGCGCCGGCGGCCTCCAGGATCTCGGCGACGATCCGGTTGTGCTCGTCGGCGTCGCGGGCCCAATGCACCGTTACGCCATTCGCGGTGGCCCTGCTCTCGAACTCTTCCAGGTAGTCCGCCAGCCGGGAGAGCGTGTGCTCTTTGATCTCGCTCGCGGCCGTGCGGAGCGCCTCCCACTCGGGCACCTCGGCGACGGCCCGGTCGCGCTTTTCGCGGACGTGCCAGAGCGCCCCGTCGTGCCAGTCGGTCCGGTCGTCGTCGGCCGTGAACCGGGCGGCGGCGGCGGCGTGGTCGACGGGGGGGCGGACCTCCGGCGCCGACGCCTTGAGGACGGGGAGGGGGACGATCATGCCGGTGCGGGCTCCCCGACGCCCATCATCAGGGCCTCGGCGACGTGGACGAACGGGAGCGCGTGGCCGCCGCGCCGGGCGATCCCCTCGAGGTGCATCGCGCACGAGACGTCGGTCGAGACGACGGCCTCGGCGCCCGCCGCGAGGTGGTCGGCCAGCCGGTCGCGGCCCATCTTGACCGAGACGTCGGGCTCGGCCACGGCGAACGTCCCGCCGAACCCGCAGCACTCGTCGGGCCGGGCGAGGTCCACGACCTCCAGTCCCTCGACCGCCGCCAGCAGGGCGTGGACGGCGCTGTCGCGGACGGCGCCGGGCGGCCCCCCGCGCGTCGGGCCCTGCTCCGTCGGCGTCGCCAGCCCGAGGCCGCGGAGCGCGTGGCACCCGAGGTGGACGCCGACGCGGGCGTCCCACCGCGCCCCGAGCGCGGCGACGGCCCCGACGCCGACCTCGTCGCGGAGGAACTCGCACAGCTCGCGGGTCCGCCCGCCGGCGCCGGGGACGTGGGCGCGGAGGTGGGCTGCGCAGCTCCCCGACGGCGTGACGACGACGTCGAACGGCTCAAACGTCTCTTGGTAGGCGGCCTCGGCCGGCCCGCTGGCGGAGCCGAAGCCGGCGTTCGCGAGGGGCTGGCCGCAACAGACGGCGCCGTCGGGGACGGCCACGCGCAGGCCGAGTCGCTCGAGCAAGCGGAGCGTCGCGACGGCCACGCCCGGGTAGAGCTGGTCCACGTAGCAGGGCGCGAACAGGGCGACGGTCACGGGCGGCGGGGCGGGGCCTCGACACGGAGACCGCCGAGGGACGCGCGCCCCCCTACGCCCCGCTGCCTGCCCCCGCGCAGGCGGGGGGCGGCCGTCGCCAGCGGGGCGCCTAGCTCGACGGCCCGGCGGCGCGGATGCGACGGGCGAGCGCGGCCGGGTCCCCGTCGTGCGTCGTGAACGGGCGGAGCGTGACGCCGTAGCGGACCGGCCGCGTCTGGATCCGGTACGGCTCGTTGACGGGGAACCCCCACGAGTTGTCGCCGCCGACGCCGAACTGGCCCCAGTCGAGCCGGAGCGTCGTGACCGGGTGCGCCTCGGCCGCGAGCGTGACCTCGGCCCCGTGGCGGCTCCGCGTCCGGTCGAGGGCGACGGCGTCGTACGCAAAGGGCCACGCGCTCGCCTCCATCACGGAGTCCGACACGGCGAGGAGCCCGGCCCCGTACCCGTCGTGGACGGCCAGCCACCGCACGTCCGTCCGGTTGCCCGTCTCTTGGGGGCGGACGTACGGCTCGACGGCGTCCTCGACCGCGAGGCGCCAGCGGCCCACGAGCGCCGACGTCTTCCGGTCGCGGTAGCTCTCGTGCGGGCCGCGCCCGAACCACTCCATCTGACCGAACGCCGACGGCAGGGCGAGGTCGAGCCCGACGCGCGGGACCTCGTCGGGCGCCTCGGCCCCGGGCACGAGCGCGTGCTCGACGTGGACGGCCCCGTCCGGGCGGACGGTGTAGGTGATCGTCGCTACCCCGCCGACAGCCGGCAGGCCGCGCTCGACGACGACGCGGACCTCGCCGGTTTCGAGCATCTCCGCCGCTACGTCGCGAACGGTCTGCTCCCATGTCGCGGTCTCCCACGCGGCGAGGCGCGTCGGCATCTGGTTGCCGAGGTCGTTGTCCGTCGGCGCCCGCCAGTAGCTCGGGACCGGCCCGGCGCCCCCGTCGGTCACGACCTCGACGCCCCGGTGCGTCCAGCGGCTGATCGTCCCGTCCGCGGCGCCAAAGTAGACCTCGAAGTCCTCGCCAGAGACGGTGATCCCGTCGGCGTCCTCGTCCACGACGAGCGGGGCGTAGGTCTCGGGCGGCGGCGCGTCGGCCGGAGCTGTGCCCAGCGCGAACTGGCCCGTCCCGACGACGAGCCCGGCCGGCACCAGCTCCCCAGCGTCCGGCTGGCGGACCTCGACGGTGAGAAAGCGCTCGGCGCCGGGCGTCGGCGGGAGGGCGCCCGTCTCGATCCGGAACGGCCCGCGCGCGCCGGCGGCGCCGGCCGGCGCCGGCTGCGTGCCCGCCGCGACGGTCTCGCCGTCCGCCTCGACCCGCCAGTGGAGGTGCAGGCCGTCCGTCCCAACGTAGTCGTATTTGTTGACGAGGGCGAACTGGCCGGTCTCGGCGTCCTCCTCTACCACGTCGATGGGCTCGTAGACACGCACCATCTCCCAGAAGTGCGGGTGCGGCCTCCGGTCGGCGGCCACGAGCCCGTTGTTGACGAACGTCGAGTCGTGGGTCGTCTCGCCGTAGTCGCCGCCGTAGGCCCAGAACGGCGTCCCGTCCGGGAGCACCTGCGCCGTCACCAGTCGGGGGTCGTCGCCGGCCGTCTCGCGGAACGCCTGGTCCACCCAGTCCCAGATGAAGCCGCCCTGGAGGTTTGGGCGGCTCTCGATGGCGTCCCAGTAGTCCTGAAAGTTGCCCAGTGAGTTGCCCATCGCGTGGGCGTACTCGATGAGGATGAGCGGGCGGCTGTCGCCGGAGTCGGCGAACTCGAGGATCTGAGGGACCCGGTGGTACATCGGGGCCACGACGTCCGTGATCGGCTGGCGGCCGACGGGCTCGTAGACGACCGGGCGCGTCGGGTCGCGCTCGGTCATGTAGCGGTAGCCGGCCTCGAAGTTCACGCCCGGCCCGGCCTCGTTCCCCATCGACCACAGGACGACGCTCGCGTGGTTCTTGTCACGCTCGAGCATCCGCTCCATCCGGTCGAGGTGGCTCTCCATGAGCTCGGGCTGCTCGCCGAGCGAGTTGCCGGGGCCGTCGTAGAGGTAACCGTGGCTCTCGATGTTGGCCTCGTCGACGACGTAGAACCCGTGGCGGTCGGTGAGGGCGTAGAAGAGCGGGTCGTTCGGGTAGTGACTTGTCCGTACGGCGTTGACGTGGCCGCGCTTCATGATCTCGAGGTCATGCACCATCGACGCCCGCGAGATCACGTGGCCGGTGATCGGGTCGTGCTCGTGGCGGTTCACGCCGCGGACGGTGATCGGCCGGCCGTTCACCCGGAGCTGCCCGCCCTCGACGCGGACGTCGCGGAAGCCGAGGTCGTGCCGGGCGACCGCCAGCGGGCGGCCGCCCTGCTCCAGCGTCACGAGGAGCGTGTAGAGGTGGGGCGTCTCGGCCGTCCACGCGCGGACGTCGGGGAGCGTCCCCTCGAACGTCGCCTCGGCCCCGCCGCCGGCCGGGACGCGCACCTCGGCGGCCTCGCTCCACAGCACGTCCCCGCTGGCGACGCCGTCGAGCACCTCGACGCGGACGGTGACCGTGCCCGGGTCGAGGGCGCCGTCGCGGTGGTCGAGCGCCACGGTCAGGTCGAGCGTCCCGTCGCGGAAGGCGTCGTCCAGCCCGGCGACCGCGTCGACGTCCTGGAGGCGGACGTTCGGCTCGGCCATCAGAAACACCTCGCGCTCGATGCCCGCCAGCCGCCAGAAGTCCTGGTTCTCGAGGTACGACCCGTCGTTCCACCGATAGACCTCGACGGCGATCTCGTTGTCGCCGACGCGGACGTGGTCCGTCACATCGAACTCGGCCGGGACCTTCGAGTCCTGGCTGTACCCGACCTCGCGCCCATTCACCCAGACGTAGAACGCCGAGTTGACGCCGGCAAAGTGGAGCGTCACGCGGTCGCCCTCCCAGCTCGCGGGGACGGCGAACGTCCGGCGGTACTGGCCGACCTCGTTGGTCTCGTCGGGGATGTCCGGCCACGCCTTCGGAAACGGGTAGCGGACGTTGAGGTAGATCGGCTGGCCGTAGCCGAGCATGTGCCAGTTGCTCGGGACCGGCACGCGGTCCCACCCGGCGTCGTCGTAGCCGGCCTGCCAGAAGTCGCGGTCGCGCGCGGCCGGGTTCTCGCTGAAGCTGAACGCCCACCGACCGTTCAGGCTGAGGCGGTTCGGCGCGGTCGGCACCTGCGTCGGGTCGCTGGCGAGGGCCGCGGCGCGGGACTCGAACGGGAAGAACGTGGCTCGCGGCGCGTCCCGGTTGATCTGGAGCACGTCGAGCGTCTCCCAGTCGGGCGCGCGGTCGGGCGTCCGGTCGCGGTGGAACGTCTGGGCGGTCGCCACGCTGGCGGCGAGCGTCGCCAGCAGGGCGAGGTGCGTGAGGCGTCGAATCATGAGGGTCAAGGCGCTAGCGGTGGGGCGGGCGTTGTGCTCTGGCCGCCCCCTTGTCGTCCTGAGGAGCGGAGCGACGACCGCGAAGCGTCGACGCCAGCCAAGGGTCTCGACGCTGGCCTCCCGAGCCTTGGCCGCCGGCGGCGCGGGCTGAAAGGTCCGAGCTGAGATCCTTCGCTGGCGCTCAGGATGACGAGGTGGGGCGGGCGCGGTCGTCAGGGCAGATCGCATTCTGCCCTACTCGGTGATGTGGAAGGCGGCTTCGAGCGTGTCGGCGGACGAGCCGCCGGCGAAGACGAGGTGCCGGCCGGGCTCGACGACCCGCTCGCCCTCGGCGTCCAGGTAGCCGTAGTCCTCGGCGTCGAGCCGGAACGTGACCGTCTGCTGCTCGCCCGGCTGAAGCTCGACCTGGCGGAAGTCGACGAGCTGGAGGGTCGGCCGCGTGACGTTCGCCACGAGGTCGCGCTGGTAGAGCTGGACGGTCTCGACGCCCGCGCGGCCGCCCGTGTTGACGACGTCGACCGAGACCTCGACGGTCCCGCCGGCCGTCACGAGCGTGTCCGCGACGGCGAGGTCACTGTACGCGAACGTCGTATAGCTCAGCCCGTGGCCGAACGGGTAGAGCGGGCCGTTCTCGATGTCGATGTAGCCCTCCAGCCACGGCCGCCCCGTGTTCTTCTCGTAGTAGACGAGCGGGACCTGCCCGACGTGGCGGGGGACCGTCACCGGGAGCTTCCCCGACGGGTTCCGGTCGCCAAAGAGGACGTCGGCGACGGCCGGGCCGGCCTGCGTGCCGGGGAACCACGCCTCGACGATCGCCGGGACGTGCTCGGCCTCCCAGACCGTCGAGAGCGGGCGCCCGTTCATGAGCACGACGACGACGGGCGTGCCGGTCTCGTAGACCGCGCGCACGAGCTCGTGCTGCGCGCCGGGGAGGTCGAGGCTGACGCGGCTGCGGGCCTCCCCGCTCATGTCGGCCGTCTCGCCGACCACGAGGACGGCCACGTCGGCGCCCTCGGCGAGCGCGACGGCCTCGGCGATGCCCGACGTGTCGGACGTGTCCGGCGAGGCGCCACGCGCCCACGCCACGCGGCTCCGCTCCCCGACCGACTGGCGGATGCCGTCGAGGACCGTCGTGGCATCGCCCGTCGCGCCGGCCGCCAGCCAGCTCCCGAGCTGGGCCTTCGCGTCGTCCGCCAGCGAGCCGATCACGGCGATCGTGCCGGCGTCTTTCGAAAGGGGGAGGAGGGGGGCGCCGCCGTCTGAGCCGACAGGGTGCGGCTCGTTCTTGAGGAGGACGATGGACTGGCCGGCGATCTCGCGCGCGGCCGCCAGGTGCTCGGGCGCCAGCAGCTCGCGCTCGGCCCGCGACTCGTCCACGTACGGGCTCTCGAACAGGCCGAGGAGGAACTTGGCCCGGAGCACGTTCCCGACGGCCCGGTCCACGTCCTCCATCTGCACGCGGCCGGAGGCGACGAGGTCGGGGAGGCACCGGCGGTAGAGCCCGGTCTCCATGTCCACGTCCACCCCGACGGTGATGGCGCGGGCGGCCGCCTCGCACTCGTCGCCGACGTAGCCGTGCCGCATCGTCTCCCAGATCGAGCCCCAGTCGCTCACGACGACGCCGCCGAACCCCCACTCGCCGCGCAAGATGCCGCGGACGGTCGTCGGGTTCGATGTCGCCGGGACGCCCGCGATCTCGTTGAACGCGACCATCACCGACTCGGCGCCCTCGTCGAGCGCGGCCTTGAACGGCGGCAGGTGGACCTCGCGGAGCGTCTGCATCGACACGTCAACGGTGTTGTAGTCGCGCCCGCCGATCGCGGCCCCGTAGCCGACGTAGTGCTTGGGCGTCGAGATCGCCGCCGTCGGGTCGCTCAGGTCGTCCGTTTGGAAGCCGCGGACGGCGGCGGCGCCCATCACGCTGTTGAGGTAGACGTCCTCGCCGGCGCCCTCGACGATCCGCCCCCAGCGCGGGTCGGGCGAGACGTCGATCATCGGTGCGAAGATCCACCGGATGCCGATCGACGAGGCCTCGACGGCGGCGATGCGCGCGGCCCGCTCGACGGCGTCCGGGCTCCACGACGCGGCCATCCCGAGGGGGACGGGGAAGATCGTCCGCAGCCCGTGGATCACGTCGTGCGCGATGAGGACGGGGATCCCGAGCCGCGACTCCTCAACGGCCGCCCGCTGGAGCCGGTTCACGCGCCGCGCGCCCTCCGAGAGCGTCCCCGTCGGGTTCTCCTGGTACACCCCGGACGTGTCGACGGTGATCCACGAGAACGCGGCGTTGAGGTAGCTCCCGGCCGCGCCCTCGCGCTGCTGCTCGAGGTACTGCGCCTCGTCGCGGTGGGCCGTGTACTGGGTGAGCTGGCCGAGCTTCTCGTCCAGCGTCATCCGCAAGAGGAGGTCCTGGACGCGCGCCTCGACCGGCGCCGAGGCGTCTCGGTAGGGCGGGGCGTCCTGCGCCGCCGTCGGGCCGGCGACGCAGACCGCCAGCGCGGCCGCGAGAAAGGAGAACGGGGGGCGCACGAACGACGAGGCTGGTCACTCTGAGGACCGCCCGCCGCCGCCGGACCCCGACACGGACGGCGCGCGGGTGGACCGTCCGCGTCGGGGTCGGGCTGTGAGAAAGGGGAACTCGGCTTTGTCCGAATGGTTAATCTCAGTGGTCAAATCTGTCGACGTGCCAGAGTCCTCCCCCGACCTCGCCACCGAAGAGCGGATCCTCGAAGCCGCTCACCGGGTGTTCCTCCGCCGCGGGACGGCCGGGGCGCGGACCCAGGAGATCGCCGACGAGGCCGGCGTCAACAAGGCGCTCCTCCACTACTACTACCGGACGAAGGGCCGGCTGGCGGAGGCCGTCTTCCTCCGCGCGGCCGGGACGCTGTTCCCCCGGATGCTCGCGGCGCTCGCCGCCGACCGGCCGCTCCGCGACAAGCTCCGCGACGCCGTCGAGGCCGAGTCCGACATGCTGGAGGCGAACCCGTACCTCCCGGGCTACCTCATCGCCGAGTTCCAGTACGAGCCGGAGCGGCTCCGCGACCTGATCGCCCAGGCGCTCCCCGTCTCCGAGATGCGCGCGGCCGTCCTCGGCGGCCTCCAGCGCCAGCTCGACGCCGAGGCCGAGGCCGGCCGGCTCCGCCCGACGCGGGCCGAGGACCTCGTCGTGGCGCTCATGGCGCAGACGGTGTTCCCCTACGCCGCCGCCCCGATGATCGAGGCCGTCCTCGGCCTCGACGACGACGCGCGCCGGGAGATGGCCGCCCGCCGCCGGGCCGACCTCGCCGACACCCTCCTCCGCAGCCTCGCTCCCTGACGCGAGCGCGCGTCGGCCTTCGAGCCTCTACTTCTGCCTCAACGTTAACCGTTCGGTTCATCCTTCTGGACAACGGCACCCGCCATGACCGTCGTCTTCACCCTCCTCGCCCTCGTTGCCCAGCCGGACACGCTGGACCTCGCCACGCTCCGCGCCGCGGCGGAGGCCCAGGACCCGCGCGCCGTCCAGCCCGAGCTGTACGTCCGGGCGGCGGCCCTCCGCATCGAGGCGATCGGCGCCGAGGCGCTCCCCCAGCTCGCCCTGACGGGCCAGGCGACGGCCCAGAGCGACGTGCCCTCGATCCCCCTCGGGCTCCCCGACGGCTCGGCGCCGGCCCCGCCGCTGGAGCAGGCGCGCGTCCAGGTCGAGGCCGACTGGCCGGTCTACGACGGCGGGCGGCGGGCGCGCCGCGCGGACCTGGAGCGCGCCCGGCTGGCGGAGCAGACGGCCGGGGTCGCCGTCTCGCTCTACCCGCTCCGCGAGGCGACGACGGAGGCGTTTTTCGGCGCCCTCCTCGCCCAGACGCAGGCCCGGACGCTCGCGCTCGCGGAGGACGATCTGGAGGCCCGCCTCGCGCTCCTCCGCACCCAGGCCGTCGAAGGCGCCGCCCTCGACGCCGACGTGGACGCGGTCGAGGCCGAGCGCCTGCGCGTCCGCCAGCGGGTGGCCGAGGCGG
>CAZDFV010000117.1:0-9464 GCA_964504495.1 uncultured Rhodothermales bacterium
GCCCGCACGAGCTCCGTCCGGGCCACGTCCGCCGCGCGGGCGCCGAGGCCGGCGGCCGAGACGGTCGAGCCGGGCGGCACCGGGTCGATCCAGAACCCGACGGGCCGCCCGCGACGCCGGACGAGCACGGCGACCCCGTCCTCCTCCGGCCCGAGCGTGAGCGTCGGGAGCGGCCGGTCGAGGTCGAGGTCGAGGAGGCGGTACGGCACGGGCGGGCTAGGCGAGGGCGGAGCGGTGCTGGAGCCGGTACATCTCGGCGAAGAGGCCGCCCCGGTCCACGAGCTCGGCCAGCGTCCCCTCCTCGGCGACGCGGCCCCGGTCGAGGACGACGATGTGGTCGGCCTGCTCGACCGTCGAGAGCCGGTGGGCGATGACGACCGTCGTCCGCCCCTGGCTGAACGACCCGAGCGCCTCCTGGACCACGTGCTCCGAGACCGTGTCGAGCGCGTTCGTGGCCTCGTCGAGGAGCAGGAGGTCGGGGTCGCGGACGACGGCCCGGGCGAGCGCGATCCGCTGGCGCTGCCCGCCGGAGAGCCGGACGCCCCGGTCGCCGACCCGGGTGTCGTACCCGTCGGGCAGCCGGCGGACGAACTCGTCGGCGTGGGCCGCCCGGGCCGCCGCCTCGACCTCGGCGGCCGTTGCCCCCTCCCGGCCGTAGGCGATGTTGTCCCGGACGGTCCCGTCGAAGAGGTAGACGTCCTGGCTCACGAACGCCGCCCGGGCCCGCCAGCCGGCCAGGTCGAGGTCGGGGAGCGGCCGGCCGTCGACCGTGACCGCCCCCCCGTCCGGGTCGTAGAGCCGGAACAGGAGCTTGACGGCCGTCGACTTCCCCGCCCCCGACGGCCCGACGAGCGCCGTCGTCCGCCCGGCCGGGAACGCGACCGAGACGCCGTCGAGGGCCGGCCGCTCGCCCGGCCCGTACCGGAACGTCACGCCCTCGAACCGGACGCCCTCGCGGACGCCGCCGTGCCGGGCCGTGCCGGACCGGGTGTACGGCTTGTCCGATGGGTCGAGGAGGCCGTGGACGTCGCGGACGGCGGCCCCGAGCGAGGCGAGCTGGAGCCGGAGGTTGTCGACGCTCTGGATGCGCGGCTTCAGGCGGTAGAGCACGAAGATGAACACGAGGAGCGGCGGGAGGTCCTCCGGCCTCCGGACGCCCCACACGAGGACGCCGACGAGGAGGGCGGCGGCGAGCACCTCGTAGACCGGGCCCACGAGCGCCGAGACCAGCCCGAGCCGGAAGAACACCCGGCTCACCCGCCCCGAGGCCCGGTCGAACCGGCCCTGCTCGTACCGCTCGCGCCCGAAGAGCCGGACCGTCTGCATCGCGCTGATCCCCTCGGTCATCCGCTGGGCGAGCACGGCGTTCGACTCGGTCGCCTGGGCCCCGAGCGCCCGGACCCGCCGCGTCAGCAGCCGGACGGCGAGGGCGGCCCCGGCGAGCGCGCCGACGGCCACGAGCGTCAGCCGCCACGAGATGAGGAGGAGGAGGGCGGCGTAGACGGCCGCCGTGCTCGCGGTGATGAACAGGCCGACGAGCGCGGTCACGGCCGAGACCGTCCGCCACGTCTCCGAGCCCATCGTGTTCATCAGGCGCCCGTACTCGGCCCGCTCGACGTACCCGTACCCCACGCGCAGGAGCTGGCGGAACAGCCGCGACCGGAGGGCGTGCCCGACCCGGGCCGTCAGCACGCCGAGGAGGGCCTGGTAGGCGTAGCGGAGCCCGGCCGTGAGGAGGACGGTTCCGAGGATGAGGGCGGCGAGGAGCACGCGGAGCCGCTCCGGCGGGACGTCGGCGAGCGGGGCCGTGAGCCGGTCGAGGAGCCGCCCCCCCTCGCCCGCCTCCACGCCCCCGCCACCCAGCGTCTGGAGGAGCGGGAGGAACAGCGAGATCCCGACCCCCTCCGCGAGCGAGGCCAGGACGCCGACCGCGACGAGCGACCCGCTCAGCCACGGGTGCTCCCCGAGCAGCCGGGCGAGGCCGCCGAGCGGGCCGGTCTGCCGGGGCGCCGGGGTCTTAGACATGGGAGGCCGGAACACCCGGGGGGCCAGCGCCCCTCCCCTCCCGCACAGGCCGGGCGCCCCGGACCCGGACCGGAGGCGCCGCGCGGAGCCACCGCCAGCGGGCCGCCCGGACCCGGTCGTACAACCCCGTCGAGTGCTCCCACGGCGAGGTCCACTCGGCCCCGGCCCACTTCGCCTCGACGTCGGCGAGTGTGTACGCGGGGAGCGGCCGCCGCCGACGGGCCGCGCGGACGAGCCCGTCGGCCCTGACGAGGTGGGCGAGCGACCGCGCGAGCGCGCGGTGCGGCGCCGGGTCGAGGGCGTAGGCCGGGTCGCACCGGAGGGCCTCCGCCGTCCACCGGAGCGCGTCGGCGAACCGCCCGCCCCGCTTGCACTGCGCGGCGAGGTAGGAGGCGAAGTTGGCCCGCGACCACCTGTAGGCGGCGGGGGGCACGCCGTCCCACGTGGCCCGGACACGCGCGACGACGGCGTCGTAGGACCGGGCCATCGCCGCGACGTCGCCGGACATCGAGGTGGGCGCTCGGCGGTAGCCGGTAAAGTGGCCGGGCGCCACCCCGGTCGCGTAGCGCGCGGCGACGCGGAGCGAGAGGTCCCAGTCCTCGCACCCTTGGGCCCCCCGCGCCCGGAGGTCTGGGTCGTACCCGCCGACCCGCTCAACGGCCTCCCGTCGGTAGAGGGGGACGCTCCCGTTCCCGATGAAGTTGGCGTAGAGGAGGCACAGCGCGACGGCCCCCTCCGCGCGGCACGGGAACGACGACCCTCGGATCGCGGAGCCCCCGTCGATCCCGACCCACCACGAGTAGACCATCCCCATGTCCAGCCCTCCCCGCCCCATCCGCGCGACCTGAGCGGCGAGCTTGTCAGGGAACCAGACGTCGTCGGCGTCGAGCGGGGCCACGTAGTCAGCTCGGGCCTCCGCAATCGCGGTGTTCCGGGCCGCCGCCACGCCCGCATTCTCCTGCCGGATCAGGCGGACCCGCGCGTCCTCCCTAGCGACGCGGTCGACAGCCGCTGCCGTCCCGTCGGTCGACCCATCGTCGACGACGACGACCTCGATCTCGCGGACGGTCTGCGAAAGCGCCGACCGGAGGGTCTCCTCGATGTACGTGGCCGCGTTGTATGCCGGGACGATAACGGAGACGAGGGGCCGGGCGTGCATGGAGCAGTTCCTGTTCGACGCGCCTCCTACGGGGGGGGCCCCGCCGCCTGCGGGACAGAGAAGTATCGTTTCTAGGCGTCGAACTTTGGGCGCTTCACCGTGTAATCCACAGGCGCCATCGTGATGCACCCGACGCCCGGCTCCCATGCCCGACTCCCCCCTCCGCGACGCGGCCTTCGCCGACCTCGACCTCGAGCTCGCCACCACGCGCCGCGTCCTCGACCGCGTCCCCTACGACGGCCACGCCGACTGGACGCCGCACGCCAAGTCGATGTCGCTCGGGGCGCTGGCGCGGCACGTCGCCGGGCTCCCGCGCATGGCGGTCATGACGCTCTCGACCGACGAGTTCGACCTCGCCGGCGCCCGCCCACCGTCCGACCCGGTCGAGTCGAGCGCGGACCTGCTCGCGATGTGGGACCGGAACGTTGAGGCCCTGCGCGGGGCGCTCTCAGGCGCCGACGACGACGCGCTCTCGGCCACATGGGCACTCCGCCACGGCGAGCACACGGTCTCGGCCGACCCGCGCCACCTCGTCATCCGGCGGTGGGCGCTGAGCCACATCGCCCACCACCGGGGCCAGCTGACCGTCTACCTCCGGCTCCTCGACGTCCCCGTCCCGCCCGTCTACGGCCCGACGGCCGACGAGCGGTAGGGACGTCCCGCCGGGGCGTCTCCACGGACGACCACGCCCCACTGGCGACGCCCACCGCCAGCCCGGCGGTCTGACTACCGCCCTCCCCCACCTGTCATCCTGAGCACCAGCGAAGGATCTCGACGCCGGCGCCTCACGCTAGCTGTACCGGCGCCTATGGCTGACGCGCCGCGCTGAGATCCTTCGACTGCGCTCGCCGGCGCTCGCTCCGCTCAGGATGACAAGGCCGGGCGGCCCGTGCCCGCCCCGCGGTGCCGACTGGCGGAGCACCACCGCCAGCCGGGCAGCGCCTACTCCACGCTCACCGCCGTCGTGTTGTCGGCGCGGACGCGGTCGGGGAACACGTTCCGCGGGTCCACGCCGGCGCGGGCCGGACGTCCGCGGACGACGAGCTCGACGGTCTGCTCGCCCGCCCGGAGCCGCCGCTGCTCCGAGGCGAGCACGTCGCCGTCCTCGTCGTAGGCAGCGATCTCCAGCCAGTCGTTCATGGGTGCCGGCTGCTCCGCGCCGATGCTGTCAGCGCGGACCTTCCCGAGGTCGAGGGCCAGGGCCACGCGGTAGCGGCCGTCGCCCAGCGCGCTGGCGGTCGCGGAGACCGCCCGGTTCTCGTAGAGCGTGATCGTCTCGAACAGGTCCTCGACGAGGTACCCCAGCGAGTCCGGCGTGACGGCGCGGAGTTCGCGGAGGAGGTCGCGCGTCGTCGGGTAGGGCGGGCCGCGGAAGGCGTAGTCGTCGACGAAGCGCGAGAGCGCAGCGTTCACCTGGGCCTCGCCCACGTACTCCTGGAGCGCGTACATCGCCAGCGACCCCTTGTTGTAGTGGATGTACTGCTGGCCCTCGGCGAGGTACAGCGGGACCTCGCCCACGCGGTCGAGCGTCCGTCCGACGAGGTACTGGTCGAGCTCGTAGCCGAGGAACCGGCCCATCTTCGCCTCGCCGTACTGCTCCTCCATGACCATGAGCGCCGTGTACTGCGCGAGCGTCTCGACGATCACGGCCGAGCCCTGGACGGCGCCGCCCGCGACCTGGTGGCCCCACCACTGGTGCGCCACCTCGTGGGCCGTCACGTACGTCGGGTAGTCGATGTCGTCGTCCCCGTCGCCCACGTCCGCGATAAAGCCAATCGACTCGGAGAACGGGATCGTGTTGGGGAAGCTCTGCGCGAACTGGGCGTAGCGCGGGAACTCGACGATGCGGACCTGATCGTACTGGTACGGGCTGAACGCCTCCGTCGCGTAGTCCAGCGTCGACTGGGTGGCCGCGATCATCCGCTCGACGTTGTAGTCGTGCGCGGGGTGATAAAATACCTGGATGTCAATGGTGCGCCCGTCCGGCGCCCGCCACGTGTCCTCTGCGACGGCGTAGCGGGCCGAGAGGAACGAGTAGAAGTTGAGGATCGGCGAGCCCATCTCGTAGCGGAAAAAGCGCCGGCCGTCCTCGACCCACTCGCGCTGGAGCCGCCCCGGCGCGATGGCGATCTGGTCCTCGACCGTGCTGACCGTCGCCGCGAAGCGGACGAAGTCGGCGTCGTTGGCGAGGTCCGTGTTGCGGGCGGCCGTGCTGTCGTCGATGGACGCCGCGCGGGGGCGGGGCGGGAGCCCGACGTCCTCGCGGGCCGACGGGTCCGCCAACTCGCCGCTTGGCTGGTAGCCGATGCTCGGGAAAACGCCGTTGTTGAGGAACGTCCCGTTGTAGACGATGCTCGTCGGGCCGCGGCTGTTGCCGAACCCCTCGGTCTCGACGCCGAGGTCAAACGCGAGCGTCGTCGAGTCGCCCGGGGCCAGCGGCTGGGCGAGCGCGTACGTGCGGAAGCCGAGCGTCGAGTCGACGAGCGTGGCCTCGGCCGGGCGCCCGAACGCCAGCTGGCGGACGACGAGCGAGCTGGGCAGGTCGAGGTGGACGGCCGGGATCGCCGCGTCCGTCTTGTTCACGAGCGTGTACGTCCCCCGCAGGCGTGCCTCCCGCTCGTACGGGAACAGGTCCACCTGCGTCTCGACCGCCGTGATCCGGGGCTGCGGAACGCCCTCGAACTGTTTGTATTTGCGCTCGTACTCCGCCAGAAGGTCGCGCTGCTCCTCCTCCGTCCGGTACTCGTTGAGGACGTTCGTGTTGTAGAAGATGAACCCGCCGAGCGCGATGAACGCGACGAGCGCGATCGCCGTCGTGGCGAGGACGGGTCGCGAGAGGCGGAGCCGGGCGCTCTTCAGCCGGCGCCGCACGCCGCCCTCGGGCCCCCGCTGCCACACGAGCGCCGACGCGACCGCCAGCAGGACGGCGAACGCGGCCCAGTACAGCTTGAACCACACGAACGGGCCCAGAAAGTGCCCGTACCCGTTCATGTCCGAGTACGGCGTCCCCGGGTCCGAGCCGAAGTCGTACAGGTTGTGGTCGTACCCAAAAATTCCCATCAAGATGGGCAGTCCGATCAGATAAAGAATGAGGACGAAGTGCCCGACGTACTTGTGGTTCACGACCGTGTGGATCGTGAGCGCCATGACGGCCACGAGCGCGAAGTCCACGAACTGGACGCCGAACAGCTCGGCGAGGTAGAGCGTGACCTCGACATCGGTGAACCCGCGGATGAGCTGGTAGACGATCCCCACGACCATCATCACGGCCAGGACCGTCGCCAGCGCCCCCCACAGCGCGAGCGTCTTGGCGGCGAACGGGAGCCACGACGGGACGGGCAGCGCGTCGTAGATCTGGGCCGACTTCAGGTCCCGCTCGCGCCACACCAGCTCGCCGGCGTAGAACACGATGATGACGAGGACGAACAGGACGAACCCGCCGGTCACGAGGTTCAGGACCTCGGCCGTGACCGGGAGCGTCGGCGTCCCGAACACGGCCCCGCCGACGATCGCGCCGATCGCGAAAAAGCCGAGCGCGGCGAGGAGGAGCACGTAGAAGTAGACGTTCCGCACGATCGCGCCCCACTCGCGCCGGGCGAGCGAGAGCGTCTGCCCGAGGCGGGCGCCCGCGCCGAACTGGCGGTCCGCGTCGGGGAGCGCGAGCGCGCTGATCGGCCGGCGCTCGGCGCTCGGGGCCGCCGTCGCGACCTCCCCCTTCCGCCGGCGTCCGCCCACGCCCTGCGCCAGCCGGAACCGGGCGAACGTGAGCACGAGCGCCGCCGCCCCCACGCCGAGCCACAGAATCCGGTTCAGGGCCAGGACGCCCTCCAGCGGGAGGAGCAGCGTGTTCTTCTCCGCCGTCGTCCAGTACCGCGTGACGACCTCGTAGGCGTAGTTCCCGAACGGGTCCACGATCGCCGCCGTCCGCAGGTTCTCGACGTCCGTCGTCAGGAGGGCGGCCACGAGGTAGCCCATGAGCAGGAGCACGCCGCCGACGTAGTTCGGGAGCATCTGCCGCGTGAGCGCCGCCAGCCCGAAAAAGAGCGCGCCCGTCACGACCGTGTTCGGGAGCACGAACAACAGGTACGGCTGGAGGTAGGCGAGCGCCCGCGTCGGCCCGACGAGGTCGGCGTCGACGAACGGGAGGGCGTAGGCGAGCGCGAGGCCCGGCAGCACGGCGGCCATCACGTAGAGCGCGGCGACGAGCGCGCCGACGTACCGCCCGCCGAGGTAGGCCCCCTTGCTCAGCGGCGTCGTAAACAGCAGCGGGTGGACCGTGTGCTCAAAATCCTTGACGAGCGCCTGCCCCATAAAGCTCGCCGTCACGACCACGCCGAACAGGCCGAGCGTGGTCACGAGCCCGCCGATCATGTACGGCGAGTTGGCGAGGACGCGGGCCCCGGCCGACATGTCCACGCCCTCGAAGGCGCCGGCGGCGGAGAGCCCGAGGAGGAGGGCGAGCGCGAAGAAGACGAGCGCGTAGACGTGCGTCGAGATGCGCGTCATCCGGTACTTCAGCTCGTAGCGGGCAACGGACCAGAACATGTTCAGTGGGTCAGTGCGTCGGTGGGCGGCGCGTCGGCCGCTGGCGGAGGTCGCCGCCCGTCGGAACGGCCGGGCGGGCGGGGTCAAAACGGAAGCTCCCTCCCGCTCTCTCGTCATCCTGAGCGGAGCGAGCGTCAGCGAGCGGAGTCGAAGGATCTCAACGCGGTGCGTCGGTGGGCGCCGGCACGGTCAGCGTGAGACAGTGGCGTCGAGATCCTTCGCTCCGCTCAGGACGACGAGGTGGGGGCGGGTGACTGTGGGTGAAGTCCCCCTCTTGGACAGGAGGGGATAGGGGTGGTCGACCGGCCGGAGAGCGGTCGCTCGGCTGGCGGAAGCGGTCCGCCAGCGGGACGGACTCCGCTAGTGACAGCTCCGTGCTCGCGCGCTCTACCCCCTCCCCCCTCGGGGACTCCCCCTGTCCAGGGGGAGAACTCGCCTGCACGTACCGCATCACGGGTGAGACTCCACCGCCGGCCGGCTGGCGGGCGGCTCCGCCAGCGGCTCGGGCGCGGGTGGTTCGGGCGTGGGGCCGGCGGCGCCGGGGATGGCGCCGGCGTGCAGGTGGCCCTTCATCGTCGAGAAGTAGACGTCCTCCAGGTCCGGCGCGACCGGCTCGAAGCCCGGGCCCGGCCGGTCCGGGCTGTAGACGTGGACCACCACCTTGCCCACGAGGAGCCGGCTCGAGATCACGGCGTGCTCGGCCTCGGCCGCCTCCAGCTCGCCCTTCTCGATGATCCGCTTCCAGATCGTTCCTTCGAGGGCGGCCGTCGCCTCGAGCGGGCCGGTCTCGAGCAAGATGCGCCCAGCGTTGATGATCGCCATCCGGCTGCACAGTTCGGCCACGTCCTCGACGATGTGGGTCGAGAGGATCACGACGGCGCCCTCGCCCAGCTCGCTGAGGAGGTTCAGGAAGCGGACCCGCTCGGCTGGGTCGAGGCCGGCCGTCGGCTCGTCGACGATGATGAGGTCGGGGTCGCCGATGAGGGCCACGGCGATCCCGAACCGCTGGCGCATCCCGCCGGAGTACCCGCCGAGGTGCTTGGTCCGGGCGTTCCACAAGTTCGTCTGGTGGAGGAGGGCCTCGACGAGCTCCTTCCGCTCGCCCTTGTTCGCCACGCCCTTGAGCGTAGCGAAGTGGTCGAGGAGGTCGTAGGCCGGGACCTTCGGGTAGAGCCCGAACTCTTGGGGGAGGTAGCCCAGCCGGCGGCGGACGGCGTCGGGCTGGCGGAGCACGTCGACGCTCGCGCCGGGCGCGCCCAGCGTGACCTCGCCCGTGTCCGGCTCCTGGAGCGTCGCCAGCGTCCGCATCAGCGTCGACTTGCCGGCCCCGTTGGGCCCGAGCAGGCCGTACATCCCCGTCGGGATCGTGAGCGTGACGTCCTTGAGCGCCTCGACGCCGTTCGGGTAGGTTTTCGAGAGGTTCCGGATCTGGAGCTCCATCGGTCGGGGGGAAGACGCCGGGCTGACGGGACGCGCGGACGCGGGTTGCACCGAGAAGCTACGGGGGCCACCGCCCGGCTGGCGGAGGCTCTGGGCATGATGCGATCAGACGTGCAGTACAGTCGGATACGTGATTCCCTGCAGCACTCCTCTCACGCATCGCTCGTCAAGCATCCGGCGGCCCCCCTGTGAACGCCGCCGCTTACTCCACCATCGCCCGCTGCGCCGCCGCCCGCCCGCTCGGCGTCAGCGCCAGCCGGTCGCCACGCGGCCCGGGCGCCCCGACGCGGCGGAC
>CAZDFV010000118.1:0-9462 GCA_964504495.1 uncultured Rhodothermales bacterium
CGCGCCGGCGGACCACGCCCGGCGGCCGGCGGCCGGGCCCGCGATTCACGCCGGATCCTCGGATAGGGGGTGCGTTTTCCCCCACCCCGGACGCGGCGAGGTACTACCATAGTCGGCCCGAGCGAAAGCGCTTCCTTAGGCCGCAGCCGCTCGGCGCCTGCCCGCCCCGCGCTAACGGGACCCCGGGCCCGCTCCCCCACCCCCAGACGGACGCCTCCACCCCCATGCAACGTAGCCTCCGGCTCCTCCCCGCCCTGCTCCTCGTGGGCGCGCTGTGCGCCGCGTCGCCGGCGCTGGCTCAGCGCCAGATCAGCGGCGTCGTGACCGACTCGCTCACGAACGAGACGCTGCCTGGGGCGGCGGTCACCGTGCCCGGGACCACGGTCGGGGCGGCCACCGACATCGACGGGGCGTACAGCCTCGAGGTGCCCGCGACGGCCGACTCGCTCCGGTTCTCCTACATCGGCTACGAGCCGCAGACGGTCGCCATCGCCGGCCGCTCCGTCGTCGACGTGGCCCTGAGCCAGGCGGCCCAGACGCTCGAGAACCTCGTCGTCATCGGCTACGGCGAGGTCGAGGAGGAGGACCTCACCGGGGCCGTCGAGCGGATCACGCCGGAGGACTTCAACACGGCCGCGGCCGTGAGCCCCGAGCAGATCCTGGCCGGCAAGATCGCCGGCGTCCAGGTGACCTCGAACGACGGGGCCCCGGGCGCCGACAACCAGATCCGGATCCGCGGGGCCACGTCGGTCAACGCCAGCAGCGACCCGCTCTTCGTCATCGACGGGGTCCCGATCAGCAACGAGGGCGTGCAGGGGAGCCGGAACCCGCTCAACTTCCTCAACCCGAACGACATCGCGAGCGTGACCGTCCTCAAGGACGCCTCCTCGACGGCCATCTACGGCTCGCGGGGCGCCAACGGCGTCATCCTCATCGAGACGAAGAGCGGGGCGGGCACGGAGGCCGAGATCGTCTACAACGGCGAGGCCCTCGTCTCGTCCGTGACCGACCGGATCGCCGTGCTCGACGCGGCCCGGTTCCGCGAGGCCGTGGCCGCGCAGGCGCCCCAGATGCTCCCCATGCTCGGCGTGGCGGAGACCGACTGGCAGGACGCCATCGAGCGGCCCGGCTACGGGCAGCGCCACGACATCAGCTTCTCGCGCGGGTTCGACGACGCCGACGTCCGGTTCTCGCTCAACTACCTCAACCAGGACGGGACCCTCTACGCCTCGAGCACCGAGCGGGTCGCCGCCGCCCTCACCTACAACCAGCGGCTCTTCGACGACGCCCTCTCGATCCGGACGAGCCTCCGCGGCGCGCGGACCGAGGACGAGTTCGAGGCCGGGATCGTCGGGGGCGCCGCCTCCTTCGACCCGACCCAGCCGATCCGCCTCGTCGGCAGCCCGTTCGGCGGGTTCTACGAGTGGGACGCCGGGCTGGCGGAGAACAACCCGGTCGCCGAGTTCATCCTGACCGAGAACGTCGGGACGACGTACCGGACGCTCGGGAGCGCCGAGGCGGCCTACGAGGTCCCGTTCGTCGACGGGCTCACGCTCCGGTCGGTCCTCGGGTTCGACCTGACGACGGGCGAGCGGGAGTTCTTCGCCCCGACGTTCCTCAAGGGCCAGGCCGAGGGGGCCAACCCCGGCCGCATCGAGCGCCGGAGCTACACGCAGTCGAACCTCCTCGCCGACCTGTTCGCCAACTACGGCCGGGACCTCGACGCCCTCGACAGCGAGTTCGACGTGACCGTCGGGTACTCGTACCAGGACTTCTACGAGGAGTACCCCGAGGTGTACGGGTCGGGCCTGACGACGAACATCTTCGGGCGGAACAGCTTCGACGCCGTCGGCGACCCGGCCAACATCACGGCGTTCGTGACCGAGATCCCGAGCCGGCTCATCTCGGCGTTCGGTCGGGTCAACTACCAGCTCCTCGACCGGTACCTGCTCACGGCAACTGTCCGCCAGGATGGGTCGTCCCGGTTCGGACGGAACAACCAGTACGGGACGTTCCCCTCGGCCGCATTCGCCTGGCGGATCGACGAGGAGCCGTTCTTCCCCCAGAACCGCGTCGTCTCGAGCCTCAAGCTCCGGGCCTCGTGGGGCGTGACGGGGAACCAGGACATCGACGACTTCCTCTACGCCCCGTTCTACCGACCCGGTGGCCCGCAGGCCCAGATCCAGTTTGGAGACCGGTTTATTAGCACGATCCGCCCCGGTCCGGCGGACGAGGACATCAAGTGGGAGGAGACGACGAGCACGAACCTCGGGTTCGACTACGGGCTCCTCGACGGTCGCGTCACGGGCGAGTTCAACGTCTACGCCAGCGACACCGACGACCTCCTCTTCAACGTGCCGGTCGCGGCTGGGGCCAACCTCAGCGACTTCGTCACGACGAACATCGGGTCGGTCCGGAACGAGGGCCTCGAGTTCGGCCTGAACGCGTTCGTCGTCGACACCGACGCCTTCTCGTACTCGGCCCAGTTCAACGCCTCGACGAACCGGAACGAGCTGCTCTCGATCGACCGCGACGTCGAGGACGTGATCACGATCGACACGGGCGGGATCAGCGGGGGCGTCGGGAACACGGTCCAGGTGCTCCGTGAGGGCGAGCCGGTCAACTCGTTCTTCCTCTACGAGCACGTCCTCGACGACGCCGGCAACCCGGTCTACGCCGACGTCGACGGCGACGGGCTCATCAACGAGCAGGACCTCTACCGCGACGTGAACGGGGACGGCGTCATCAATGAGGACGACCGGGTCGTGCGCGGGAACCCGGCCCCGGACTGGGTCCTCGGCCACACCTCGCAGTTCCGGGCCGGTTCGGCCGACTTCAGCGTCACGCTCCGGGCCCAGCTCGGGGCCGAGGTCTACAACAACGTGGCCTCGAACTTCGGGTACTACAACCGGCTCACCGAGATCGTCCCGTCGAACCTGCACGAGTCGGTCCTCGAGACCGGGTTCGTCGACCCGCAGTACTTCTCCGACGTGTACCTCGAGGACGGGTCGTTCCTCCGCGTCGACAACGTCGCGCTGGGGTACACGCTCGAGACGGTCCCGGGCGTCGGGCGGGTCCGCGTCTACGGGTCGGTCTCGAACGCCCTCCTCCTGACCGGCTACAGCGGGCCGGACCCCGAGATCGGGGTGAGCGGGATCGACAACAACCTGTACCCCCGCGCGCGGACGTTCCGGCTCGGGACCGAGGTCCGGTTCTAGCCGACCCGTCCCGCCCGCCTCTACCCATTCCAATCCACCGTACCGATGACCTCCCGATTCCCCCGGCTCGCACTCCCGGCGCTGGCGGCCCTCCTCTTCGGGCTCGCCGCCTGCGACAGCGTGACGGTCGAGCCCCGGAGCAGCGCGGCTGCGAGCCGGTTCTTCACTGAGGAGGGGGCCTACACCTCGTTCCTCGCCAAGCTCTACGGCTCCCTCATCGTGACCGGGCAGAGCGGTCCGGCCGGGGCCGGCGACCTCACCAGCCTGGACGAGGGGTTCTCCCAGTACACCCGGCTCTTGTGGCAGCTCCAGGAGCTCTCGACCGACGCCGCCGTCGTCGCCTGGAACGACAACGGGATCCGCAACCTCCACGAGCACTCGTGGTCGCCGTCCAACCAGTTCGTCTCGGCGATGTACTACCGGATCTACTTTCTCGTGGCCCAGTCCAACGAGTTCCTCCGCCAGTCGACGCCGGAGCGGCTGGAGGAGTACGGGGTCCTGGCCGAGGAGCGGGCGCTCATCCCGCGGTACCGGGCCGAGGCCCGCTTCCTCCGCGCGCTGGCCTACTGGCACGCCATCGACCTCTTCGGCGACGTCCCGCTCGTGACCGAGGAGTTTGGGATTTCGAGCGAGGCCCCGCCGCAGAACACGCGCGAGGAGGTCTTCAACTTTATCGAGTCCGAGCTGCTGGCGGTCACGGGCGACGGGTCCGAGACGGTCGCGCCCATCGGGGCCGGCGAGTACGGCCGGGCCGACGCCGGGGCTGCCCTCACGCTCCTCGCCAAGCTCTACCAGAACGCCGTCGTCTACACCGGCGCCGACCGCTCGGCCGACGTCGTCCGCGTCACCGAGGAGATCATCGACTCCGGCGCGTACCGGTTGGAGGACGACTACCACGACCTGTTCCTGGCCGACAACCACACGGCCGACGGGATCATCTTCGCGCTCCCCCAGGACGGGACGCGGACGCAGTCGTTCGGCGGGACCACGTTCCTCGTCCACGCCCCCTACGGCGGGGGCATGGACCCGGCGACGTTCGGGATCGACTTCGGGTGGGGCGGCCTCCGTACGACGAGCACTTACGTGGACCTGTTCGAGGGCGACGACCAGCGGCCGGTGTTCCCGCGCGTCCAGCCGGCCGGGGCTCAGTTCTACCAGGAGGGCCAGTCGAAGGTCATCAACGACATCGGCACCTTTACCGATGGGTACGCCGTCCCGAAGTTCCAGAACGTGACGTCCGACGGGGTCCCGGGCCAGAACCTGACGTTCCCGGACACGGACTTCCCGATGTTCCGGATCGCCGACGTCTACCTGATGTACGCCGAGGCCGTCCTCCGCGGCGGCGGCGGCGACCGCGGCCGGGCGCTCGGGCTCGTCAACGAGGTCCGCGAGCGGGCGTTCGAGGGCGACGACGACGCCGAGATCGACGACGGTGAGCTCACGCTCGACTTCCTCCTCACCGAGCGCGCGCGCGAGCTGATGTGGGAGGGCCACCGCCGGACCGACCTCGTCCGGTTCGACCGGTTCGCCGGGGGCGCCTACGTCTGGGCCTGGAAGGGCGGCGTGCCCGACGGCCAGGCGACGGACGAGTACCGCGACCTCTACCCGCTCCCGGCCTCGGAGCTCCGCGCCAACCCCAACCTCTCCCAAAACCCGGGCTACTAGGTCCGGCCCCGCCCGCTGGCGGCGCGCGTCGCCAGCGGGGCCCCGCCTGCCGTGGGCGGGCGCGCGCCGCGCCGTAGTCCCGTACCGATCCCTCTACCGACTCGCTCTTCCGCCCCCATGCACCGACTCCTCCTCCTCGCCCTCGCCGGGCTGGCGCTCGCCGCCTGCGACTCGGGCCCCACGAGCGTCGAGGACTTCGACATCCAGCCGGCCGTCACCGTCTCGACGACGAGCCTGACGTTCACGGCCGGCCAGATGCCGGCGGTCACGTTCACGGTCCGCTACCAGGGCCTCGACGCGGCCCCTGAGGTCGAGGCCGCCGACGGCGTGGCCTTCGAGCTCGTGGAGGAGACGGGCTCGCCGGAGAGCGGGAGCCGGACGTGGGCCGTGAGCTACACCGGCGAGGTCCCCAGCGCCGGCTCGGTTATGGAGACCGTCACGGTCCGCTCGGCCAGCGGTGGGCGGGAGATCCTCGACGAGGTCCAGCTCCAGGTGAACAGCCCGGTCTCGATCACCGAGACGTTCCAGAGCGGGCTGGCCGTCGTGGCCGACTACGACGCCCGCGCGGTCGTCGCCTCGGGCGGGACCACCACCGAGGTCGTCACGGACGGGGTCTCCGACGACAGCAACGGGCTCCGCGCCCTCCGCGTGACCGCCAGCGGGTCGGGGTCCGTCATGCTCGAGCGCCTGGTGAACGCGCCGGGCCAGGGCGTCTTCACCTTCCTCGTCAAGCCGGACCCGGCGACCGACTTCACGCTCGAGGTCACGTTCACCGACCGCGACGGCGGGGAGACCGAGACGTACGACGTGAGCGTCCCCGTGGACGCGGGCTCGGCCTGGCGGAAGTACACGGTCGCCACGCCGCAGATCTTCGAGGGGTTCGACCCCGTCGCCGAGCGGGCCGGCGGGAACGGCCCGCTCGAGAGCGTGTCGTTCGCGGCCGACGCGGCCGTGACGTACCACCTCGACGACGTCGCCTTCGGGACGGCCGACGGGCCGACGATCGAGGTCCACGACTTCGAGGAGACGACGAACGCCTACGGCTCGTTCTCGGCCATCGAGCTCAGCGACACCGACGCGGTCGGGGCCATGAGCGACGGCCGGACGGCCCGGCGCCTCTCGTACACCGAGGGCGGCAACTTTTTCGGGTACAACTACGACCGCCTCCGCCTCAACGCGACCTCCGAGAGCGTGCTGAGCCTGCTCGTCGGCGAGGTCTCCCGGCCGTTCGACCTCTTCGTCTTTGTCGAGACTGTTGACGACGGCGGCCGGGCTGGCGGGTTCAGCTTCGACAACGGCACGGTCATCCCCATCGCGGCGGGCGACGAGTTCCGGCGAATTACGGTGCCGCTCGCGGACCTCGGCAACGACGTCTCCGCCCTCGGCAACCCGGGCATCGTCAACGTCGGGTTCGAGCTCCGCCGCCCGGAGAGCGACGCGACGACGGAGCCGATCGAGGTCGTCATCGACGACGTCAAGCTCCAGGCCCGCCCGTAGCGACGGTCTCAGAGCGCCCGGCGGGAGGTCCCGCCGGGCGCTGGCCGTTCCGCCCCACCACCTCCACCGAGAGAGCCCGCCATGCCCCGCACCGCCCCATCTCTCCTCGCGCTCGCCGCCCTGCTGGCGGCCGTCGCGACCGCCAGCCCCGCCGGGGCGCAGATTAGCGCTGACCCCGAGGTGCCGTCGGTCGACGCGCCGGTCACGATCACGTTCAACGCGGCGGGGACGGGGCTGGAGGGGTTCTCGGGCGACGTGTTCGCGCACACGGGCCTCGTGACCGACCAGAGCGCCAACGACACCGACTGGCGCTACGTCAAGAACAACTGGGCGGACGAGACCACGGGCGACGTCCAGCTCGCGCGCGTCACGCAGGGCGTGTACCAGCTTCGGATCGAGGACATCCGGGCGTACTACAGCGACAACAGCACGGGCGCCGGGGCCGTCCCCGAGAGCGAGGTCATCCAGAAGCTCGCGTTCGTCTTCCGCAACGACGACGGGACGCAGCAGTCGCAGGACCTGTTCGTGGACGTCGCGCCGAGCGTGCTGTCCGTCAGCATCCTCAGCCCGGACCTCAACGGCGTCGACCCCGCGTTCGCCACCTCGTCGACGGGCCCGGAGGTCCGGGCGACGGCCACGCCGGGCGCGTCGGGCGCGATCGCGTCGATGGCGGTCACGGTCGATGGGACCGTCGTTGCGACCTCCACCACGGACGAGATCACGCACACCCTCGCGCTCGACCCGCCGGGCCGCTACACCGTCGGCGTCCGGGCGACGACGGACGACGCGCGCGAAACCACCGAGACGTTCACCGTCGTCCGCAACCCGGACGTGGTGACGGAGGCCCGCCCGGCCGGGCTCCAGGACGGCATCACCTACGGCGCCGACGGGACTTCCGCCACGCTCTCGCTCTTCGCTCCGTACAAGGACTTCGCCTACGTCATCGGCGACTTCACGAATTGGGAGGTGGACACCGACTACTTCATGAAGCGCGACGTGGACGGCGCGGACAGCACGTGGTACTGGATCGAGATCGACGGGCTCACGCCAGGCACCGAGTACGCCTTCCAGTACCTCGTCGACGGCGAGATCCGCGTGGCCGACCCGTACGTCGAGAAGGTCCTGACGCGCAACGACCAGTTCATCTCGGCCGAGACGTACCCCGGCCTCCAGCCGTACCCGGGCGACCAGACGGACCACGTCGTCGGCGTGCTCCAGCCGGGCGAGGCCGAGTACGACTGGCAGGTCGAGGATTTCGAGGCGCCGGACCCCAGCGAGCTCGTGATCTACGAGCTCCTCCTCCGCGACTTCCTCGCCGCCCACGACTACGAGACGCTCGCCGACACGCTCGACTACATCGCCCGGCTCGGCGTCAACGCGATTGAGCTCATGCCCGTCTCCGAGTTCGACGGGAACGAGAGCTGGGGGTACAACCCGTCGTTCCACTTTGCCCTCGACAAGTACTACGGGCCCGAGGAGGACTTTAAGGCGTTCGTCGACGCGGCCCACCAGCGAGGGCTGGCGGTCCTCCTCGACGTGGCCTACAACCACGCGACGGGGCAGAGCCCGCTCATCCGCCTGTGGAACGAGGGCGACTTTGGCGACCCGACGGCCGAGAACCCCTACGCCAACACGGCGCCCCGCCACCCGTTCAACGTCTTTAACGACCTGAACCACGAGAGCGCGGCGACGCAGTACTGGCTCGACCGGGCCAACCGGTTCTGGCTCGAGGAGTACCGCGTCGACGGGTTCCGCTTCGACCTGACCAAGGGGTTCACGCAGACGCAGACGTGCAACGACCAGGGCGGCGACTGCGACGTGACCGCCTGGAGCAGCTACGACCAGTCCCGCGTCGACCTCCTCACGCGGATGACCGACGAGATCTGGGAGGTGGACGCGGATGCCATCGTCATCTTCGAGCACCTCGGCGTGAACGACGAGGAGGAGGTCTACGCCGAGTACCGGACCAACGAGGGGTTCCCGGGCGTCCTCCTCTGGAGCAACCTGAACGACAACTACGCCCAGTCGGTCATGGGCTACCAGGACCGGAGCGATTTCTCCTGGGTCCACTACAGCAACCGCCCGGGCTGGGAGACGGCCAACAACGTGGCCTACATGGAGAGCCACGACGAGGAGCGCATTATGTACAAGGCGCTCCAGTTCGGCAACAGCTCCGGCGACTACAGCACCAAGGACCTCGGGACGGCGCTCGACCGGTTCGCGATGGCCGGCGCCTTTTTCTACACCGTCCCCGGGCCAAAGATGCTGTGGCAGTTCGGGGAGGTCGGCTACGACGTGAGCATCGACTTCAACGGCCGGACCGGCAACAAGCCGATCCTGTGGGACGAGTACTGGATCCAGGAGGACGCCGAGGCCGCGATGCGCCAGGACCTCTACGACGCCTGGGCTCGGGTCATCGGCCTCCGCAACGCGCACGACCTGTTCACCGACCCCGAGACGGCCGTGGACATGGACGTGGACGGGCTCGTCAAGCGGATCACGCTCGACCACCCGTCGAACGGTGAGGACGCCCTGATCGTCGGCAACTTCGACGTGGTGGGTCAGCAGGTCTCGTACACGTTCCCCACGACCGGCACGTGGTACGACGTCTACGGCGGCGGCTCGTTCGAGGTGACCGACGCCACGCGCCAGGTGACGCTGGCGCCGGGCGAGTTCTACGTCTACACCAGCATGGAGCCCGGCAACGTGACCGGCCCGGTCGACGCCGGGGACGACGGGGCCACGGACCGCTTCGCGCTCGGCCAGAGCCGGCCCAACCCGTTCGCCACGAGCGCCACGATCGACTACGCCCTCGACCAGACGGGGCCCGTCCGCCTGGACGTGTTCGACGCCCTGGGCCGCCGGGTGGCGACGCTCGTCGACGGGGTGCGGCCGGCGGGGTCGCACACGGCCACGCTCGCGGCCGGCGACCTCCCGAGCGGGCTCTACGTCTACCGCCTCGAAGCGGGCGGGCGCGTGGCGACGCAGCGGATGGTGCTCGCGCGGTAGGGTCTCTGCGCCACGCCGGCCGGCGGTGATGCGACGGGGCGGCGTCCGCGCGTTCCCGTCGCCCTGCCCCGCC
>CAZDFV010000119.1:0-9430 GCA_964504495.1 uncultured Rhodothermales bacterium
CGCGGGCCGTCTACCCGCGCGCGAGACTACCCGCGCGCGAGGCCGCCGGCGGGCACCGGGCCCGCCGCTCCGTCCACGCGGGCCGTCGCCCCCTCCTCGACGCCGGGGACCGGGTGGTCGCGGTCGTCGGGGTCCGGCGGCTCGCCCTCGACGAACGGGCCGATGTAGAGCTCCTGGAGGAGCACCTTCCCCACGCCCAGGATCGGGACCACGAGGAGGACGCCGAGGAACCCGGCGAGCGTCCCGAACACGATCTGCCCGGCGATGATGAACGCCGGCCCGACCTGGACCATCTCGCCCTGCACCTTCGGGGTGATGAAGCTCCCCTCGATCTGCTGCGCGACGACGGCCAGCCCGAGCGTCCACAGCCCGGTCGTCGTCCCCTGCGAGAACCCGACGATGACGGCCGGGAGCCACCCGATAAACGGGCCGAAGTTGGGGATGATGGTCAGGGCCGCCGCGAACGCCGCCAGCGCGAGGGCCCCGGGGAGCCCGATCACCGAGAGCCCGACGGCCGCGAGCGTCCCCAGCGCGACGACGGCGATCCCCACGCCCTTCATCCACCCGAGGAGGACCTCGCCCATCCGCTCGAGCATGTTCCGCACGAACGGCTGGTACCGGTGGTCGGCGAGCCGGATCACCCCGCGCGTGTAGCGGCCGGGGTCGATGGCCGAGTAGATCGCCACGAGCAACACCACGAGCACGCCGGCGAAGACGCCGGTGAGCGTCGAGAACACGCCGAGCAGGCGGCCGGAGACGTCGTTCACGCCGCTCGGCAGGCGGAGGGCGTCGGCCGGAATCCCGAGCCGGGCCTGGGCCGACTCGATCAGCTCCGGGGCGTCCCCGATGAGCGTCTGGGCCTCGGCGGCCACGCGCGGCCCCCCGAAGTAGACGGCCGCCCCGATCCCCGCGAGGACGACGAGGACGACGAGGGCGAGCATGGCCCCGCGCGTCGCCCCGGTCTTGTCCGCCAGCCACCGGCTCGAGTGGTAGAACAGGACGCCGACGGTGGCGCCGAGGAACACGAGCAGGAACGCCTGCCGCGTGATCCACAGGACGTAGAGCGCGACGGCGGTCGCCGTCACCAGGACGACGACGTAGCGGGCCCGGCGGCGGAACGCGGGCGAGGTGTCGAGCGGGGTCGGTGCGGAGGCCATGCGGGAGGGGTCCGGCCCCCTCCTACCCCCTTCGGCCCCGTCCGGTCCGTCGGGCGACGCCTGGGATTGCGCGGCGCTTCTGACGCACGCCGCCCCCGGCACCGAAGCGCCGGGGGCGGACACGGTCGGCTGGCAGCGCATCCCGCCAGTGGGGCGCGGGGGCTAGGCCGGCTCCAGCTCGGCCCCGAGGAAGTCGCGGAGGACGTAGTTCAAGCTCTAGTCAGGTTCGTCGGCTCCCGCCATCAGATAGTGGTGAGCCCCACCTGACAGGTAGCTCGTGAGCCGGTCGCGCTCCTCGGCCAGCGTCTGGAAGTAGCGCCGGAACGGCTCCGACACCTCGGCCGCCCGCTCGGCGCTCGGCGAGACGGGGACCTCGATCTCGAGGTAGCGGTCGCCGACGTCCTCCCGGTTCGTCTGCATGAACACGACCCGGTTCCACTGGTCCCGGACGATCCTCAGCGTCATGGCCCAGAGGAGGTAGAACGGGTCGAAGTCCGCCGACGGTCCCGGCCGGAGCACGATGACCTCCTTGGTCAGCATGACCTGCTCCTGGCCCGGCATGAGCACGCAGAAGTCGCCGATGTTCCGGCTCGCCCGGTTCGGACTGATGAGGTCGAACGCCTGGAGGTCCGAGGTCGGCCCACCCCACATCCCCTGGGCGAACGTAAGCGGGACGTAGTTCGTCGGGTTGATGTTGACGAGGCCGGCCCGGAGGTCGGACACCTTGATGTAGGGGACGTCGCCGGTCCGGAGGTCCTTCGGGGCCGACCCGTGCCCGTTCTGGAGCGTGATCCGGCCGTCGGCCTTGAGCTCGCCGAGCGTGGCCGCCGTGAACCCCTCGTACTCCGGCGCCGCCAGCGCCTCGGCGAACGCCTCGTGGTACCGGCGGTCGTAGTAGGCCGGGACGGCGTGGCGGAGCGAGAGGTCGGCGGCGTCGAAGAACCGGAGGGTCTCCGTCGTCCGCCCGTCGCGGAGCGCCTCCATGTCGTCGAGGAGCCGGTCGTCGACGGCGAGCCGGTCCTCGCCTGTCTCGGGATCGCTCTCGTACACCTTCCGGCCGTGCTCGTCGTACCGGGCGAGGGGACCGCCGCCCTTCGAGATCCCACAGGTCGGGGCCGTCGAGACCATGACCCTGCCGGGCCGGTACCAATGCGGTTTGGGGAGGCTCATGTCGTTCGTTTATGTCTCGTGTTCTGATTGCGGGCTGTCTAGTCCTCCTCGGCCGGTTCGGGCTCGACGGCCCCGACCTTCTCGAAGATGTAGAAGTTGGTCTTGGCCCGGGCGAACTCCTGGAACGCCTCCATCGGGACGTTGACCATGCCCCGGAGCTCGAGCCGGCCGTCGAGCCAGCCCGGGAGCCAGCGGTACTTGTGGCTGAAGAAGTACGTCTCGGGGAGGACGATGCCGACCCGCCCTCCCACGCGGAGGAGCTTGTAGGCCCGCTCGAGGAAGAGGAGCCCGATCTCGAGGTCGGCGTGGGCGCCGGCCTTCCGGGACGCGGCCTCGGAGATCGTGAACCCGGCCCGCTTCGCGTCGGCGCCGGCCACCTTCAGCCCCTTCCCGAACGGCGGGTTCGTCACGACGACGGTGAACTGGCCGTCCGAGAGCGGCCCCTTGAGGTGGGGGTACGACTCGTCCCACCGGTCGGACCGGATGGAGTCGCCGATAAACGTGTGGGTCGACCCGTCCCCGAGCGAGAGCATGAGGGTCCGCGTGAGCTTGACGCCGATGTCGTCTTTGTCGACGGCGTAGCACCGCTCGTTGGCCCACTTTGTCAGGAGCTGGCCGGCGTACCCCGGCTTCTCGGGGTACTGGCGGGCGTATCGCTGACCGAGCTGGTCCATGACCTCGAACACGAACCCGCCCGTCCCGCACGCCGGGTCGATCACCTTGTCCCCGGGCTGGACGTCGAGGGCGATCACGCACGACCGGATCACCTGCTGGGGCGTGAGGAACTGGCCCTCGCCCGACTTCAGCGCCTTCGTGCGGAGCACCTGGAACGCCTTCGAGATCACGTCGGCCCCGACGAAGAGGAGCCGGAACCGGGAGAGCTCGACGACGGCCTGGTAGATCGTCGCGTCGTCGAGCCGGATCTCGGGGACGTCGTCCTGGGCGAAGATCGTGTCGCGGCGCCGGGCGAAGAGGTCCTGGAACAAGGAACGGACGTGGGCGGCCGTGACCGAGACGCGGTCGGCCTCGCTGCCCCGGACGGCGAACTCGACCGGCGTGTTCTCCCCCTCGAACGTGCCCGTGGCGTCGCTGTCAAGCTTGACGAGGAGGACGTGGGTGAGCTCGCGGAGCTGGGTCTCGCGCCGGGTCGCCCGGGTGTCCCGGGCCACGACGACGTCGAGGAGTCGGCGGAACGCGCCGACGAGCTGGGCCTCCGTCGGCTCCTCCATCGTCGCCCACGTGAGCGGGGCCTTCGGCGGGGCCGTGAGGTCGTCGCCGGGCTTGGGGAGCGGGGCGTTCTCGACGTAGGTCCAGTCGCCGTCGGGCGTCTTGTAGACGGCGAGGCTAGCGACCCCGTTCGTCCAATACCCCATCTTCGCCATCGGCTCGTTCGAGAGGTACCGGAGGAGCTGAGACCGGCCGGCGTCGATGTCCGGGGCCTTCAGCTCGAACACGGCCCGGAGCGCCTCCCAACCCTGCGAGGCGTCGTCGAAGAGGGCGATGTCGCACGATCCGCAGCGGGCGTACTTCTGGCCCCGCTCGCGCTTCGTGAGGTCGTGGGGGGTGTCGGGAACCGACCACTCCGGCTTCCACCGGACGCGGTCGTCGGGCCACCCAAGCTTGCGAAGCTTGGCGAGGACCGTCTGGCGAACAGCCTCCTCCGGTGACACGTCTTTCATGAGCTACTCGTTCGGTGTGCTTTTTGGGAGGCCGAGCCTCCGCAGGACCGCCTAATGTAACCCACGAGCTCCTCAGAGTCGATCCCGCTCGAAAGTGAGCAGCTCAGAAACCGACCGCGATCCCTTTCGTAGGTGCCTTCCCATTCTTGCCCTCTCATGGATCCCTACAGCTTTCTCACCCTCGCGGCGGCTCTCACCACGCTGCTGACAGCGGCTGTTGACGTGGTCGGCTGGCTCCGCCGCCAGCAGCTCACGTAGGGCGCCACACGCGACGCTCCAGACGCACCGCGCCCCGCTGGCGGCCGTCGCCAGCAGGGCGTTGGGCTACCGGGCGGACCTAGGCCGGCTCCAGCTCAGCGCCGAGGAAGTCGCGGAGGACGTAGTTGAGGATCCCGCCGTGGCGGAAGTACTCGACCTCAACGGGGGTGTTCAGCGCGACGTCCACGTCGAACGTGACCGTCTCGCCGCTGTCCCGCTGGGCCGTGACCGTGAGGGTGTCGCCGGGGCGGACGCCGTCGCCGACCGGGATCGCGTACGTCTCCGTCCCGTCGAGCCCGTAGGTGCTCAGGTCGTCGTCGCCCTGGAACGTGAGCGGCAAGACGCCCATCCCGATCAGGTTCGAGCGGTGGATCCGCTCGAACGACTTCGCCACGACGGCCCGGACGCCGAGGAGGATCGTCCCCTTGGCGGCCCAGTCGCGCGACGAGCCCATCCCGTAGTCGTCACCGGCAAAGACGACGAGCGGGGTCCCCTCCTCGCGGTAGCGCATCGCCACGTTGTAGAGGTAGTCCTGCTCGCCGCTCGGGAGGTGGCGGCTCCACCCGCCCTCGGTCCCGGGCGCCATCTGGTTCCGGAGGCGGATGTTGGCGAACGTCCCGCGCGTCATCACGCGGTCGTTCCCCCTCCGCGAACCGAACGAGTTGAAGTCCTTCGGCTCGACGCCGTGGTCGACGAGGTACTCCCCGGCCGGCTCCCCCTTGGGGATGGCGCCCGCGGGCGAGATGTGGTCGGTCGTGGTCGAGTCGCCCGCCTTGACGAGGACGCGGGCGCCCTCGACCGGCTCGATGCTCGGGACCTCCGGCGTCACGTCGAGGAAGAACGGGGGCTCCTGGATGTAGGTCGAGTCCTCCTGCCAGTCGTAGACGGCGCCCTCGGACGTGGCGATCTGGTTCCAGCGCGGGTTCGAGTCCTCGATCCCCTCGTAGAGCTCGGCGAACTGGTCGGGCGTGACGGCGGCCTGGATGGTCTCGAGGATCTCCGTCTGCGACGGCCAGAGGTCCTTGAGGTAGACGTCGTTCCCGTCACGGTCCTGCCCGAGCGGGTCGTTCTGGAGGTCGATGTCGACCGTCCCCGCAAGCGCGTAGGCGACGACGAGCGGCGGGGAGGCGAGGTAGTTGGCCTTGACGAGCGAGTGGATCCGGCCCTCGAAGTTCCGGTTGCCTGAGAGCACGCCGGCCACGACGAGGTCGCCGTCGGCGATGGCCTCGGCGACGGGCTCGGGGAGCGGCCCCGAGTTCCCAATGCACGTGGTGCACCCGTACCCGACGAGGTTGAACCCGAGCTTGTCGAGGTCGTCCTGGAGGTCGGCCTTGTCGAGGTAGGCCGTCACGACGCGGCTGCCCGGCGCGAGGCTGGTCTTGACGTATGGCTTCACCGTCATCCCCCGCTCGACGGCCTTCCTTGCGAGGAGTCCAGCGGCGACCATCACGCTCGGGTTCGAGGTATTCGTGCAGCTCGTGATCGCCGCGATCACGACGTCGCCGTGCGTCATGTCGAGTTCGTTCCCCTCGTCGTCCTGGTAGCGGCCCGTGCTGTCGAGCGCGTCCTCGGCGTAGCCGAACCCCTGCGGGCTGGCGGGGCGCGTGAGCGACTCGCGGAACTCGGGCTGGACGTCGCCGAGCGTGATCCGGTCCTGCGGCCGCTTCGGGCCGGACATCGACGGCTCGACGTCGCCGAGGTCGAGCTCGAGGATGGCCTCGAACTCGGGGTCCGGCGTGTCGTCGGTGCGGAAGAGGCCCTGCGACTGGGTGTACTTCTCGACGAGGTCGACCGTGTCGGGGTCGCGGTTCGTCCGGCGGAGGTAGTCGAGCGTCTCGGCGTCAATCGGGAAGAAGCCCATCGTGGCCCCGTACTCGGGCGCCATGTTGGCGATCGTCGCGCGGTCCGGGAGCGACATCGACGAGAGGCCGGTCCCGAAGAATTCGACGAACTTGCCGACGACCCCGTGCGCGCGGAGCATCTGCGTGACGGTCAGCGTGAGGTCGGTCGCGGTCACGCCCTCGCGGAGCTTGCCCGCCAGCCGGAAGCCGACCACCTTCGGCATGAGCATGTAGATCGGCTGGCCGAGCATGGCCGCCTCGGCCTCGATCCCGCCGACGCCCCACCCGAGCACGCCGAGCCCGTTGATCATCGTCGTGTGGCTGTCGGTGCCGACGAGCGAGTCGGGGTAGGCGACGGGCAGGCCCTCGTCGGTCTCGCTCGTCCACACCCCGCGCGCAAGGTACTCGAGGTTGACCTGGTGGCAGATCCCGCGCTCCGGCGGGACGACCGAGAAGTTGTCGAACGCCTTCGACCCCCAGCGGAGGAACTCGTACCGCTCCTGGTTCCGCTGGAACTCGATGTCGGCGTTGATCTGGAACGCCTCCGGGAGCGCGAAACTGTCGACCTGGACTGAGTGGTCGATGACGAGGTCGACCGGGACGCGCGGGTTGATGGACTCGGGGTCGCCGCCGTTCCGGTGCATGGCGGAGCGGAGCGCGGCGAGGTCGACGACGGCCGGGACGCCGGTGAAGTCCTGGAGGAGCACGCGGGCGGGCGAGAACGGGACCTCGACCTCGGCCGGGGCGGCGGGCTCGTAGCGCGCCAGGTTCTCGACGTCCTCCCGCGTGACGGGGCCCTCGCCCGCAGCCCGGAGCGCGTTCTCGAGGAGGATCTTGATGGAGAACGGGAGCCGGCTGAGGTCGACGCCGAACTCGCGCGCGGCGCGGTCGAGGCGGTAGTAGTAGACGCTGCCGCCGGAGGTGTCGAGGGTGTCGCGGGCGCCGAGGGGGTCTGCTGCCATGTCTGGGGAGGTCCGAGTGCGGGAGGGACGTGGGTGTAGCACGCGCGACGGCCGTCAATGTGCCGGGGTCCGACGCGGGGCGGGGGATCTTTCCGAGTCCTCACGCGGGGCTAGCGGGGCCTCCCGCCCCCGGCCGCGTTTCACGGTTCCTCCCGCCCCGCCGGTTGACGCCGCCGCCAGCGGGGCGGTATCCTAGGCGCTCTGGGGCTATAGCTCAGTTGGTAGAGCGCTGCAATCGCACTGCAGAGGTCAGCGGTTCGACTCCGCTTAGCTCCACGTCTTAGGATCCGCCACGGGCGGCGCAGGACGGAGTAGCCCCGCCGCCGGAGAGACTCCGCGTCGGGTGCTAGCCGGCCGTGTGCCGGGCCGTCGTGACGGCGACGGCCTCCGGGAGAGCCCCCTCGCGCTCGAACGCCGCCGCGCTCGCCAGCGTCGTCTGCGCGATGGCCGCCAGCGCCTCGGCCGTGAAGAACCCCTGGTGCCCGGTGATGAGGACGTTCGGGAACGTGAGGAGCCGGGCGAACACGTCGTCGGGGACGCCGCGGTCGGAGAGGTCGCGGAAGAAGAGGTCGCCCTCCTCCTCGTAGACGTCGAGCGCGACGGCCCCGACCTGCCCCGCCTTCAGCGCGTCGACGAGTGCGACCGTGTCGACGAGCCCGCCCCGGCTCGTGTTGACGAGGATGGCCGTCGGCTTCATCTGCGCGAACGCCCCCCGCCCGAGGAGGTGGTGCGTCTCGGGCGTGAGCGGGCAGTGCAGCGTGACGAGGTCGGCCTCGGCGAGGAGCCTGCCGACCCCGACGTACTCGGCCCCCATCGCCTCGACCTCGGGGTCCGGGTAGGGGTCGTAGGCGAGGAGCCGCATCCCGAACCCGGGCCCGAGGATCTGGGCCGCGGCCGCTCCGATCCGCCCGGTCCCGACCACGCCGGCCGTCTTCCCGCGGAGGTCGACGCCGAGGAGGCCGCCGAGCTCGAAGTTCCCCTCGCGCACGCGGTTGTGCGCCCGGTGGAGCCGCCGGTTGAGCGCGAGCGCCAGCGCGACGGCGTGCTCGGCCACGGCGTGGGGCGAGTAGGCCGGCACCCGTGCGACGGCGAGCCCCAGCCGCTCCGCCGCCTCCAGATCGACGTGGTTGAACCCGGCGCTCCGGAGGAGCACGAGCCGGACGCCACCGTCGGCGAGGGCCTCGAGGGTCCCGGCCGAGAGGTCGTCGCTGACGAACGCGCAGACGGCGGGGTAGCCGTCGGCGAGCGGGGCCGTCGTCGAGTCGAGCCGGGCCTCGAAGTAGTCGACCGCGTGCCCGTCGGCCGCGGTGTCGAACGACGGGCGGTCGTAGGGCTTCGCGCTGAAAAAGGCGATGCGCATGGAAGTCGGTCGAGCCGGGGCGCCCGGCGGTGGGACGACGAGACGGGCCTGTCCGTTCGGCAGGGCACGCGGCGGACGGGGGTAACCCACACGATCGGCAAGGCGATCCCGACGTGCCACGCGGGTCGCACGCGGAGGGGCGGGCGCCACCGGCTGGCGGACGGGACGACCGGGCCCCTCTGCCGGGCCGCACCGGCCCGCCCGGTGTGGTGGTCCCCGATGGCCTCGCAATACCCCAGGCCCCGGGCCCGTCGCCCTCGGAGCCTCACCGGGCCCTTGCCGTGCGCGACCGGCCCCGCCCGACCCCGAGTGGAGGGTGCATCTTGGCTCCGCCCAAAGACGGCCCAAACCTTGAGCGGCGGACTCACCGTTCACGTCCGCCCCGCCTATCCCCCACCCCATGCGCCCGGCCCTCACGCTCGCCGCCGCCCAGCTCCGGGCCGACCTCCGCCACGCCCGCTCGGGCAAGCGGAGCGCCGGCCGGGTCGCGACGACGGCCATCGCATACGGGTTCTCCGGCCTCGTCCTCGCCCTCTCGCTCGGGGCGGCCCCGCCGGAAGACGTCCTCCTCGTCGCGGCCTCGTTCGGGTTCGTCCTCGCCGCGTTCGGCGTCGTCGGGTCGTACGACGACCTGATGGGGCGGCCGAAGGAGAACGCTTGGCTGGCGACGCTCCCAGCGGCCGAGCGCGAGCACTACGCGGCCCGGCTCCTCGGGATCGGCGCGTACGTCGCGCTCATGGTGGTCGGCCTCGCCACGCCCGTCGGCGTGCGGACTGGAGTCGCCCACGGGGTCGGGGCCGGGGTCGCCGTCGCGGGCGGGACGGCCGCGGCCATCGCCTGGACGGCCGCGATGTCGCTCGCCGTGCTGTGGTCGCTCACGCTCGCCCTCCCGCAGCGGGCCCTCCGCCGGGCCCTCGCGCTCGCGCGGGCGGCCCTCGTCGCCGCGCTCGTCCTCGGGCACCAGTTCGTCGGCGGCTCGGCCGAGGCCGCGGGCGCCCCGTGG
>CAZDFV010000120.1:0-9428 GCA_964504495.1 uncultured Rhodothermales bacterium
GCTCGCGCTCCTCGCGCGGCGGTCGGTGCGGGCGCAGCGCGCGGTCAGCGTGGGCGGCGCGGCCGTCCTCCTCGGCGTGGCCGTGGCGCTCCTGGCCGGCGTGTGGCAGGGCGGCGTGCAGGCCGTCCAGGTCGGCGCGTGGGCGGCCCCGTTCGGGATCACGCTCGTGGCCGACCTCCTCGGCGCAGTCATGGTCCTCATCACCGCGGTCGTCGGGCTGGCGGCGATCGTGTACTCGCTGGCCTCCGTCGACGCCGAGCGCGAGCGGTTCCACTACCACCCGCTCTACCACGCCCTCCTGATGGGCGTGTGCGGGGCGTTCCTGACGGGCGACCTGTTCAACCTGTACGTGTGGTTCGAGGTCTTGCTGATCTCGTCGTTCGTGCTCCTCGCGCTGGGGAACGACAAGGGGCAGGTGCGCGGGGCCGTCGTCTACGTGTTCGTCAACCTCGTCGGGTCGCTCGGCTTCCTGATGGCGATCGGGCTCCTGTACGGGATCACGGGGACGCTCAACCTGGCCGACCTGTCCGTCCGGCTGGCGGAGGCCGGCGAACCCGGGCTCGTCACGGCCGTGTCGATGCTGTTCCTGATCGCGTTCGGGATCAAGGCGGCCGTGTTCCCGCTCTTTTTCTGGCTGCCCGCGTCGTACCACACGCCGCCGATCGCCGTCGCGGCGATCTTCGCCGGGCTCCTGACGAAGGTCGGCGTCTACGCCCTCATCCGCGTGTTCACGCTCCTGTTCACGCAGGACGTCGGGTACACGCACACGATCCTCCTGTGGATCGCCGGGCTCACGATGGTGACGGGCGTCCTTGGCGCGGCGGCGCAGACGGACGTGCGCAAGATCCTGTCGTTCCACATCATCAGCCAGATCGGCTACATGGTGATGGGGCTGGCCCTCTTCACGCCGCTCGCGCTCGTGGGCGCCGTGTTCTACATCGTCCACCACATCATCGTCAAGGCCAACCTGTTCCTGGTGGCGGGCGTGGCCGAGCGTCTCGTCGGGTCGTTCCGGCTCGAGAACCTGGGCGGGCTGTACCGGGCGCACCCGTGGCTGGCGGTCTTGTTTATCGTCCCGGCGTTCTCGCTCGCGGGCTTCCCGCCGCTCTCAGGGTTCTGGGCCAAGCTGATCCTGATCAAGGCCGGGTTCGACGCGGGCGCCTACGTCATCGTCGGCGTCGCGCTCGTGGTCGGGCTCCTCACGCTGTTCTCGATGACGAAGATCTGGAACGGGGCCTTCTGGAAGCCGCTCGCCGAGGGGCTGGCCGTGCGCCCCGCCAGCGGCGCGGGCGTCGCGCTGATGGCGAGCCCGGTCGCCGTGCTGGCCGTGCTCACGCTCGTGATCGGGCTGTGGGCCGAGCCGTTCCTCGTCTTCGCCGAGGCCGCCGCGGCGTCCCTCCTCGACCCGACGGCCTACGTCGACGCCGTGCTGGGCGGATAGACGTCGCTGTACGCTACCCTTCTCGTCATCCTGAGCGCAGCGAAGGATCTCAGCGCCGACCCGCACGCTGCCCGCGCCGGCCTCTACGACTGCCACACCACGTTGAGACCCTTCGACTCCGCCGCTGCGCGGCTCCGCTCGGGATGACAGGCGCGCGCTCCGGCGCCGTCAGTCCTCTACCGCCATGAAGCTCTTCCTCCTCAACCTCCTGCTCGCCCTGTTGTGGGGCGCCGTGAACGGGACGTTCGGGGCCGTCACGCTCGCGGCCGGGTTCGTGCTGGGGTACCTCGTCCTCCTCCTCGCGCGGCCGGCGTTCGGGCCGTCGGCGTATTACACCGGGCTGTGGAAGGGGCTCGCGTTCGTCGCGTTCTACGTGTGGGAGCTCGTGCTCTCGAGCGTCCGCGTGGCCTACGACGTGCTCACGCCGCGGCTCCGGGCCGAGCCGGGGATCATCGCCCTCCCGCTCGACGCGCGGACCGACGCCGAGATCACGACGCTCGCCAACCTCATCTCGCTCACGCCGGGCACGCTCTCGCTCGTCGTCTCGCCCGACCGCCGGACGCTCTACGTCCACGCGATGTACCTCGACGACGGCCCCGACGCCGTCCGCGCCGACCTCAAGGACCGGATGGAGCGGCGCGTGCTCGGCCTCCTCCGCTCGGTCGACGACGCCCCGCCGGCCCCGCGACCGGCGCCCGCCCCGCCCCCGCCATGACCGCCCTGACATCCGCCGAGCGCGACGCCGTCTCGACCCTCTGCCTCATGGCCGCGCTCGCCGACGGTCGGAAGGACGAGGCCGAGCGCGGCCGGCTCCGGAGCATCTACTCCAGCCTCGACGCCGGCTTCTCGCCCGAGCGCTACGAGCGCGTCCTCCTCGGCACGGCCGACGTGGAGCGCGAGGCGGTCCGCCTCGGCTCCGACGCCGTCCGGGCGCTGGCCTACGAGATGGCCGTGGCCGTGTGCGACGCCGACGGGCGGGCCGACGAGGCCGAGCGGGCGTTCCTCGACCGGCTCCGCGCGGCGCTCGGCCTCGACGCCGGCACGGCCGCCGCGGTCACCGCCGCCGGCGACGCGCTGGCGGAGGCTCCGGTCGAGGCGCCGGCCCCCCTCGCCTCAACCGACCCCGCCCCGGTCCCCGACGACGCCAGCGGGGCCGAGGCCGTCGAGGTCGGCGTCGCGGAGCCTGGCGGCGACCTCGACCCGACGATCCTCCGCTACGCCGTCGCCAACGGCGCGTTCGAGCTGCTGCCGCAGACGCTCGCCACGCTCGCCGTCGTCCCGATGCAGACGAAGATGGTCTACCGGATCGGGCGGCACTACGGGCACGAGCTCGACGCGGCCAAGGCGAAGGAGCTCCTGGCGGCCGTCGGGCTCGGGCTCACGTCGCAGGTGGTCGAGACGTACGCGCGCGGGCTCCTCGGCGGGATCGCCGGCAAGGCGTTGGGGAAGCCGCTCGGCAAGAAGAAGGGGAAGAAGGCCAAGAAGGTGGCGAAGGCCGCGGCCGGATCGGCGTTCCAGTTTGCCGCGACCTACGCGCTCGGCCACGCGGCCAAGGCGTACTACGCCGGCGGCCGGAGGCTCGGGGCCGGCGACCTCCGCGCCCTCTTCGACCGCCAGCTCGAGGAGGGCCGGGCGCTCTACGAGACGCACCGCCCGGCGATCGAGCGGCAGGCGCAGACGACGGACCTCCAGGCGCTCCTGGGGCAACTCCAAGGTGGACAGGGCTTGCTCCGCTAGCCGCGCCGCCCGCGCCGGAACGGCTTCGCGTCGGGTTCGCGCCGGGTTTGCGGATCCGTCATAACCCGGAGCCGGGTCCGCCGTCTAAGGGCCTCCACCGCGCTAGACCGGCGCATATCCTCCCGGCCTGATGTACGCACAAATCTACGCCTTCCCGACGCGGCTCTGCCGTAGCGGACGGGCCCTGTGCGCCCGGGCCCGCTGGCGCTCCCGGCTGACCCCGTTCGAACGGGCCTAGCCGCTCCGCCAGCCCGCACCCCCCGGCCGGACGAGAGGCGTCCGGCCGCCCCCGCCGCACCCCGCGGCGTCGTTGCCCGCACGGCCCCCGTGCGGTTCGTCCCCCCACCCCAGGTTCGTCCCCCCACCCCGATGGTTTCCCTCCCGATCCCCCGTACGTCGTTCCTCGACTCCCGTCTCCGGCTCCGCGGCCGGACCAACCGGCTGCTCGCCAAGGGCCTCCCGGTCAACGACGCCCAGCTCGACCCCGTCGCCCACGTCGGCCGGCCGGGCGCGGCGCCGACTCCGAACCGCGAGCAGGACGACCGCCCAGACGTCCCCTAACCCGACACCCCTGCCAACGCTGCCGCCGCGCCGGACGCTCGTCTGGCGCGGCGGCCGTGTGTGAGCGGGCGGTGAAAGCGGACGCGGTGGCATTTGCAGCGCATCCACCCGGCCGCCTCGGACGTTTGAGGGGGCCGAAGGGGAGTAGCGCCTGCCGCCAGCGGACCCGCCAGCGGCAGGGGGAGCGTCGTCAGCACGCCCGGGCCGATGGCCGGGGCCGGCGCCCCCGCGAGCGCGAGACCTTCGCCCTCACCCGGACGGGCCGCCCCGTCCGCACCCCTTCGCACCCATGAACACGCTCAAAGTCGGACTCCTCCTCACGGCGCTGACCGCCTTCTTCGTCCTCGTCGGCCACTGGATCGGCGGGACGGGCGGGATGGTCCTGGCCCTCGGCCTCGCGCTCGCGATGAACGTCGGGAGCTACTGGTTCAGCGACCGGCTCGTGCTGAAGATGACGCGGGCCGTTCCGCTGCCGCCGGACGGGGCGCCCGAGCTCCACGCGATGACCGAGCGGCTGGCGGACCGGGCCGGCATCCCGATGCCGCGGCTCTACCTCGTCCCGGACCCCCAGCCCAACGCCTTCGCGACGGGCCGGAGCCCCGAGCACGGCGTCGTGGCCGTGAACCAGGGGCTCCTCGACCTCCTCTCGCCGCGCGAGGTGGAGGGCGTGATCGCCCACGAGATCGGCCACATCAAGCACCGCGACACGCTCACGATGGCCGTCGTCGCCGCGCTCGCCGGCGCGGTCATGACGCTCGTCAACATCGCTCAGTTCTCGATGATCTTCGGCGGCTCGGACGAGGAGGGCCAGAACCCGCTCGCGCTCCTGGCCGTCATGCTCGTGGCGCCGATCGCGGCCATGCTCGTCCAGTTCGGGATCTCCCGGGCGCGCGAGTACGAGGCCGACCAAACGGCCGCCGAGATCGCCGGGTCGCCCGACGGGCTCGTCGGCGCGCTCCGGAAGCTGGGCCGGGCCACGGCGGCGGTCCCCTCAGCTGTGCAGCGGCCGGCGACGGCCCACCTCTGCATCGCCAACCCGCTCGCCGGGGCCGGCGGCGCGCTTGCCGGCCTGTTCTCGACGCACCCGCCGATGGAGAAGCGGATCGCGCGGCTCCAGGAGCGGACCGGCGCCGGGCTGGCGGCCGCTGCGTAGACAGGGCACGTGCACGTCTGGTGCCGCCGTCCCGCGGTGGGGCGGCGGCCTCCGGCGTCTAAGAGAGCCCGGCCGCCCACGCCACCAGCGCGGCCTGGATGCCGAGCGCTCCGGCCGTCACGGCGACGGCGCCGGCCGGCGAGATCGCCCACAGGGCCGAGGCGTCGCCGCACGGCGTCCCCCTCCGCCACGTCAGGGCGAGGTCGCCGGCGGTGTAGAGGGCGTGGAGCCCGAGCGCCGTCGCGGCAACCGCCAGCGCGACGCCAGGGGCGCCGAGCGACACCGCGGCTACGCACGCGGCGGTGACGACGGCCGTCTCGACGACGGGGCCGCCGGCGACGTAGACGAACGCCCGTTCCGTCGTCGGGAGGTGGCGCTCCGCGATCGCGACGTAGCGCGCGTAGTCCATCGGCGACACCCAGCCGTCTCCGTCGCGGAGGTCGACACGCGGGGGCCACCCCAGGCGGACCCGCATGGCCCGGGCCGGCACGCCCGCCGCCCGCCCGCCGAGCCAGTGGCCCGCTTCGTGGACGGCCGTGGTGACAATGACGAGGGCTACGAGGACGAACGTATCCACAGGTCGCGGGGTGGACGTCGGAGCCTACGACGGGGGCGCCGCCGGCGCGCCGCGGCTAGTTCCCGAGGCGGAGGCGGACGTCGTCGAGCGAGCCCTCCTCCGCCACGAGCGTGACCTCGTCGCCGAGCCGGAGGACCGTGTGCCCGCTCGGGACCACGGCGCTCCCGTCGCGCGAGACGGCCAGGAACAGGACGTCGAGCGGGAGCCGGAGCTGGCGGAGCGGGACGCCGTCGAGGTCCCGGTTCGCCACCCGCACCTGGACGACGGACCGGCCCGGCTCGCGGCGGAGGAAGAGCGCGGCCGACTGCGGCGCCCGGACGGCCTGCTCGAGGAGCGTCACGAGCGCCGAGCCGGGGTCGACGACGAACGCCCCGAGCTCCTCGAACGCCCGGAGGTGCCCGCCCCCGGCCGGCCGGACGACGAGCCGCTCGATCCCGCGCCGCTCGGCCGCGAACCGGAGCGCCCGGAGGTTCTGGCCGTCGTCGGGGAGGAGCGCCACGACGGCCGCCGTCCGCTCCGTCATCAGACCGTCGAGGACGGCCTCGTCGACGGCCGGGATGTGGCGCTCGTCGACGTCCTCGGCCGCGAGCCGCCGGACGTGCTCGGCGTCGGGGTCGGCCAGGACCACGGTCCAGCCCTCGCGGCCGAGCGCGCGCGCGAGCGCGACCGACTGCCCCTCGACGCCCAGCACGAGCACGTCGCGGGCCTCGGCCTCCGGCGCCGTCCCGGGCTCGTGAGCCTCGCCGGCGCGCCGCAGCGCGGCCTTGAGGAAGAGCGGCCCGAAGATCTCGTTCAGCACGACGACCGAGATGATGAGCGTGGCGAACGCCGTCCCCAGGTCGGGGAACTGGACGGCCACCTCGCGCGCGAGCCCGAGCGCGATCCCGGCCTGCGTGATAAAGGCCATCCACGAATAGCGCCGGACGGCCGCCGGCTCGCCCGCCAGCGCCGACCCGGCCGCCGCGCCGACCCCGATGCCGAGCATCCGGACGGCGAAGAGGGCCGCCGCGAACGGGAGCGTCGCCCACAGGATGTCGAGCTTGAGCGCGAGCCCGGTGATCGTGAAGAACGCGACGTAGACGGCCGGCCCGACGTCGTGGAGGATCTCGTCGAACTCGTCCCGGAACGCCGTGTAGTTCGTCACGAAAAAGCCGGCGATCATCGCGATCAGGAGCGGCTCGATGTAGACCTCGAACCCGAGCCCGTCGACGCTGGCGGCCTTCGTCCACGACGCGAGCTCGTAGATCCCGAACCCGAGCGCGAGCACGAGCGCCGTCTTCGCGAGCCGCGGCCAGGGCCGCGCGAGGATGGTCTGGAGGAGCCGGCCGGACGCGAGCCCGAGCGCGACGGCCAGCGCGAGGTCGAGCGCGAGGAGCCCGACGAACGCGAGCGTCAGCCCGGTCCCGGTCAGGAGCGCGCTCGCGATCGACGTCGAGACGGCGAACAGGACGATGATGACGACGTCCATGAGGACGGTCACCCCGAGCGCCGTCCGCGTAAAGGGCCCGCGCGCGTGGACCTCCTTGATGACGGCGATCGTCGACGGCGGCGAGAGCGCCAGGAGCACGGCCGCGCCCAGGAGCGCCGTCGCCAGCCGGGCCTCGAACGCCCACCCCTCGGTAAAGGGGAGGTACGCCGTGAGCACGTACACGACGACCCCGACGAGCGTGAACGTGGCCGCGAGGATGCCGCCCGTGCTGAACAGGATCGGCCGGAGCCGCCGCCGGATCTCGGGGAGGTACAGCTCGCTCCCGGCCACGAACGCGATCACCGCCAGCGAGAGCTCGTCGACGAACCGGAGGTCCTCGGCGGCCGCCGACGGGAGGAACCCGAGCCCGAACGACCCGACAAGGGCCCCGGCGAAGAGGTAGCCGGTGATCGTCGGGAGCCGGACCCGCTTGAACCCCAGCCCGATGACGTAGGACGCGAGGCAGACGACGGCGAATGCGAGGGCGTACTCGAACGTCTGCATCCGCGGCGGAAGGGGGGGAGGGGGGGCCCGCGGCAAGGTAACCGCCTGGTCGGTGGGCGGGCCGAGTCCGGCGGGCCCGCAGCGGCGTTGGGCGGGCCCGGCTGCCCCCTCGCCCGTACCTTCCGCCGCGTCCCCCCGCGCCTGCATGTCCCTCACCCAAAGCCTGCTCATGATGGGCGGCGGCTTCGTGCTGCTGCTGGCGGGCGCCGAGGGGCTCGTCCGCGGGGCCTCGGCGCTCGCGCTCCGCGTCGGGATCACCCCGCTCGTCGTGGGCCTGACGGTCGTGGCAATCGGGACGTCGAGCCCGGAGCTCGTCGTGAGCGTCCAGGCCGCCCTCGACGGGAACGGCGGGCTGGCCGTCGGGAACGTGGTCGGGTCGAACGTGGCCAACCTCGGGCTCATCGTCGGGCTCTCGGCCGCGCTCTCGCCCATGGTCGTCGACCGGACGCTCGTCCGCGTGGACATGCCGATCATGCTCGGGACGATGGCCCTCGTCGTGCTCTTCCTGATCGACGGGGTGATCGGCCGGGTCGAGGGGGGGTTCCTGCTCGTCGGGGCCGTGGCCTACACCGTCCGCAAGATCCGGACCTCGCGCCAGGACGTCCGGGAGGCCCGGGCGGCGGCCGAGGTCCCGCCCGAGGTCCAGGCCGCGATCGACGAGGCGAGCCAGGGGTTCAAGCGGCACATCCTCCTCGTCGTCGGGGGGGTCGCCCTCCTCGTCTACGGCTCGGACCTCCTCATCGACGGGGCCGAGGCCGCGGCCCGGACGCTGGGCGTGTCCGACGCCGTGATCGCCCTCACGCTCGTCGCGCTGGGGACGAGCCTGCCCGAGCTGGCGACGACGGTCGTGGCCTCGCGCCGGGGGCACGGCGAGATCGCGCTCGGCAACGCCATCGGGTCCAACATCTTCAACGTGCTGAGCGTGCTCGGCCCGGCCGCGCTCGTCGCCCCGATGACGGCCGAGGGCGTCGGGGCCGACGTGCTGGCGCTGATGGTCGGGTTCGGGCTCCTGACCCTCCTGTTCCTGGGCACCGGCGAGCGGACCCGGCGCTGGGAGGGGGCCGTGCTCCTCGGGGCCTACGGGGTCTACGTCTGGTGGCTCATCGCCTAGGGGCGCCGCCAGCGGGGCCGCCTACTCCGCGGCGTGCTCGGGGAACAGCTCGCGGTAGCGGCGGATCATGGCGCGCGCCTCGGTCCGGAGCCGGTCCGTCTCGGCCGGCGAGGTGCCGTGCGCCTCGGCGAACGCCCGGGCCTCGGCCTCGGGGTCGTCGGCGCGCCGGGCCAGCGACCAGTAGTCGTCGGCCCGGGCGAGGGCGGTCTCGAAGGCGTCGGCGTCGGCGATCGTCTCGGGGTCCTCGAGGAGCGGCTGGGCGAAGAGGGCCCGGGCCTCGACCTCGCTGAGCCCGTCGGTCCCGAACCCGGCGTGCGTCGCGTCGTCGGCCTCGAGCCCGACCCGGAAGGCCGGGTGGCGGAGGAGGTCGTCGAAGGCGAGCACGTCGTGGCCCGTCGCCTGGGCCGCCTCGACCTCCTCCGGGAGCAGGGCCCGCCAGTGGACCGCGGCCGTCTCGACGAGCCCGTCGAGGTTCACCCAGTCCTCCTCCGCCGGGTCCTCGCCGACGAGTTGGGCGGCCAGGGCCTGCCGCTTGTGGGCGCGCTCGGACGGGCGCATGGAGAAGAAGGCCCACAGGACGCGCGCGGTCTCGAGGAGCGCGACCGTGTCGTCGGCCACGGCGTCCGGCTCGGTGCGGAGGCGGAAGGCGTCGGCGGCGTCGAGGTCGTAGAGGGCGAAGAGCGGCTCGGCGAAGAGGGCGAGGGCCTCGAACTGGACGCCCGTCTCGCCGTCGGCGAGCGTGCGGGCGAGCCGGGCCTTCCGCCGGGCGAAGGCGTCGGCGGCCGCGCCGTCGAGGGCGGCCACGGTCTCGGGGTCGAGGGCGCCGTCGGGCGGCCCGTCGGCGGAGTCGTCGTGCATCGGGGGAGGGCGGGGGGG
>CAZDFV010000121.1:0-9344 GCA_964504495.1 uncultured Rhodothermales bacterium
GACCAGGACGACGAGGACGGCCCCCGCCGCCGCCAGTGCGATCAGCCCCCTCGCCCACTCGCCGAGGACGACCCAGCCGACCCCGAACAGGGCGGCGTACACGGCCGCGCAGCCGAGCAGCCAGCGGACGGCCAGGAGCCCGAGCCCGGCGTCCTGCACCACGTCCGGGTTCCGCGCCGCGACGGCCCGCCAGCCCGGCCCGCCCGGGCGGACGCGCCGGTAGAAGGCGTCGAGCGCCGGCTCCGCCGTCGGGCGCGTCAGGAACGTCGCCGCGAGCCAGCACGTCGTCGTGATCGCCGCGATCCCGAACAGGTTCTCCGGGAACGCCGCGTCGAGGAACGGGACGTCCACGCCGACGAGCTGGAGGGCGACGAGGACGAGCGGGACGACCGTCGCCACGAGCTCGCTCCAGGCGTTCACGCGCCACCAGTACCACCGGAGGATGAGGACGAGCCCCATCCCCGCCGACGCGCTCAGGAGGAGCCCCCACGCCCCGGAGACCGAGTCGAGCTGGGTCGCCACGACGAACCCGCCGATCGCGAGGGCGAAGGTGAGCACGCGCGAGACCGCGACGTAGTGCCGCTCGCCCCGGCCGGGCGCCATGAACCGCCGGTACAGGTCGTTCACGAGGTAGCTCGTGCCCCAGTTGAGCTGGGTCGAGATCGTGGACATAAAGGCGGCCAGGAACGCGGCGAACAGGAGCCCGAGGAGCCCGGCCGGGAGCGCCTCGCGCATGACCAGGACGTACCCCTCGCCCGGGTTCTCCAGGCCCGGGTACAGCACGAGCGCCGCCAGCCCGACGAGGATCCACGGCCACGGCCGCACGCAGTAGTGGGCGACCGTGAACCACAGCATGGCGAACACGGAGTCGGCCTCGCTCCGCGTCGCCAGCATCCGCTGGGCGATGTAGCCGCCGCCGCCGGGCTCGGCCCCCGGATACCAGCTCGCCCACCACTGGACGCCGAGGTAGGCGGCGAACGCGACCCCGCTCAGCGCGAGCGTCGCCGCCCCCTCAACCGGGTTGCCCAGGACGGGCGTGAACCGGAAGGCCTCAGCCGGGAGCTGCGCCTTGAGCCCCGCGATCCCGCCGACGGCTGGGAGGTCGAGGGCGTACCACGCGAGCGCCACCGACCCCGCCATCGCCAGGCAGAACTGGAAGGCGTCCGTCACCGCGATCCCCCACAGCCCCGACACGAGCGAGTACGCCCCGACCAGGAGCATGAGCCCGCCGACCGCGACGGTCGCCGCGTCCATCTCCAGCCCCACGACGGCGAACTCCGCCCGCCCGAACACGGTCAGGTCGGGGAACAGGACGCGGAAGACGGTCGCCATCGCGAGCACGACCCACCCGACGACGACGGCGTTCGCGAACAGCCCGAAGTAGACGGCCTTGACGCCCCGGAGCGCCGCCGCCGCCCGCCCGTCGTACCTCAGCTCGACGAGCTCGACGTCGGTGAGGACGCCGCTCCGCTGCCACAGCCGGGCAAAGAAGAACACGGTCAGCATCCCGCCGATCGCGGCGTACCACCACAGCCAGTTCCCCGCCACGCCCGACTGGGCCACGAGCTCGGCGACGGCGAGCGGCGTGTCGGCCGCGAACGTCGTCGCCACCATGCTCGTCCCGGCCAGCCACCACGGCATCTGGCGGCCCGTGGCGAAGAACTCGTCGGTCGAGCGGGAGGCCCGCCGCGCGAAGACCGCCGCGAGCCCGACGGTGAACACGAGGACGGCGACGACGACGAGCCAGTCGAGACCGGTCATGGGGTGGGGGGAGGACCGGCGGAAGGTAGAAGCGCGGGCACGCCCGCCCCCGACCGAATGCACCCCCGTCTCCGCGGCCCGCTGGCGCTCCCGCCCTCCGCCAGCCCCCCGAACGCGGCGAGCGCCGCCGGGACGAATCCGGGCGGCGCTCGCTGTCTGACCGGCGGACCGATCTAGAACTGGAACACGATGAGCACACCGATGCCGACGAGGGCGGCGGCGGCCGTCATGCGGGGGATGAGGCGGTTCATAAGGACGAGGGAAAGTGGGAGAGGGCATCCCAGCAGGGTCCACCCCCAAGGCGGAGGTTGTCCACCGTCGGGAGGGCCCGTATCGGAAGGTAGCCGCCCGGTCTAACTCGTTGCAACCCATCGCCCAACATTTTGTCTACGCCGCGTTCCTCGAACGGGACCCGAACGTTGTCCACGGTTCCGTCTCGGCCCCCCGTTGCGAGCGCGGCGCGGCCCCACGCCGGGCCGCTGGCGGGGGCTAGCCGTGGGGGTCCGGGTAGAGGCGGACCTCGATCTCGTCGGCGACGGCCCGGAACTGGGCCTCGTCCATCCCGTCGAGCACGGACCGGAGCGGGGGGCGGAGCCCGCGGAGCGCGAGGTCGAGCGCGGCCCCGAGCGCCCGGCGCATGATCACCCCGATGCCGATCCGCGCGAGCGGCTCCCGAAAGTGGTACGAGAGCGAGTGCTCGCCGACGGCGTAGATGAACGCGAACGCCCGGGACGACTTCTCCCGACGCGGCCCGTCGGCCCGGAGGAGGTCGACGACGGCCCGGCCCTCGGCGGCGAGGGCGTCGGGGAGCGGTGTGGCGACGAGCAGGGGCCGGCTCACGTCCCCGCCCCGCCGTCCAGGCGCCCCGCGCGGGGAGAGAGGTCGGCGAAGGCCGTCTCGTCGACGTCGACGACGGCCGTCGGCTCGGTGAGGATGACGGTGCCCTCGCCGTCCTTGACCTTGAGCGTCGCCAGCCGGAGCGGGCCCTCGGGCGTCGGGACGTCGACCGGGTCGAGCCACTCCCACCGGGCCCGCTCGTCCGACCCCTCGAGCTGATACGTCCACCCCGTCATGGCGCCTGAGACGGGGTCGACGTCGAGCCAGTAGCGGTCGCCGGGCGTGAGCCCGACGCCCTCGAACGAGAGCGCGAGGGCCTCGCGGACCGAGGTCGTGTCGACGGCCCGGCGGACGCCCGGGTCGAGCGTCTTGAGCGGGGCGAGGAGCCAGTACCCGTCGTTGACGAACCGCCGGTGGGCCTCGACGAGCCGCTCGGCCCGGTCCTCCCCGGCGAGCGCCACGCCGTTGACGGCGACGTCGCCCTCCGGCTGCTCGGGGTCGAACTGCGACGGCGAGAGCACGGCCACGGCCACGGAGTCGGCGCCGACGGGCCACTCGACCCGGGCCCGGTCGCCCCGCTTGTCCCAGAGGTGGTACGTCCGCACGCGCTCGGCCGAGTCCTGGACGACGGCCCACTCCCAGGCGAGGGCCGGGAGCGACTCCCACGCGCTCAGTCCGCCAGTGGCCTCGGTCACGCGGTACGCCAGCGAGTCGGCGGCTGTCTCGAGGCGGGGCTCGGCGGGGCCGCACCCGACCAGGAAGACGACGAGGATGGAGAGGACGGGGCGCATCGGCGGGGGGCAGAGGGGGGAGGGCGAAGGTCGTCGCGCGAGCGCCCTGAGGCAACGGCCGCAGGGGTCCGATCCGGATCGTCCCTGTGCGCCAAGGGCGCCACGCCGCTGGCCTCGCCCGCCGCCCGATCCGAGGCTGCCCATCCCAGCAGGGGGAAATGTGGACGGCGGTGGAAACGTGGAGAACTTAACTGTCCGTTCATCTTGACTCAGCAGTCCCTTCACCCCTACCCTGCGGACGTGCCTCAGGGCACACGGCCGCTTCGGCGGCCACGCTGACGAACTGTGTCTCTCACGCTGCACGAGGGCTTCCCTGTGGGACGCCCAGCGCGCACCGGTGCCGGGTTCGCCCGGCACGACCGAGGGGTCGCCCTCCCGGCCGTCTTTCAGACGGCCGCCTCCCCCGAGCCTGCACCCGCAGAGCCCGCCTCTGCGGAAGGCCGAGGGGAGCGACCCGACCCACCGGTTGTGCGTCCGGATGAGTTGCTCCGCAAGGTGCCATCCCGGTGAAACGGGCCGGCACGGCGCGGAGGCGGCATCCGCGACAGAAGCACCGCGCGCCCGGCCGCGAGCTACGGCTCCGGTCGGACGGCGGCCGCCCGCTTCGGCGAGCGGTCCGACGTGGGCACGCCGCCGCGTACGGGCTCCGGCCCAGAGCGGCGACACAGCCTGTCCCGCAGCGGAGGTGTCAGCGAGAGCGGCAGAGCCGGCAGTGATCCGTCACCGTCGACCCTGCCGGTCCCAGACGGCCACACGTCGCCGTCATGCGAGCGCGCTGTCTCAGCGCCCCTCGCGTGGCCCGCGACGGCCGCCCGGCGAGAGACACGCGGTGCGGAAGAGCCGGGGCTACGGCCCGCGGCGTCTGCACCGCCGTCAAGGAGTCCTGAACGGGGGCCCCACGCGAGTCGTGGGGCCCCCGTTCTGCGTGGGGCCTGCCGGCCGGCGACGCCCCGCCCCACGTCTCACCGGCCGCCGCGGCCGCCAGCGGAACGGACGCCACACGTCGCGGCGTTGACGCCGTCCGCAGATGCCCCGCCCCGTGCCCGTTCGTAACGGCTACGCCCTGATCGCCACCGCCGGCGGTCTCGCCGTCCTCCTCCTCGCCGCCGGGTTCCTCCTCGGCGGGTGGGGGTGGTCGCTCGCCGTGTTCGGGCTGGTGCTGCTCGGGTTCGTCGTGTGGTTCTTCCGCACGCCGCCGCGTGCGCCGCTGGGCGAGACCGACGGAGACGGTCGAGGCCGCGAGAGAACGGCCCCCACGCGGGCGGTCCCGGTTACGCCGGACGAGAGCGCCCCCGCTGCCTGATGGCGCAGACCCGGAGACGCCGCGGACCGGTCCTCCGCGCCCGCCGAGCCGGCGGGCCCGGGCGCGGCCGGCGGGCCCGGGCCGCCGTGCCCAACTTCTTCACGCTGATGAACCTGCTCGCCGGGTTCTTCTCGCTCATCCAGACGGCGGCGGGGAACCTAGAGGCGGCGGCGTGGCTCGTCGTGCTGGCGGGGTTCTTCGACCTCCTCGACGGGATGATGGCCCGGCTCGTCGGCGTCTCGGGCGAGTTCGGCGTCGAGCTCGACTCGCTGAGCGACGTGGTCTCGTTCGGGGTGGCCCCGAGCTTCCTGCTCTACGTGTTCGGGCTCCACCAGCTCGGGCCGCTGTGGGGGGCGCTCCTCGCCAGCCTGCCGGCGCTGTTCGGGGCCGTCCGCCTGGCGCGGTTCAACTCCCTCGCCGTCGCCGGGGAGAAGCAGGCCGAGTTCTCGGGCCTCCCGATCCCGGCCCAGGCCGGGGCCGTCGTCGTATTCATCCTCGTGTTCACGGACCCCGCGGTCACCTGGTTCGACGTGCTCGCGCGGCCGCAGATCTCGGTCCTCGTCACGATCGTCCTCGCGCTCTCGGCGCTGATGGTCTCGCCGGTTCCGTTCCCGGCCCTCCCCCAGCCGACCCCGAAGAACCTCCGGAGGTACCGGGTCCGGTTCCTCCTCTTCTTCCTCGTCCTCGTCCTGGGCCTCATCTTCCAGGAGCGCGGGCTCCTCGTCGGGGCCGTGATCTACCTCGGGTGGGGGCTCGGCCGGGCGCTCCTCTGGGCCGTCCGCGTGGCGACGGCGGACCCCGACGAGGTCGAGGAGGACGCGGGCGCGCGGTCGGGCGCCCTGGACCCCGACCCCGCCCCGCGCGCGTAGCTTCCCGACCCGCCCCTGGCCCGCCCCGATGTTCGTCGCCCACGTCCGCGTCACGCTCCGCCCGTCCATCCTCGACCCCCAGGGGAAGGCCGTCCAGCGGGCGCTCCACGACCTCGGCATGGGCGGCGTGGACCGCGTGCGGATGGGGAAGTTCGTCGAGGTCCAGGTCGAGGCCGAGAGCGTCGAGGCGGCCGAGGCCACGGTCCGCCAGGCGTGCGAGAAGCTCCTCGCCAACCCGGTCACGGAGGACTTCGAGATCGTCGCGCTCGTCCCGGCGGAGCCGGCGGACGCCTAGCGGTGCGGGCTCGGCCCCGGCTCGGCCCCGCCACCCCGGCCGACCCGGCCGTGGCCCCGACGGCCGAGTCCGTCGAGGACGAGCGCGTGGACACGCCCTGGCGGGTGGTCCTCTACGACGACGACATCCACACGTTCGAGGAGGTCATCGTCCAACTCGTCAAGGCCACGGGGTGCTCGGCGAAGCGGGCCGAGCGGCACGCCTGGACCGTCCACACGGAGGGGAAGGACACGGTCTACGAGGGGGAGTTTTTCGAGTGCTTCCGGGTCCAGGGCGTCCTCCGCGAGATCCAGCTCGTGACCGAGATCGAGGGGTAGGGCTGGCTGGCGGCGGCCGTCGCCGGCTGGGGAGGGTACTTGTGCCTTGCCCTCACCCCGGCCCTCTCCCAAGGGGCAAGGCTGCTACGTTCTGCGACCACTACACAACCAGGGGGCGTCATTCCCGCGCAGGCGGGAATCTAGGGAGGTCGAGCATGGTGCCGCACGAGTCCTGGATTCCCGCCTGCGCGGGAATGACTGTTCGTATTTGCTCTGCAGTACGACCTGCACCTGAGAACGTAGCAGCCCTGCTCCCAAGGGGAGAGGGGGCGAACCGGGGCGGCGTCCGCTGTGGACGGCGCGGGGAAAACTCCGGTCCGTCCGGCTAGCGGTCGGCGCCGCCAGCGGGGCATTGTTGCCACCTGCCACCTGCTGGCAGCTACCGCATCAGGAGGTAGCTCAGCTTGACGAGGAGCACGTCGCGGGGGAACGCCTCGAACGGGTCGCTGAGGTGGCGGGCCGTGCCCGTCGCGAACGGCGAGGGGCCGGCGTCCGGGCCGAGCACGGTCTCCTCGAACCGCTCGTCCTCGCGGCCGTGGCTCCAGACGACGAAGAGCGTCGAGGCCGGGCGGTACTCCCACCGGAGGACGGCGTTGCCGGTGAACGAGGCGAACGAGAAGTCGCGGCGCTTGGGGAAGTCGCCGGCGGGGCGGAGGTCGTCGGGGCCGGCGAGGAACGCGAAGTCGCGGAAGCGCCCGCGCGCAGCGAACAGCTGGCCGAAGAGCTGGAGCGAGAGGCCCGGCCCGAACACGACCTGCCCGCGCGCCGTGAGGTCGGCCCGGCGCGTGTCTCGGGCGCCGAAGAGGGGGACGTAGTAGGCCGTCGCCCCGTCGACGAGGAGCGGGGCGTCGGCGTAGGGCGCCAGCCCGTCGAGGAGGCCGGGGGCGGCGGCGTACGGGACGAGGCCGCCCCCGTCGACGGCCTCGGGGGCGTCGGCCTCGGCGGCGAAGAACAGGCCGTCGTCGGTCCGGAAGAGCGGCTCGTTGGCCGCCCACGCCCGCTCCCCGTCCGCCCGGCTTACGCCGACCTCAAGGTCGAGCCGGACGCGGTCGGAGACCGTCCAGTCGAGCTCGGCGCCGACCCGGCCCGAGCGCCCGCCGTCCTCGCCGACCGACCCGCCGAGGTCGAGCTCGAGCCGGAGCTCGCGCCGCGAGTCGCTCTCGACGCTCAGGAAGGCCCCCAGCGTCGGCACGTTGCGGACGGGCCCGAGCCCGCGTGTCTCGCGGACGTCGAGCCCGCCGAGGTCCTCGACCTCGACAAAGAGCCGGGCCGACTGGAACCCGAAAAAGTCGGCGCGCGCGAACGTGAACGCATCGAGCCCGCGGAAGTCGCGGGTCTCGTACGTCCACGTGACCGACGGGAACGCGCCGAGCTGGAGCCGCCGGAACGGCCCGACCGGCCGGTTCTCGTTCACGAGCCACCGGGCCCCGGCGACGGCCCGGACGAGGTCGGTCTGGCGGAACAGGCCGAGGTCGTTGAGCCGGAACCCCGGCGTGTAGGCGCGGACGCCAAAGCCGGGGAGGACGAACCCCTCGACCTTGTCGAGCCCGACGTAGGCCGCCGCGCCGAGGTCGCGCTCGCCGCCGTGCTGGCGGAGCGTGGCGGCCGTCGTGCCCTCGAACTGCCACGTCCCGTCGGCGAAGCGGAGGGCCCAGTCGCCCGCCGCGGCGACGGAGGCGGCGCCCTCGACGTCGTCGCCCGGCCGCTCGCGCTGGCCGAACCCCGTGAGCCCGCCGCCGACGTAGCTCTGCCCGGCGAACTCCTGGCGGACCCGGGCGGCCCCGTACGCCCGGCCGGGCGAGAACCGCGAGCCCGTCGCCGCGCCGAGGGCCCCGAACGCGAGCCCGCCGGGCGTCCGGCCGGTGACCTTGGCGGCGGCGATGATCGGCGCGTCGGCCCCGATCCGGCGCGTGTAGAGGAACCGGCCGTCGCCGCCGGAGAACCCGAGGTCGAAGATCTGGGTGCCCTCGACGAAGAACGGGCGGCGCTCGCGGAAGGCGGTCTCGAACGTCGAGAGGTTGAGCTCGGCCGGGTCGGCCTCGACCTGCCCGAAGTCGGGGTTCACGGTCGCGTCGAGCGTGACGTTCGACGAGAGGCCGACCTTGAGGTCGGCCCCGACGTTGGCCTCGCCGTCGGCGACGCCGGTGCCCGGGGCCCCCTCGTCTTCGGAGCGGCTCGCGCCGGCGAGCGAGTAGGGGAGGACCTGGAGGACCGGCCGGGGCTCGATCCCCGCCAGCCCGTCGAGCCGGCCGAACAGCTGGACGAGCCCGCCCCGGGCCTCGGCGCGCGTGACCGGCGACCAGAACGACTCCTCGCCCAGCGCCGGGACCACGCGCTGGAAGTTGACGCCCCACGACGCGACGCCCTCGGCGAACCGGAGCTGGGAGTACGGGACGCGGAGCTCGACCGACCAGCCGTCCGGGCCGACGCGGACGGCCGACTCCCACACGGCGTCCCAGGACCGGTCCTGGTCGTCGCCCTCGAGGAGCGCGTCGAACTGGACGCCGGCGGCCGTGACGCCGAACAGGTAGGCCGTCCGCCCGTCGTTGTAGCTGTCGAGGGCGACGATGAAGGCGTCGGCGCCGCCGTCGGAGTCCCGGCGGCTCAGCGCCTCCCGGACCTCGACGCCGTCGGCGGCGAGGCGGGCGCCGACGACGAGGGCCCCGGGCGTCCGCAGGACGCGGACCTCGGTCGGCGTCGAGGCCGGCGCGCCCTCGTCGGGCTCGAACTGGACGAACCCGGTGGCGACCTCGGCCCCGTCCCAGGCGGCCTCGTCGAGCACGCCGTCGAGCGTCACGCCCTGCGCGGGCGCGGCCGTGACCGTGGGCCGGGGGTCGTCGGTCGCGGCCGCGAGGAGGAGGGCGAGGAGCGTGAGCATGGGGGGAGGGTCGCTCCGGGCCGGCAGGGCGTCGTGTTACGTTCGGCCGAATTCGCCACGCCGACGCCGTGCCGTCCCGCGACGCCTTCCGAACGCTCGCCGCCGCGTCGGCGGTCCAGCCCCCCAAGACGAGGGGGTCGCGGTTCCTCGGCGAGGCGTCGCCGGCCGCCTCGGAGGCCGAGGCCGTCGCACACGTCGAGGCCGTCCGCCAGCGGGAGCACGCGGCGACGCACGTGGCCTGGGCCTGGCGCCTCGGGCCCGGGGGCGACGTCGCGCGGTGGGGCGACGACGGC
>CAZDFV010000122.1:0-9237 GCA_964504495.1 uncultured Rhodothermales bacterium
GTTCCCGCGCGTCGCCTCCGTCGAGCCGCTCCCCGACGCCGGCCCCGACGCCTTCCTCTGGCGCCTCGACCCGCTCGGCCCGCCGGGCGTCGAGGTGCGGACGGTCTACGCCTGCCGCTACCGCTGGGGGCCGGGGCACGACCTGGCGTGGACGCCGGTCGAGGGCGTCGGCAACGCCCGGTTCGAGGGCGGCGTCCGGCTGGCGGACGGCGCGCCCGGGACGGCCGGCGCGCTCCGACTCGAGGCCACGCTCGACGTCCCGGCCCCCCGGTTCGTCCGGGCCGTCGTCGAGGCGGCCGTGAACGTCGAGATGGGGCGGATGACCGACACGTTCCTCGACCGCCTCGACGATGCGTTGCGGGGGGGCGCCTAGACTGTCGGCTGGCGGGGCGCCTCCGCCAGTAGGGAGGTCGGGCTGCGCGGCGGCTTACCCCGCGGTGGCTGGCACTCACGGCCGGCCGGCCTGGACAGGATCGTCGGGCGGTTTTTTGCTCGCGGTGTGGCATCGGCGCGGCGCCAGGGAGAGCTTGCGGTCTCCCCCCCGTTCCGCCCATGCCCCTCCGCGTCGTCCAGTTCGGCCTCGGCCCCATCGGCCAGGCGTCCGCCCGCCTCGCCCTCGACCGCCCCGGCCTCCAGCTCGTCGGCGCGCTCGACCTGGACCCCGAGCGTGTCGGGCGCGACGTGGGCGAGGTGCTGGGGATCGACGCCGTCGGCGCCGACATCCGCGACGACGCGGCGGCGCTGGCCGACTGGCAACCCGATGTCGTCCTTCACACGACGGCGTCGTTTCTCGACCAGATCGAAGGCCAGCTGGTGGCGTGCGTGGGGGCCGGGGCCCACGTCGTCTCGTCGTCGGAGGAGCTGTTCTGGCCGTTCCGCCGCGACCCCGCCTTCTGCGAGCGCGTCGACGCGGCGGCGCGCGCGGCCGGCGTCGCCGTCGTCGGGACGGGCGTGAACCCGGGGTTCGTGATGGACCTGTTCCCCGTCGTCCTCTCGGGCGTCTGCGCGCACGTCGAGACCGTCCACGTCTCGCGCTCGGTCGACGCCGGGCGGCGGCGCGGGCCGCTCCAGAACAAGGTGGGCGCGGGGCTGAGCGAGGCGGCGTTCCGCGAGCGCGAGGCGGCCGGCGGGTTCGGCCACATCGGCATGGTCGAGTCCGCGTGGGCGCTCGCCGCCGGGCTTGGGTGGGACGGCGCCGAGGTCGAGGAGACGTTCGGGCCTCACCTCGCCGACGCCGACCACGAAACAGCGTACGTCGCCGTCGCCGCGGGCGACGTGGCCGGGATCCACCAGACGGCGACCGTTCGCGTGGGCGGCCGGGTGCGCGCCCGGCTGGCGCTCACGATGGCCGTCGGCGCGCCCGACGAGGACCGCGTCCAGATCGACGGCGACCCGCCGCTCGACGTGGTCGTCCAGGGGGGGGCGTTCGGGGACACGGCGACCGTCGCCGCCCTCGTCAACACCGTCCCCAGGGTGGCCGCGGCCCGGCCCGGCCTGCGGACGGTCCTCGACCTCCCGGCCGCCGCCCCGCGCCGCCAGCCGGCGTGTACGGCCAGGCCCCTCCCGGCACCGAGTCGTCGTGCGCCGCGTTGAGGGGTCTCCCCCGCCGGTCCGCCATGCACGCGCTCCTCGCCGTTTTTCTGGTCGCAGTCCTGGCCGCCTGCTCTGCGCCCCCGTCTGAGCCGGTGGACCCGGGCCCCTCCGGCCTCACCCTCGCCACGGACGCGAACGCGTACGCCCCGGGCGCGACGGCGCGGCTCACGTTCCGCAACGGGACGGACGCCGACGTCTCGCTCGCCCAGCCGCTCGCCTGCGCCACGGTCGAGCGCGAGACCGCCGGGGGCTGGTCGCCCGCTCCGTCGGAGCGGGCCTGCGGAGCCGCCCTCGTCCCGGTCCCGGCCGGGGCGTCGGCGACGGCCGAGATTCCCGTTCCGACCGAGGCCGGGACGTACCGGGCTACGCAGACGGTGTACCCTGGAGAGGGCGACGGCGTGGCGGTCGCCTCGGCGCCGTTCGCGGTCCGCTAGGCGACGCGGTGAGGGGCACCCGCAGGTCGCGCACCCGCTATGTGGAGGCGGGCGGGAGCTGATCCGGCGGGCGGCCGCCTTCCGACCTGTCTTCCAGTCTTGCGACTCGTTCGGCGAGCTCTCGGTGTACGTCCATCGCGCTTTGTAGAAACGCGCTCCGGGCGCGCTCGACGGCGATGTCCTCCCGGCTCTCAAGCCGGACCACACGCTCGGCGAGTTGGAAGACGCGCTCGTTCAGCTGGCGGACTTGGTCCTTCAGGTCCGCCACGTTGGAGGTCAAGGTGAAGACCCGCTCCAGGAGGTCGGTTACGTTAGCCACCCGCTCCCAGAAGTGCGTCGATCCGGGCGACCGTCCGCCGCGTCGTTGCGGACAGGTCCTGGACCTCACGGTCGAGACGCGCTAGCTGACCGCGGACGACCTCCAGGACAGCCTCGTCTGTCATCGCGTCGGCATGGGGCGCCGACGCATAGGGCAGAGGAGCGTGACGATCTCCCGATTCCCGATCCTGCTCCCCACGTGTGTAGTGGGAACGGTAGTCGTCGTAAGAGTAATCGCCGTACTCGCTCTCTCTGGGCTCCGAGCCGCGCTCGGCGTCCGGCGAAGGCTCCGGCGGGGGTCCGGGCTGGCGGGGGTCGGGAGGGAAGGCCATGTTTGACGGTGTCTCTCTCAACCCGTGTACTCTCGGCCTCCTAAAGGGTTGCGACGGAGCCGCTAGGCGAGGGCCTCGACCTGGGCCGCCAGCCGCTCCCACCGTCCCATGAGCGCCTTCAGCTCGGCCTCGGCCGTGGCGAACGCCTCCATCGTCTTCTGGAACTCGGCGGGCTTGGCGTAGAGGTCCGGGTCGGCCATCTGCGCCTCCAGGCGGTCCCGCTCCTCCTCCTTCTCCGTGACCGACTGCTCGAGGAGGTCGAGTGCCCGCGCGGCGAGGTCCGGCCCCAGCTCCTTGGCCGAGGGGACCGTCCCGCTCTTCATCATCCGGTAGAGCTTGTTCCGGGCCTCGGCCTCGCGCCGTTTTTCCTCCTTCGACTTCTTGCCGCCGTTCGGCTTCGCCGGGCTGGCGGACTTCGCCGGCGCGCTAGCGGGCCGGGCGGCCCCGTCGCCCGAGGCGGCCCCGTTCGTGGAGGGCGCCAGCCGGCTGGCCGTTCCCTTCTCGCGCTGCCACTGGGCCTCCGAGTAGGTGCCCCGGTACGTCGTGACGCCCCCCCCCTCGACGTACCACACGCCCTCGGCGACGGCGTCGATAAAGGCCCGGTCGTGGCTGACGAGGACGAACGTGCCGGTGTACTGGCGGAGCGCCTCGGCGAGGACTTGTTTGGAGACGAGGTCGAGGTGGTTGGTCGGCTCGTCGAGGACGAGGACGTTGGCCGGTGACAAGAGCGTCCGCGCGAGGGCGAGGCGGGAGCGCTCGCCGCCGGAGAGGACCGAAACCTCCTTTTCGGCGTCCTCGCCCGAGAAGAGGAAGGCGCCGAGGAGGCCGCGGAGCTCGGTGTCGGAGTGCCCGCGCGAGCGCTCCTGGATCGACTGGAAGACGGTGTGGCTGGGCTCCAGGGCCTCGGCCTGGTGCTGCGCGAAGTGGGCGATCTCGGCGCGCGGGTCCTGCCGGCGCTCGCCCCTGAACGGCTCTGTGCCGAGGAGCATCCGGGCGAGCGTGGACTTGCCGGCCCCGTTCTTCCCGACGAGCGCGACTTTGTCGCCGCGCTCCAGGAGGAGCGGCCCGGCGTCCTCGAAGACGGCCGTCTCGCCGCCCTCGGGCGCGGGGTACGCCTTTGAGAACTCCCCGATCTCGACGACCTGGCGGCCCGACGGCGGCGGCTCGGGAAAGCGGAAGCGGATCTGCGCGGCGAGCGGCGGGGGCGGCGGGATCCGCTCCAGCCGCTCCAGCATCTTGATCCGGCTCTGGGCCTGCTTCGCCTTCGTGGCCTTGGCGCGGAACCGGGCGATAAACCGCTCGGCCTCGGCGATCTCCTTTTGCTGGTTGTCGTAGCGGGCCTGCCAGTGCTGGCGGCGCTCGACGCGGGCCTCCAGGTAGTGCGCGTAGTTGCCCGGGTAGCTGTCGATCTGGCCGCGGACGAGGTCGGCCGTCGCCGTCGTCATCCGGTCGAGGAAGTAGCGGTCGTGGCTGACGAGGACGACGGCGCCCGGATACGTCGTGAGGTACTCCTCGAGCCAGTCGATGGACTCGATGTCGAGGTGGTTCGTCGGCTCGTCGAGCAAGAGCACGTCGGGCTCGCCGAGGAGGAGGCGGGCCAGCGCCACGCGCATCCGCCAGCCACCCGAGAACGTGGAGAGCGGCCGGCGCATCTCCTCCTCCGAGAAGCCGAGGCCGCTGAGGACGGCGGCGGTCCGGGCCTCGGCCGTGTGCGCCTCGCGCGTGACGAGCCGGTCCTGGACCTTCGAAAACCGCTCGACCAGCTTGAAGTAGTCGTCGCTCGTGTGGTCGGCGTGGGCCTCCATCGCGGCGGTGAGACTGCGCGCCTCGGCCTCCAGCCGGAGGACGTCGTCGAAGGCGTGGAGGGCGTCCTCCAGCGGGCTCGCGGTCACGTCCTGCTCCTGGGTGTCCTGGCGCAGAAACCCGACCGTCGCCCCGCCCTCGCGGACGACCTCGCCGGCGTCGACGGACTGCTCGCCCGCGATCACGCGGAGGAGCGTGGACTTGCCGGCCCCGTTCGGCCCGACGAGCCCGACCCGCTCGCCCGCGCGGACGGTCCACCCCAGCCCGTCGAAGAGGACGCGGCCGCCGAAGGCGAGGTGGAGGTCTCGGAGGACGAGCATGAGGCGAAGCTATCGGCACGCGCGGACGGGCCGGGCGAAGAGTGTGGGAGGAGGGCGCGCAGGGGTCGCTCCGGCTGGCGGGAGCCGTCGCCAGCGGGACGGGCGATCTTGCGGACCCGCCGACACGGCGGCGTTCCGTCTCCACCGTGCGTCCCCTCCTCCTCGCGCTGCTCGCCGTGCTCGGCTGGCCGGCCTCGGCACAGCCGGCCGCCGTCGCGTACGCGGTCATCGACGACGAAGCCGACTCGCTGACGTACGCGGTCCGCCCGCTCCGGCCCGACGCCCCGGAGGTCCGGCTGGCGACGGTCGAGTCGTACGGCCGACGCCCCCCGGCCCTCATCGAGGTCTCGCCGTCGGGGGCGGGCCTGGCTTGGGTCACGCCGACGGTCGGCCAGACGCCGTCGCGGCTGTTCTACGCGCCCGTAGCGGGCGGGCCGGCCCGCGTGCTCGGCACGTTCCGGGACGACCACGCGACGGCGGTCGCGTTCGTTGGCGAGGGGCACGTCGGGCTCCGGCAGCGCTGGGCGGACGCCCTGTGCTCGGTGGCCGACCCGGTGTGCCGGCCGCTCCCGCCCCCACGCAAAGGGTGGACCACCCGGGCGGGTCCGGTCGGAGCCGGTCCCGAGGCCGTTCTCGTCTGGGGCAGCACGCCGGAAGGCCACACCCTCGCCGTCCACGACGCGACCGCGGGGACGGTCCGAGAGGCGCTCCCGCCGGACCCCGACGTGTACACGGCCGACGTCGTGGTCCGGTCTGGCGAGCCGTTCGTGGCCGCCCGCCTCCGCGCGCCGTCGCTCGGCCTCGTGACGCTCTTCCCCGGGCGGGAGGGCACGGTCCCCCGCACTCATCCCGCCGGCTCCGGCGTCCTCGGCATCAGCGACCCCGCCCGGTGGGTCGTCTACTCGACCGAGGCCGGCGACGTCGAGGGGCACGCCCACCGTGTGACCGTGCTCGACGTCGAGACCGAGACCACGCGCCCGACGGACCTCGTCACGACGCACTGGAACGCCGACCTCTCGTTCCCCCGGGGAGGCCGGTCCGTCTTGGTGGCGGTCCAGGCGTCGGGAGAAGCGTGGAGCACGGACGGGACGGCCCCGTCGCCGGCTCCAGGCCCGCTCCTGTCCGAGCCGTCCGAGCTCGGCCGGTGGCCGCGCCGGCCCGACTGGCGGCCGTACCCGTCCGAACCGCAGGGCCCGCGCGCGCTCGTCCGCGTGGACCTCGAGACCGGCGACGCCGTGCTGGTCTCGCCGGGGCCCGTGGCGAGCTACGTCTTCGCGGACCCGGCGGTCTACTACGTCGCGCCGGACGGGGACGCAGAGGCCCTCTACCGCGCCGACGTCGAGGGCGGGGGCGGGGGCGGTCCCGACCTCGTGCTCCAGGTCGGGCCGGACGAGCGCGTCTTGGCGTACGCCTGCGCGCCGGACGCTGGCTGCCTTGTCTCGACGTACGACGCCAGCGCGAGTCGGTACCGGATCGTGCGGGCGGCGACCGGGCGCCCGCCGGTTGAGGTCGCCCGCGTCGAGGGCGCCGCCGGGGAGTCAGCGCTGCCGCTCCGGCTCCTCCCGGACGGGACGGGCGTCTACGCCGTCTACCGGAGGGAGGAGCGGACCCGGCGGCGCTGGCCGGTCACGCTCTACGGCGTTGCGGACGGGGGCGGCCCCTGGCTCATCGTCGAGGGCGGCGTCGTAGCCGACGCCGTGGTCGTCGTGCCCGACGCGCCGTAAGCGCACGCCGTGACGCCGTCGAGGACGGTCGGTGCGCGTGCCTGCCCTGGGCGAGGGTGAGGGGTGGGGCAGAGCGCGCCTCGCTGGCGACGAGCCCCGACAGCAGGCCGCGGGCGCGATCTTGCGGACCCGCCGCACCGCCGCTCATGACCCGCCTCCTCGCCCTCGCCGCCCTCGCGCCTGCGCTCGCCGCCGCCCAGACGCCCGGCCCCGCCGCCAGCGGCGCGCCCGACCGCTACGTCGTCCACGACGCCCGCGTCTACACCGTCGACGAGGACCGGCCCACGGCCGAGGCGTTCGCCGTCGAGGACAGCCGGTTCGTCGCCGTCGGGACCGAGGCGGACGTACTGGCGGGCCGCGCCGACTGGCCGCGCATCAGTATGGACGGGCGGACGGTCGTGCCCGGCCTGATCGACGCGCACGCCCACCTCCTCGGGCTCGGCGAGGCGCTCCTCCAGGCCGACCTCGTGGGGACGGCCTCGGTCGACGAGGTCGTCGAGCGGCTGCGCGACTTTTCAGCCACGCTCCCCGACGGCGCTTGGATCACGGGGCGCGGGTGGGACCAGAACGACTGGGACGACGGGCCGGGCGGCCGGCCCGAAGGCGCCTTCCCCACGCGCGCCGACCTCGACGCGGCCTTCCCCGACCGGCCCGTCTGGCTCGGGCGGATCGACGGGCACGCGGCCTGGGCCAACACGGCCGCCCTCCGCGCCGCCGGCCTCGACCCCGACGCGCCCGCCCCGGCCGACCCCGAGGGCGGGGCCGTGATCCGCGACGCCCGTGACCGCCCGACGGGCGTCTTCATCGACGCCGCAGAAGGGCTCGTGGCCCGGGCCCTCCCCGCGCCCGACGCCGCGTTCTATGAGGAAGCGCTGAGGCGGGCCCTCGCCGAGACCACGCGGCACGGGCTGACGGGCGTCCACGAGGCCGGCGTCCCCCTGGGAGCCCTTGACCTGTACCAGGCCGCCATCGACCAGGGCCAGTTCCCGATCCGCAACTACGCGATGGTCTCGGTGGACGACCTCGACGCGGCGTGCGAGCGGCTGGCGGCGGGCGAGGACCTGGGCGCCAGCGACCGGCTCCTCGTGCGGTCGGTCAAGGTCTACGCCGACGGCGCGCTCGGGAGCCGGGGCGCCGCCCTCCTCACCGACTACGCCGACGCGCCCGGCAACCGGGGCCTCCTCTTCCGCGACCCCGACGCCCTCCGCGAGACGGTCGAGCGGGCGATGCGGTGCGGGCTCCAGGTCAACACGCACGCGATCGGGGACCGGGGCAACCGCGTGGTCCTCGACGCCTACGAGGCGGCCATCGAGGCCACGGGCGGCGGGCCCGGGCGGCACCGCGTCGAGCACGCCCAGGTCGTCGCCCTCGACGACCTCCCGCGGTTCGCCGAGCTGGGCGTGATCGCGAGCGTCCAGCCGACGCACGCGACGAGCGACATGCCGTGGGCCGAGGCCCGCGTCGGGCCCGACCGCGTGCGCGGGGCCTACGCCTGGCGCCGGCTCGTCGACGCCGGGGCCCGGCTCGCGCTCGGGAGCGACTTCCCCGTCGAGCGCGTGGACCCGCTCCTCGGGTTCCACGCCGCCGTGACCCGCCAGGACGCCGACGACGCCCCGGCCGGCGGGTGGTATGGCAACCAGGCGCTCACGCGCGCCGAGGCCCTCCGCGGGTTCACCCTCGACGCCGCAACCGCCGCCTTCATGGAAGACGAGGTGGGCAGCATCGAGCCGGGCAAGCGGGCCGACTTCGTCGTCCTCTCGTCGGACGTCATGGCCGTCCCGCCCGAGGAGATCCTCGACGCCCGCGTGCTGGCGACGTACCTCGACGGCGCGCCGGTCTACCAAGCCGAGTAGCGGGCGGCGCCCGCAGCGGCCGCCAGCCGCCCAGAACCACCGAGCCCCCGCCCCGACGACGTCACGGGGCGGGGGCCGGGAGGGGCTCGAGGCCCCGACGGGCCGGCGGTGGTGGGTACGCGCCGGCCTCTCCGAGCGTGTGGGGTGGCTCACGATTCCCCACGCGCTCGTAGTCAGAACAGCGGCCGCCCGGGGTGAGAGGGAGAGGGGACGGGAGGCGGCGCGGTCGCAAAGATGCGGACGGCGGGCCGGCGCCCCGTGGGGACGGGCTGCGGGGACCCTGATGCTTTCCTGAGGGCGGCGCTCAACCCGCTCCGGGGTAACGCGTTGGTCCCATACTTTCGGAGTGCGGGGGTCCGGGCGTTCCTCATACCACGGTCGGGGCCCCGCTCGTATCCTGCCCGCTCGCCGGCCCCGCCGGGGCACGACGAGGGCGCCCCCCGCGTTGACGGCCTGGCACCCCGTGGCACTCCTCCAACGACGTACGTGATGGACCCGGTCCAGACGGACTCGGACGCCCCCCCGCTCACCGACCCGTTCCGGGTGGGCGAGTGGACCGCCGACCCGATGGGGAACCGGATCGCGCGGGGCGAGACCGTCCGGAAGCTCGAGCCGAAGGTGATGGAGGTCCTCGCCTGCATGGCCACGCGGCCCGGCGAGACCGTGACCAAGGACGACTTCATGGCCGAGGTCTGGACCGGGACCGTCGTGACCGACGACGTCCTGGCCCGGTGCATCTCGGAGCTGAGGAAGGCGCTCGGCGACAAGGCCCGCTCCCCCCGCTACGTCGAGACGATCCGGAAGCGGGGGTACCGCCTGATCGCCCCGGTCGAGACCGAGGCCGAGGCGCCGACGGCGCC
>CAZDFV010000123.1:0-9220 GCA_964504495.1 uncultured Rhodothermales bacterium
CCGGCCGAGCGCGACGAGCCGGTCGAGCGCGGCCTCGACGGCCTGGCGGTCGGTCGCGCCCCCGGCCGTCGGGTCGGGGCGCGGGGCCCGGGCGCCGAGCGCGAGGGCCTGTTGGAGGAACCGCTCGACGTACTCAGCGGCGCCGGGCTGGCCCGAAAAGTCGAGCGTTTCGGTGACGGTTGCCCGGCCGCGGTTCACGTCCAGCTCCACCTCGCGCCCGCCGAGCAGCTTCCGCTTTGCGCGGACGCCGACGACGTCCTCGTAGCGGACGGTCCGGGCCGGCTGGAGGTCGTTGTTCTGGAACACGACCCGGTCGGCCAGGAACACGGCGCCGTCCCGGGCCGAGCCCAGCCGCGTCGCGTCGTAGAGGGCGACGACGTCGCCGGCCTCCACGTCCGAGGCGTAGTCCCGGAGCGCGTTGCGGAGCTTGGCGTCCGGGATGTCCGGGGCCACGTAGAGCCCGAGGTCCGGGGCTGTCGGGAGGTACTCGCGGAGGAGGGCGGTCATGAGGTACGGGGTACGAGGTGCGGGGCACGCGGACGAGGCCGTACCTCGTACCGAGTACCCCGTACCGCCCGCCTACGGCGCCGCCGCGAGCACGGCGTCCGGGCCGAACACGGCGGCCGTGGCGTCGATCGCGAACGCCGGGAGCACGCCGAGCGCGAGGAGCCCGACGGCGCAGAGCGCGACGACGACGGCCGTGGCCGTCCCCACGGGGAACGGCTGGCGGGCGTTGTCGGGGGCCTCGTCCGGCGACCGCATCCACATGACGACGAGGACGCGGAGGTAGTAGTACCCGCTCACGACCGAGGCGAGCACGCCGAGGATGGCGAGCCACACGAGCCCGGCCTCGACGGCGGCCGAGAACACGAGGAACTTGCCGATAAAGCCGGCGAGCGGCGGGAAGCCGGTGAGGGCGAACATGAACACGCCCATCGCCACGCCGAGGAACGGCTTCCGGTAGCCCACGCCGGCCAGGCTGTCGAGGTCCTGGTCGGCCCCCTGCTCGCCGTCCCACTCGAGCGCGCCGATCACGCCGAAGGCGCCCAGGTTCATGAGCGTGTACGCGAGGAGGTAGAACAGGGCCGCCCCGTAGCCCGCGGCCGTCCCCGCCGCCAGCCCGGCGAGGATGTAGCCCGCGTGCGCGACCGACGAGTAGGCCAGCATCCGCTTCACGTTCGTCTGCACGACGGCGAGCACGTTGCCGGCCACCATCGTCACCGCCGCCACGACGGCGAGCACGAGCTGGACCGTCCCGTCCACCAAGTCGGCGGGGAGCGCGCGCGCGAGGACGACGGCGAGCGCGGCGAACACGGCCGCCTTCGAGGCCGTCGACATAAAGGCCGTGAGCGAGGTCGGGGCCCCCTGGTACACGTCGGGCGTCCACATGTGGAACGGGACGGCGCTCACCTTGAAGAAGAACCCGACGAGCAGGAGCCCGACGCCGGCCAGGAACAGCCCGTTCCGGCCGGTGAGGAGGAGGTTCGGGGCCAGCTCGGCCAGCATCATCGTCTCCGTCGCCCCGTACATCAGGGCGAGGCCGTAGAGGAAGAACCCGGTCGAGAAGGCTCCGAGCAGGAAGTACTTCAGCGCGCTCTCGTTCGCCGTCGACTCCTCGCGGACGAGGCCGGTGAGCACGTAGAGGCAGACCGACATCGTCTCCAGCCCGACGAAGAGCGTCACGAGGCTCCCGGCGCTGGCGAGCGTCATCATCCCCGCCGTCGAGAACAGGATGAGCGCGTGGACCTCGCCGAAGTTGCGGCCCAGCTTCGTGAGGTACGGGACGGTCAGCACGAGCCCGCCCAGCGCGCCGATCAGGACGATCACGTTCGCAATCGCCGCCACGCCGCCGACGTAGACCTGCCCGGCAAAGGCGATCCCCGGCGCCCCGATCTGGAACGCCTGCCATACGCCGGCGAGGACGAGCCCGCCGCCCGCGAGCCACGGGATCAGGGGGCTGTCGTTCCGGAACGAGTCCAGGAGGACGACGGCGACGCCGAGCGCGGCCACGAACAAGATCGGGCCGGTGGCGGCGACGTCGGCGAGGAAGTGGTCGTACATGCGGGGGCCGCTAGGCGGCGGGGGCGAGCGCGTTGATCCGCTCGGCGAGCGCGGTGTCGGTCTCGGTCACGCGGTTGCCCGCGTCGTGCGTCGAGAGCGCGAGGCGGACCCGGTCGTAGACGTTCCAGATCTCGGGGTGGTGGTCCATCGCCTCGGCCTCGAAGGCCACGCGCGTGAGGAACGCGAACGCCTCGCGGAAGCTGCCGAACGTGAACGCCCGCTCGATCCGGTTCTCGTCGCCGTCGCCCGACTGGCGGCGCCAGCCGGCCGGGAGGGCGGCGTCGATCGCGCTGTCGGAGAGGGGCGTGCGGGCGGGCATCGGTGGGTACGGGGTACGGGGTACGGGGTACGCTGGCAGGGCCACCATAGCCCGTACCTCGTACCGTGTACCCCGTACCCTAGAAGTTCAACAAGAGGCCGGGCGCCGTGCGGGCGGCGTCGAGGAGCGCGGCCGTGCCTTCAGCGGCCTCGGGCGTCGGGAGCACCCACCCGCTGTAGAACACGAGCCAGACGACGATGTAGATCGGGATGAGGACCGGGATCGAGTACTTGACCACGTAGGCCACGAACGACGGCGTCTCGACCTCGGCCGACTCGGCGATCGCCTTGACCATGAAGTTCGGCCCGTTCCCGATGTAGGTGAGGGCCCCGAAGAAGACCGCCGCGACCGAAATCGCCTGGAGGTAGAACGCCGTCTCAATCGACCCGACGGCGAACTCGTTGACGAGCGTCGGGACGTTGACGTCGAGCCCGAACTTGCCCATCGCCGCGCTCAGGAAGCTCACGTACGTCGGCGCGTTGTCAAGAACGCCCGAGAGGATGCCCGTCCCGAAGTAGAACGTCGTGACCCCGATCGTGTCGGCGTTCGTCTGCGCCCACTGGCCGATGAGCGTGAGCGCCGGCTGCATCGTCAGGAAGATGCCGATAAAGAGGAAGCCGACCTCGCGGATCGGCTCGAAGTTGAAGTCGTTCCCCTTGAGCGCCTCCGGCTTGGCCGTCTTGTAGGCCGCGACGCAGACGCCGAGCATGATGACCTCGCGGATCCCGAACGGGAGGTGCGCGATCTCGTGGAGGTCCGGGACCCACCCGAAGATGTTCGGGTCGATAAACACCGCCGCGATCACGACCGCCAGCCACCCGAACCCGGCCTTCCCCGTGATGTCGATGTGTTTCCGCGTGTGGACCTCCTCGACCGGGAACACCTTGCCCTCGCCCTCGCCCGGCTCGACGTCCGCGCCGGCGGCCTCCATGAACTCGCGCCGGCTCTCCAGCTTGTTCCGGCTGTCGATCACGTAGAACACGGCCGTGATCGCGAGCAGCGTGGGGATCCAGATGTACCACACGCTCGTGACCGTCCAGAAGAACGGGACGCCGCGCAAGAAGCCCAGGAAGAGCGGCGGGTCGCCGATCGGCGTCAGCGCCCCACCGACGTTCGAGACGATGAAGATGAAGAAGACGATGTGGTACGCCTTGATCCGCCCGGCGTTGAGCCGCATGTAGGGGCGGATAAGAAGCATCGAGGCGCCGGTCGTCCCGATAAAGTTGCTCAGGACGGCTCCGATGAGGAGGAGCGCCGCGTTCGTCGTGGGCGTCCCCGCGTAGTCGGTGCGGATGAGGATCGTGCCGGACGCGACGAACAGGGCCCCCAGGAGGGCGATAAACGAGAAGTACTCCTCGGCCGCGTGGACGAGCGGGAGCGTGTCGTGGAGGAGGAAGACGTAGATCGCGGCCACGAGCGCGCCCAGCCCGACGGCCACGTGCGGGTAGTAGTGGTGCCAGAAGTGCGGGTAGAACAGCGGCCCCGTCGCGATCATCAGCAAGAGCACGCCGAACGGGATCACGAGCCAGAACGGCGGCGGCGGGTGGTCCTCGCCGTGGCTGTCGGCGTCGCCGTGGACGCCCTCGCCCTCGTCGAGCGCGACGTCCTCACCCTCCATCACCGTCTCGCCCTCGGGCCCGTCGCCGGGGAGCACCTCGTCGAACTCCGGCTCTTGGATCAGCCCCTCGTTCTCTTCGACGGCGTCGGCCTGGGCGGCGACCGCGTCGGCGTCCTGCGCGCTGGCGGGCGCCACGAGGAGGACGAGGAGGAGCGCGAAGAGCGCGGGGACGCGGGGCATAAGGGCGGCGGCTACTCAGGGACGACGGGCACGACCGGGACGGCGACGACGTCGACCGGCCACGCGACGGGGACAACCACGGCCACGCCGTCGCCGGCGGCCTCCGCCGCCTCGACCGCCGCCGCCTTGACCTCGGCCGTCTGGATCACCGAGCGGACCGCCCGCTCGGACTGCTGGAGGAACGGGGCCGGCCAGAACCCGAGGACGACCATGAGCACCGCCAGCGGGAGGAGGAGCCCGATCTCACGTCCGTTCAGGTCCTTCATCGTCGCGTTCGCCTCGTCCGTCAATTCGCCGAAGAACGTGCCGTAGACCATCCACAGGAGGTAGACGGCGGCGAAGATGACGCCCGTCGTGGCGATCCCAACGATCCACGGGTTCCCGACCGTCGGCGAGTTCCAGGACCCGATGAGGATCATGAACTCGCCCACGAACCCGTTCAGCCCAGGCAGGCCCGCCGACGCGAACACGCTGAACAGCATGAAGAAGGTCAGGACGGGGACGCTCTTGGCGATCCCGCCGTAATCCGCCATCGCCCGCGTGTGCCGACGCTCGACCATCATCCCGATGATGAGGAAGAGCGCGCCCGTCGAGATCCCGTGGTTCACCATCTGGATCAGCGCCCCCTGCACGGCGACGGTCTCGAACGCGAACACGCCGAGGACGACGAACCCGAGGTGCGAGACCGACGAGTAGGCGACGAGCTTTTTGACGTCGGTCTGGGCGAACGCGACAAGCGCGCCGTAGACGATCCCGACGACGGCGAGCACGGCGACGTAGGGCGCCAGCTCGGCGCTGGCGTTCGGGAAGAACGGGACGACAAACCGGAGCAGCCCGTACGTCCCCATCTTCAGGAGCACGCCGGCCAGGACGACCGAGCCGCCCGTCGGCGCCTGCGTGTGGGCGTCCGGGAGCCACGTGTGGAGCGGGAAGAGCGGGACCTTGATCGCAAACGCCAGCCCGAACAGGATGAACAGCCCGTACTGCGCCCCGAGCGGCACGCCGAACTGGACCAGCTTGTACCAGTCGGTCGTGAACACGCCGCCGTTCACGGCGTCGCCGGCCTCGAACCCCAGCCAGATCACGCCGACGAGCATGAGGAGCGACCCGACGAGCGTGTAGAGCACGAACTTGACGGCCGCATAAATCCGGTCCTCCCCGCCCCAGATCCCGATGATGAACACCATCGGGATGAGCGTTAGCTCGAAGAAGATGTAGAACAAGAAAACGTCGAACGCGGCGAACACGCCGAGCACGCCGGTCTGGAGCAGGAGGATGAGGGCGTAGTACCCCTTGTGCGCCTTCCCGATGTACGTCCACGACGACAAGACCACGATGGGCCCCAGCAACGTCGTGAGCAACAACAGCAACAGGTTCAGCCCGTCGACGCCGACGTAGTAGCTGATGTCAATCGTGCCGAACCACGGCACGCGCGTCGCCATCTGAGGCGCGAGCGCGGTCGAGACGGCCGCGTCGAACCCGAGCCAGAGCCCGAGCGAGAGCACGAACGTCACCGTCGTCACGGCCAGGGCCGTCCACCGGACGGCGCTCACGCCGGGCGCCAGCAGCACGGCGAGCGCGCCGATCGCGGGCAGGAAGATGACGAGCGAGAGGAGCCAGGGGGCGTCGGCCATTTAGCGAGCAGGTACGGGGTACGCGGTACGCGGTACACGGCGGGGGGCACCCCTCTCGGAGCGCGCCCGTACCCCGTACCCGGTACCCGGTACCCGCATCAAACGAAGAGGAGGAGGGCGACGACGCCGACGACGCCGATCACGACCGCGAGCGCGTACGTCTGGACGACGCCCGTCTGCGCCCCCCGGAGGTCGCCGGCCGCGTTGCGGACGGTCCGGGCCGTCCCCATCACGGCCCCGTCCACGACGTTCTTGTCGAACGGGGCGAACACCTTGCGCGCCCCGTCCACGACGGCCCGGATAAAGGTGAGCTCGTAGAACCGGTCCCACCCCCACTTGTGGCTGGCGCCCGTGTAGATCGGACCGAGCAGGCGGCTTACTCGACGGTCGGCCTCCGGCCCGCGCCGGCCAAACTTGAACCCGCCCCACGCGACGAACAGGCCGACGATCGCGATCGCGCTACCGACCCCGAGAAGCGTCCACTCGATCCAGTGCGGCGGGAGATCCTCGTGCGCCAGCTCGGCGACGGGCCCGCCGTACTTCAGCCCGAGCCAGTGGTGGATCCAGCTTTCCGTCCCCAGCAGCTCTGCGATCACGGGCGGCAGCCCCAAGAACCCGCCGACGACCGAGAGGCCGGCGAGCACCCAGAGCGGGACGGTCATCGTCCACGGGCTCTCGTGCGGGTGGACGTCCATCGAGCCGGGCCAGCGCGGGCTCCCCTCGAACGTGAGGAGGTAGGCCCGCCCCATGTAGATCGCCGTCAGGAGCGCCGTGACGAGGCCGACGATCCACACGCCGTAGCCGGTGAAAAAGTGGCCGTCGTAGCCGTACTCGAACGCCTTGAACAGGATCTCGTCCTTCGAGAAGAACCCCGAGAGGCCGGGCAGCCCCGCGATCGCCAGCGTGGCGATCAGGAAGGTCCAGCGCGTCGACGGCATGTATTTGCCGAGCCCGCCCATTGTCCGCATGTCCTGAGCGTCGAACGGGCCGTCGTACGGGAGGAGGGCCGACTGCGGGGTCGCGCTCGGCTGGCGGCGCTTGGCGTCCTCGGCGAAGGCCCCGCCCTCCTCCTTGAACGGGTCGTTCGCCGCCTCCGAGTCGAGCGGCTGGCCGTGGTCGCCCGGCCCGTGGTGGCTGGGGATCAGCCCCTTGTGCTCCAGCTCGTGCTCGACGTGGTGCATCGAGTGGATCACGCTCCCGGACCCGAGGAACAGGCACGCCTTGAAAAAAGCGTGCGTCATCACGTGGAAGATGGCGACGAAAAAGGCCCCCACGCCCGCCGCCATAAACATGTACCCGAGTTGCGACACCGTCGAGTACGCCAGGACCTTCTTGATGTCGTTCTGGGTGATGGCGACGGTCGCCGCCATGATGGCCGTGATCGCGCCGACCCAGGCAATGATCGTCATCGCGCCCGGCGCCAGCAGGACGACCGGGCTGAGCCGCGCGAGGAGGTACAGGCCGCTGGTGACCATCGTCGCCGCGTGGATCAGGGCGCTCACCGGCGTCGGCCCGGCCATCGCGTCCGGGAGCCACACGAAAAGGGGGATCTGCGCGCTCTTGCCCGTCGCCCCGATAAAGAGGAGGACGACGACGGCGAAGCCCGTGTCGCCGGCGAAGAGCGCCAGGGTCTCCGGCTGGAAGAGCGTGGCGAAGTCGAGCCCGAACGTGCCCACGAAGCCCGGCGCGTTCGTGACGGTCTGGAAGATGATGAACATCGCCAGGAGGAAGGCGAAGTCGCCGATCCTGTTGACGATGAACGCCTTGTTGGCCGCCGCCGAGTTCTTCAGGTCGGTGTACCAGAACCCGATGAGGAGGTACGAGCACAGCCCGACGCCCTCCCACCCAAGGAACAGGACCAGCAGGTTCTCCGCGAGCACGAGGTTGAGCATCGCGAAGATGAACAGGTTGAGGTAGGCGAAAAACCGCCAGTACCCCGAGTCCCCGTGCATGTACCCAATCGAGTACAGGTGGATGAGCGACCCCACGCCCGTGACGATCATCGTCATCAGGAGCGAGAGTTGGTCGATCCGGTAGGCGAAGTCCACCTCGAGCGTCCCCGCCGTGAGCCAGGTGAAGTACCGGACGACCTCGGGGCTCTCGAACCCGAAGAACAGCACGCACGTGGCCGCGAACGGGACAGCCACGGCCGCGAGCGCCAGCCCGCCGATCACGCCCTCCTGCTTCCGCCAGCCCGGCGAGAACAGGCCCATCATCCCGTTGAACGCCGCCACGAGCAGCGGGGGGAGCAGGATGAGCCGGACGAGGAGTTCCATCAGGGGTGATGCGTGATGAGTGATTCGTGATGGGTGAGGGGGTCACGCATCACGGATCACGAATCAGGAGCGGCGTCAGCCGCGGAAAAGGCGGATCTCGTCGACGTTGACGGTCAGCTTGTTCCGGAACAGGGCGATCACGATCGCGAGCCCGACGGCGGCCTCGGCGGCGGCGACCGCGATCACGAAGAAGACCAGGATCTGCCCGTCCACGTCGCCGAAGGCCTGGCTGAAGGCGACGAGCGTGAGGTTCACCGAGTTCAGCATGAGCTCGACGGACAGGAACACGACGATCACGTTCCGCCGGAGGAGCACGCCCAGCACGCCGATCGTGAACAGGACGGCGCTGAGCGAGAGGTACCAGGTGAGGGCCATGCGGGCGGTACGGGGTACCAGGTACGGGGTACGGCGGGGCGGCGGACGCAGCGGGTACCCTGTACCCTGTACCGCGTACCGGCGCTACACGAATCGCTTTTTGGCGAGGAGGACGGCGCCGATCGTGGCGGCCAGGAGGAGGGCCCCGATCATCTCGAGCGAGAAGGCGTGCTCGGTCAGGAGCGCCACGCCGAGCGCCTCGACGGACGTGGCCGCGACTGGCTCGATGGCCTCCGGCGCGTCGGGCATGACGCCCTCGACGCGCGCCGCGACGGCGGTGAGCAGCAGCGCCAGCACGCCGACGCCGGCCACGAACGCGAGCGCCCGGAGCGGCGAGAACTGGCTGAGCCGGGGCGTCTCCTCCAGGTTCAGGAGCATGATCACGAACAGGAACAGGACCATGATGGCCCCGGCGTAGACGAGCACCTGGATGACCCCGATAAACGCCGCGTTCAGCGTGAGGTAGAGGCACGCGATCGCCAGCATCGTCTGGACCATCCAGAGCGCGCTGGCGACGGGGCTCCGCGAGATGAGCATGCCGAGCGCGCCGGCGACGGCGAACACGGCGAACACGAAGAAGAGGAACGGCTCCAGCATGTCGGGTGAGGCGCCGGGCCGGCGGCGGGCGAGAGGGCCGCCAAGATACCGGCCGCCGGCCGACGCGGACAACCAAGGGCCGCCCCCGCCGGGGAGCATTTGATGAAGCGCCCGGCCTCGGCGGGCCGGAGCGCCCCCCGCGCCCGGCCGGCGGCGCAAC
>CAZDFV010000124.1:0-9189 GCA_964504495.1 uncultured Rhodothermales bacterium
TCGCGTGGGCGCTCCCGTTTGCGCGCGACGTGGTCCGGGCCGAGACCGCCGACGACGCGCTCGCCGCGCTCGGCCGCTTCCGCCTGCTCGCGGCCGTCCGGCGCGGGCCGCGTGGGGTCGAGGGGCTCAACGCGGCCGTCGAGGGCGCGCTCCAGGCTGGGGGGCTCGTCCGGTGGAACCCGTACGCCGAGCCGTTCTACCGCGGTCGGCCCGTCCTCGTGACGGTCAACGACCGGGAGACGGGGCTCCAGAACGGCGACGTCGGCGTGTGCGGGTGGCGGGGGGGCGGCCGCGTCGTCGTCTTCCCCGAGCACGGGGCCGTCCCGTACGGGCGGCTGCCGGCCCGCGAGCCGGCCTGGGCGCTGACGGTCCACAAGAGCCAGGGGTCGGAGTTCGACGCCGTCGGGGTCGTCCTGCCGGAGCCGGGGACGCGGGGGGCCGGGCTCCTGACGCGCGAGTTGCTCTACACGGCGACCACGCGCGCGCGCCGGTCGGTGGCGCTGTTCGGCGGGCGCGGCCAGGTCGAGCGGGCCGTCGCGCACCGCCAGCGGCGGACGTCGGGCCTCGCCGACCGGCTGGCGGGGGCGGCCGGCCGCTGGGCCTGAGCCGCGGGGGGGGGACCGAGCGGGTGGGCCCGGCAGGATTTGAACCTGCAACCGTCCGGTTATGAGCCGGCTGCACTAACCGTTGTGCTACGAGCCCGACGCCGGAAGCTACCGCCGGGACGAGCCCGGCCGTCGCTCGTGTGAAAGGTCGGAGGATCGGGCACACGTTAGCATTAATTCTTTAGGCCGATCCTACCACAACCCTGCCACGTGGGTAGGTTCGTCTCCGTTCGACCTCACCCCCGCCCGCCTCATGGACAAGATCGACGCCATCGACGCCCAGATCCTCGACCTCCTCCAGCGTGAGGGGCGGATCAAGCGGACGGAGGTGGCCGAGGCCGTCGGCCTGTCGATCCCGTCGGTGAGCGACCGGATGCGGAAGCTCGAGGAGCGCGGCGTCCTGACCGGCTACCACGCCGCCCTCGACGCCAAGCGGATCGGGCACGACGTGGCCGCCTTCGTCTTCGTCCAGTCGTCCGGGAGCGACCACTACGCCGGGTTCGTCGCGGCCGTGACGGCGATGGAGGAGGTCCAGGAGCTCCACTCCGTGACCGGCGACGGCTCGCACGTCTTGAAGGTCCGCGTGCGGAACACGACGGCGCTCGAGCGGCTGCTGGCCGCGCTTCAGGCCCTCCCCGGCGTCCGCGGCACGCGGACGAGCCTCGTCCTCTCGACGCACAAGGAGAGCACGTACCTCCGCGCCGAGCCGATGGCGCTCGAACCGCTCCCCGAGCCCGCCCTCACCGACTAGCCGCTGGCGGCGGCCGCCAGCCCTCCCCAACCCATCCACCCCCATGCCCACCCTCACCCCCACGCTCTCCCTCGGCGGCGACGGCGCCCCGACCGACGTCGAGGCCATCTTCGGCCAGAATACGTTCGGCCTGGCCGAGATGAAGGCCCGGCTCCCGAAGGCCGTCTACAAGCGCCTGACGGCCACCGTCGAGCGCGGCGAGCCGTTCGACGAGTCCGTCGCCGACGCCGTGGCCCTCGCCATGAAGGAGTGGGCCGTCGAGCGCGGCGCGACCCACTACACCCACTGGTTCCAGCCCCTCACCGGGCGGACGGCCGAGAAGCACGACAGCTTCATCACCCCGAACGCGGGCGGCGGGGCCGTCGCCGAGTTCTCGGGGAAGGCGCTCGTCCAGGGCGAGCCGGACGCGAGCTCGTTCCCGGGCGGCGGCCTCCGGGCGACGTTCGAGGCCCGCGGCTACACGGCCTACGACCCGACGAGCCCGGCCTTCCTCGTCGAGCACAACGGGAGCGCCACGCTCTGCATCCCGACGGGGTTCGCGTCGTGGACGGGCGAGGCCCTCGACCACAAGATCCCGCTCCTCCGGTCGATGGAGGCCCTCAACCGGCAGGCGTCGCGGGCGCTCGCGCTCCTCGGCGACGAGGTCGGGCGCGTCTACGCGACGTGCGGGAGCGAGCAGGAGTACTTCCTGATCGACGAGGCCTTTTTCGAGGAGCGGCCCGACCTCCTCGTCTCCGGGCGGACGCTCGTCGGCGCCGCCCCGCCGCGCGGGCAGGAGTTCGACGACCACTACTTCGGGTCGATCCCCGAGCGGATCATGGCCTTCATGAACACGGTCGAGCGCGAGCTCTACGCGCTCGGCGTGCCCGTTGCGACGCGCCACAACGAGGTGGCGCCGGGCCAGTACGAGATCGCGCCCATCTTCGAGAACGCGAACGTCTCGGCCGACCACCAGCAGCTCCTCATGATGACGCTGCAGCGGACGGCCAAGCGGTTCGGGCTGGCGTGCCTCCTGCACGAGAAGCCGTTCGCCGGCGTGAACGGGTCGGGCAAGCACGTCAACTGGTCGATGTCGACCGACGCCGGGCTGAACCTCCTCGACCCGGGCGACACGCCGCACTCGAACCTCGTCTTCCTCTTTTTCTGCACGGCCGTGATCCAGGCCGTCCACACGCACCAGGACCTGCTGCGGGCGGCGATTGCGACGGCAGCCAACGACCACCGGCTCGGCGCGAACGAGGCGCCCCCGGCCATCTTGTCGATCTTCCTCGGCGACCAGCTCACGAACGTCTACGACCAGATCGTCGAGGCCGGCGAGGCGACGGAGAGCCTGAAGTCGGGGTTCCTCGGGCTGGGCAGCCCCGTCCTCCCGACGCTCCCGCGCCACGCGGGCGACCGGAACCGGACGAGCCCGTTCGCCTTCACCGGCAACAAGTTCGAGTTCCGGGCGGTCGGCTCGTCGCAGAGCATCTCGTTCCCGCTCACCGTCCTCAACACGATCACGGCCGAGGCGATTGACGACCTGGCCTCGAAGCTGGAGGACAAGCTGGGCAAGAAGCGGTCGAAAAAGGCCGTCGAGGCCGCCGTCCGCGACGTCGTCGCCGAGTCGATCCGCGAGCACAAGGCGATTGTGTTCAACGGCGACGGGTACTCGGACGCGTGGCACCGGGAGGCCGTCGAGGACCGGGGCCTCCTCAACCTGAAGACGACGCCCGACGCGCTGGCGACGATCACGGACGACAAGAACGTGGCCGTGTTCGAGCGCTACGACGTGCTCTCAGCGCCGGAGCTCGAGAGCCGGGCCGAGATCCTGTCCGAGCAGTACGCCCTCACGCTCAACGTGGAGGCGGCGACGACCGAGTCGATCGCCAAGACGCTCGTGCTCCCGGCCGCCGTCCGCTACCTCGCCGAACTGGGCGAGGCCGCCGAGGTCGTCGAGGATCTCGGCCTGGACATCTCGGGGACGAAGGAGACCGCCAGCGGCGTCGTCGACCACGTCAACGCGCTGCGGAAGGCGCTCGGGACGCTCGCCAAGGCCCGGACGGCCGCCCACAAGGCGAAGGACGAGGCGAAGGCGATGAAGGACAAGGTGGTCCCGGCCATGCAGAAGGTCCGCGACACCTGCGACGCGCTCGAGAAGGAGGTCCCGGCCGACCTCTGGCCGCTCCCGACCTACCGCGACATGCTGTTCACCGGCAAGTAGCGCCGGTCATTCGCAGGTCTCGCGCCCCGCTGGTGGTCCCGGCCGCCAGCGGGGCGTTCGGTTAGCTCTCGGCCTCGTCGACGGCGTCCTGGAGCTCCTGCTTGTCCATCTGGCTCCGGCCCTCGATGTCGAGGTCCTGCGCCCGCTCGTAGAGCTCCTCCTTTGTCGGCCCGTCCCCCTCGGGGTCGTCGTCGTAGGCGTCGAGGATGGCGTCCTTCAACTCGTCCTTGGTCATCGAGCTGCGGCCCTCGACGTCAAGCTCCTGGGCCCGCTCCATGACCTCGTCCTTCGTGAGGCCGTCGCCCTCGGCGTGGCCCAGCTCGGACATGGTGCGGACGACGCGGTCGGGCCACTCGGCGGTTTGGTCGCCGGCGCGGTCGGCCTTCTGCTTGGTCTCCTCGGCCTCCTTCCGGGCGCTCTCGGGGAGGAGGGCCCAGGCGTCGCGCGGGAGGTAGCGGCTCATGTGGTCGCCGGAGGCGGCGTCGGCCGAGCCCCCGGACGTCTGCCACTCCTGCTTGCCCCACCGCTCAAGACTCTTCTGGCTCTCGTCCTTGTCGCCGGTGTAGCCGCCGCCGCGCCGCTCGTACTCCTGCGTCAAGAGCTGGGCCTTCCGGGCAGACCAGTCGCCCTCGTCGCCGCCCTTCCCGCTCGCCTGGATGGCCTCTTTGAGCCGCCAGCGGAGCGTCGGGTCGTCGTAGGAGTCGGCGTAGTCGTCGGGGATGACGGACTCGTCGATCTCGGTCTCGTCGAGCCAGTCGTCGATGGTCTTGTCGGCCACGGCGGTGCGCGTTGGTGAGCGCGTCGCACGCGCGGCCGGCCGTGCCGTTCGGCCTCCGCGCGGAGGTCAGGGCGCTCCCGACGGCCCGCTGGCGGAGGCCGCCAGCCGCTCAGCGAGCGCGGCGCTAGCCGGCGAGGGCCGGGTCGTACACGGCCGTCCCGCGTACGCCGTCGAGCGCGCCAGGCGTCAGCTCCAGGACCATGAACGCCTCGGGCGGGGCCCCGTACTCGTTCCCGACCCCGTGGTCCGCCGCTGGCCGGAACCCGAACCGGGGGTAGTAGGCCGGGTGGCCGAGCACGAACACCGCGTCGGCCCCGGCGTCGCGGCACGCCGCCAGCCCGGCGCGGACGAGCGCGGACCCGACCCCGCCCCGCTGGCGGTCCGGGCGGACGGACATGGGCGCGAGCCCGAACGCCGCCAGCCGGACGTGCGGCGGGCGCAGGGCGACGGCGCTGAACGCGGTGTGCCCAACGACCTCGCCTCCGTCCTCGGCCACGAGCGCGAGGTACAACGTGGCACGCTGGCGGAGCCGGTCCACGAGGTCGGCCTCGTCGGCGCGGCCGAACGCGGCCCGGGTCACGCGGCGGACGGCGTCGGCATCCGCCAGTCTCTCGGGACGGACGGTCATGCGTATCGCTCGACGTCGCCGTAGACGAAGCGCGGCGCGCCGGTCGGGACCGTCCGCACGCCCTCGGGCATCTCGATCTCGGGGAGGCGGACGGGCGGCTCGTACCCGTCCGGGAGCGGGTTCGGCTCGGCCCAGAGCGTCCCGCGCGTCGTCTCCATCACCACCCAGTCGCCGGCCCGGCCGAGGACGTAGTCGCGTGTCAGCGGCACCTTCCCGTCGGGCGTGTCGAGGACGTAGGCCGGCACGGCGAACCCGGACGTGTGGCCCCGGAGCGCGCGCAGGATGCCCATGCCCGTCTCGATCGGCGTGCGGAGGTGGGCCGTCCCGCCGATCAGTTGAGCCTGGTAGAGGTAGTACGGCCGGACGCGCATCCGCACGAGGCCCTCGCACAACCCGCGCATCGTCTCGGCGTCGTCGTTGACGCCGGCGAGGAGAACCGTCTGGTTGCCGACGGGCACGCCCGCGTCCGCCATCCGGGCGCACGCCTCGGCGGCCTCGCGCGTGAGCTCCTTCGGGTGGTTGAAGTGCGTGTTCAGCCAGACCGGGTGGTGCCGCGCGAGGACGGCGCACAACTCCGGCGTGATCCGCATCGGGTTGACGACCGGCAGCCGCGAGCCGAGGCGGACGATCTCGACGTGCGGGATGTCGCGCAGCTCCGAGAGCAGCCAGTCGAGGTTCGCATCTGAAAAAACGAGCGGGTCGCCGCCGGTGAGGAGGACGTCGCGGATCTGACTGTTCTCGCGGAGGTAGGCGAGGCCCGCGCGGAGTTCGTCCTTCCGCATCATGGCCTCGGCGTCGCCGACGATCCGCTTGCGGAGGCAGTACCGGCAGTAGACGGCGCACTCGCTCGTGACGCAGAAGGCGACCTTGTCGAGGTAGTTGTGGACGAGGTTCTTGACCGGGCTGTGGCCGACCTCGTCGAGCGGGTCGACCACGCCGACGACGTCGGGCGCGACCTCGGGCGCCTGCGGCACGACCTGCTGGCGGACCGGGCAGCCGGGGTCGACCGGGTCCATGAGGCTGGCGTAGTACGGCGTGATCGTCCACCGGAACACGTCTCGGGTGGCCTCGACCGCCGCCCGTTCGCTGTCGGTCGGCCGGACGTACCGTTCGAGCGCGCCGAGGCTGGAGACGCGGTGGCGCATCTGCCACCGCCAGTCCGCCCACTCGGCGGCGCTCGCGTTGTGCTGGGGCCAGGCCGTCACTCGCCGAGCGCCGCCGCCAGCCGGGCGGCCGAGCGGGGGCCGTAGCCCAGGCCCCGGTAGATGACCGTCCCCTCGGGGTCGAGGAGGAGCGTCGTCGGGTACCCGCTCACGCCGTACAGACTGGTCACCGCCCGCTCGCCGCTCGGCTCGACGATCTGGGGCCAGCCGAGCCCCTCGTCCTCGACGAACTGGCGGACGGCGCTTGCCTCGTCGGAGGCCACGCCGACGATCTCGAACCGGTCGCGCGGGTAGCGGGCGTAGGCCGCGGCGAGGTCGGGGGCGTAGGCGACGCACGGGGCGCACCACGTCCCCCAGAACTCGAGGAGCACGTAGCGGCCCCGGAGGTCGGCCAGGCGGAGCGTGTCGCCGGCGAGCGTCCGGGCCTCGAAGAGCGGGGCCGTCTGCCCGACGCGCGTCCCGACCGCGTCCGGCGCCTCGCTGCCCACGACGAGCGCGAGCGCGGAGGCGTCCGCCTCTACCCCGACGAGGCGGACCGTGTGGTCGCCGACCCGGAACGCCTCGCCCCACCCGTACGGCTCGCCGGTCGGCTCCGTCCCCTCCGGGACGACCCAGACGCGGGTGTCGCCCTCGGCGTAGGCGATGCTCCGGGGCGCGTCGCTGTCGAGGTACACGTCGAACGCCTCGCCGCCGATCTCCACCCACCCCCGGTGGTGCTGGCCGACGCGGACGAACACCTGCCGGCTCCCGTCCGCGTCCCGCAGCGGGGCGCCGTCCTCGTCGACCGCGTAGAGGAACGGCTCCAGCGTGACGCGCGCCTCGCGCCCGCCGTGGCGGACCGTGACGGGATCGGGCCGAACCGCCGCGTTGGCCTCGGCCGCCGCCCGGCGGGCGTCTCCGCCCTCGGGGACGGCGAGCGGCGGGTAGACGTAGGGCTCTTCCTCGGCCAGGTCGCGGTCGCCGTCGGCGTCGATCCAGAGCGTGAGCGCGCCGTCCGGCGTCTCGGCGACGGCCCAGGTGACAAGGGCGAACCCCTCGGCGCCCGGGACCCACACGGCCTCCTCGTAGACCTGCGCCCCGAGCGCGTCGTCGAGCCCGGTCGGGCCGAGACCGATCCCCTCGATGGACTGGCCGGGGCCGGCGGGCATGGAGAACGGGCCGGTGCCCGGCACGGCCGCCAGCGGCACGCGGAGCGTGTCCTGTGCACTGCTGGCGGAGGCCGCGAGGAGGAGGACAACGGGGAGCCAGCGGGTCATGCGTCCTCGGGCTTGCGGACGTAGGGGTAGCGCCGGTACTGCGTGAGCACCTCGGGGTCGGTCATGGTCTCGTACGTCTCGCCGCAGACGGCGCACGAGAACACGATCTGCTTGGGCGTCCCCGACATCCCGTTGAACAGGGCGAACCAGCCGCCGGCCCCGTACGTCAGATCCGCGCGGCTGGCGTGGTGGTAGCGGTCGTGGCCGCAGGAGCAGGTCGGGCGGCGGTCGGGCACGGGGCGGTCGGCTGGCGGAGCGTACCGCCAACAGCGCGAGGCGTTCGCGAGAGGCCGGTGGATTCCATCAGCCGTCCAGGACGCGCTCGTAGACGGCGAGGTAGTCGCGGGCCATCCGCTCCTGGGAGAACCGCGCCTCAGCGCCGGCCCGAATCGCCGCCCGGTCCAGGGCCTCGACCTCCGCCAGCCGCTCGACGGCCTCGCCCACCGTATCCACGAGCGCCCCGTCGACGCCGTCGCGGACGATCTCGGGCATCGACCCGCGCGGGCGGGCGACGACGGGCGTCCCGCACGCGAAGGCCTCGACCACGCTGAGCCCGAACGGCTCGTCGAAATGGATCATGTGGAGGAGTGCCGACGCCCCGCCGAGCAGCCGGTCGCGCGCCTCCGGACCGACGCTCCCGGCATAAACCACGCGGTCGCCGTCGACGTGCGGCTCGACGGCCTCGCGCCAGTACGCCTCGTCCTGGACGATCCCCGCCAGGACCAGCCGTCGGCCCGACTGGCGGGCGATCTCGACAGCGTCGGCGGCCCCCTTGTCCGGGTGGATGCGGCCGAAGAAGAGGAGGTAGCCGCCGTCCGCGCGCTCGGGCTCCGGGCGGAAGGTGAAGGCCGGCAGGTCGATCCCGTGCCAGACCGTCGCGACGTACGGGAGGTCCGGGTGCCGGTCGGCGTCCGAGATCGAGACGTAGTGCGTCCGCCCGGCGTAGCGGCGGTAGACCGGCAGGATCCTTTCGGACGAGAACCCGTGGACCGTGGTCACGACCGGCGTCTCCACCAGCCCGGCGTACGTGAGCGGGGCGAAGTCGAAGTGGTTGTGGACGAGGTCGAAGTCCGCCGCCCGCTCGAACGCGTGGCCGACGTGGAGCGGCGCCCACACGCCAGCGTCGACCTCCGGGTCCTCCTCGTACGGGCGCGGGCAGACGCCGTCGAGCGCCGCGCTCGTCTCCGAGTCGAGCGTGGCGAACAGCGTGACGTCTACGCCGAGGGCGACGAGCCCCTCAGTGAGGAGCGACACGACGCGCTCCCACGGGCCGTAGTGGCGGGGCGGCACGCGCCAGGCGATCGGCGCGAGCATGGCGATGCGCATGGGCGTGGGGCTGGTGGCGCGTGGGACCGGGGCCCCTACGCCGCGGCCCGCCCCCTCGCTCCGCGTCCGCCGCCAGCGGGCCCGACGGGCGAAGCGCGGCCCTACTGTTCCGACTCGCCGCGGCCCCCCTCCCCCACCGGCAGACGGATCCTGAAGACGGCCCCCTCGCCCTCCCCGCTCTCCACTTCCAGCGCGCCGCCGTACCCGTTCGTCACGATCTCGTAGGCGAGCGAGAGGCCGAGGCCGGTCCCCTCGCCCGGCGGCTTCGTCGTGTAGAACGGCTCGAACACGCGGCCGTGGAGGTCTTGGGGGATGCCCGGCCCGTTGTCCGCGACCTCGACGACGACGGCGCCCCCCTCGCGCCGCGTGCGGACGGTCACGGCCGGCGCGACGGGCGGGGCGGCCTGCCCGTCGCCGGTGGGCCCGTGGGCGAGGGCGTCGCAGGCGTTGTGGAGGACGGCGGCCAGGACGCGCCCGAG
>CAZDFV010000125.1:0-9186 GCA_964504495.1 uncultured Rhodothermales bacterium
CGGGCCGCGGGGCTCGGCACGGCCGCGCTCGCGCTCGCCCTCGTCGCCCCGCTCTCGGCGCTCGGGACGGCCAGCCACCCGGGCCTGTCCACGCCCGCCGTCGCTGCGGACACCGCCGGCGCACCGGCCTGGTACCGACCGCCAGCGACCGCCGAGCAGTGGGCGCCCGAGCTCCACAGCGCCGACGGCTGGACCTACACGCCGACGTTCACGCCCGACCTCCGCACGGCGTACTACGTCCTGTGGCACGCCCCGGACTATAGCCGCCCGGACTCCTCGATCCAGGAGCTCTACGCCGCCCGGTGGTCCGACGCCGACGGCGCGTGGTCCGAGCCGGAGCGCGTCGCGGCCACGGCCGGCTGGCGGACCGACTGGCCCCACGTCTCGCCCGACGGTCGCCGCCTCTTCCTCTCCTACATCAAGCCCCACCCCGGCCACTACGGGTACGCCGACGGCCGCTCGCTCCCGCCCCGGACCGGCGACTTCGACCTGTGGGCGGCCGACCTCGACGCCAGCGGCACGCTCGACGCCGCCTCGTTCGTTCCGCTCGACGCGCCCGACCTCAACCGCCAGAAGACGCCCGAGAACGCCCGCGTCCGCTACGTCCACAACGAGACGAGCCCGCGGACCGACCTCGACGGCCGCCTCTACTTCTGGACGGAGCGGCTGGACGACGGGGGCGGCCGGCGCGACGTCTACGCCGCCGAGCCCGACGGGGCGGGCAGCTGGCGCGCCCCGGTGCTCCTCCCGTTCAACACGGCCGAGCGCGAGAGCGGGGTCGCCGTCGATCCTGGGGGGCGGTGGCTGATCTTCGCCTCCGAGGGTCGGGGCGGGCTCGGCCGGAGCGACCTGTTCGTCGTCGTCCGCCAGCCGGGCGGGTGGGGCGAGCCCGTGAACCTCGGCCCGGCCGTCAACACCCGCCACCGTGAGGACTCCCCCGAGGTCTCGCCCGACGGCCGCGCCCTGTTCTTCTCGACGGACCGGCCCGGCCCGGGCGTCCCAACTGTGGACGCGGGCGAGGGCGTCGGCCCGGCCGCGACCGTCCACTGGGTCAACCTCCACGCTGTCCCTGCCTTCCGACGGGCACTCGCCCTCGACCCATGATGCGCCCCTTCTTGTTTGCCCTCCTGCTCTCTCCGCTCGCGGCCCTGGCCCAGGACGGTCACGGCACCCACGACGTCCGGTACCTGACCACGCCCGCGCTCCCCGACACGCTCACGACGGCGGCGTTCGAGGCGCTCCCCGACAAGGCCGCGTTCACCGGCGTCGTCGCCGATCGCCACCCCAACGGTCGGTTGAAGCTCCTCCGGTCGGTCGTTTCCGGCCAAGCCGTCGGGCTCTGGACGGAGTGGTACCCGTCGGGCGTCGTCCGCTACCTCGGCGGGTGGGGCCCGGGTGAGGGCGGCGGCCCGAGCATCGGTGAAGGGGCTTGGTACTACTTCCACGAGAACGGTCTCGTCCGCTATCGGGAGGTCTACCGTGCCGACCGGGCGTGGGGGCCGTCGGAGGGGTGGCACGCGAACGGCCGCAAGGCGTACCAGGGCGCGCACCGCGACGGCGACCGCGTCGGTCGCTGGCAGTGGTGGAACGAGGATGGCGGCCTGGACAGCACGGCCGTGTACGAGGAGGGCCGCCGCGTCGGCCTGCGGGTGGACGGAAGGCAGGAGGCCGTCGCCCCCGGAGGCCACGCCGACGGAGCCGGATTCACGCCCGCCCGGACGGGACGTGCGACCGACCCCTGGCGAGCCGGTCCGCCAGCCGCCGAGCGCTCTCTTCGGCCGTAGATTCCGGCTCCGCGCCCGGATGGCGGAATCGGTAGACGCAGCAGACTCAAAATCTGCCGGCCCTCGGGTCTTGTGGGTTCGAGTCCCACTCCGGGCACACAACGAAAGAGGCTATTCCCTCCTCACAGGTCGGGGCGGGGGGCTTCCGCTGAGAGCAGCCGGCTTCGCCAGCCGGAATTCTACCTAGCGCCGTCGGCTAGGCCGAGGCGCAGCGGTCCCGACGAGTCCCGGAATGCGGCGGCGGGTCCTCCCTCGGGAACAGCCCTCGTGCCGGTGCCGATGGGCGGCTCTCACACGGTGGCCCCCTCCCCCACATGCGCCGGCAGCCCCGCGCCCCCCGTCAGGACGGTGTCGATGAGCCCGTACTCCTGCGCTTCCTCCGGGCTCATAAACCGGTCCCGATCCATGTCGCGGTCTAGCGTTTCCGGGTCCTGCCCTGTGTGCTGGGCGTAGATCTGGGCCACGCGCCCCTTGACGAATAGGGCTTCTCGAGCCTGGATCTCGATGTCCGACACCTTTCCCTGCGCGCCCGACGACGGCTGGTGGATCATGATCCGGGAGTTCGGGAGCGCCGCCCGCTTGCCCGGCGCCCCCCCCACCAGCAAGAGCGACCCCATCGAGGCCGCGAACCCGACGCAGATCGTCGCCACGTCGGGCTTGACGAACTGCATCGTGTCGTACACGGCCAGTCCGGAGTACACCTGCCCGCCCGGGCTGTTGACGTAGAGGTGGATGTCCCGGTCCGGGTCCTCGGCCGCGAGGAACAGGAACTGCGCGACAGCCAGGTTCGCCGTCTGGTCGTCGACCGGCGTCCCGAACAGGACGATCCGGTCGCGGAGGAGCCGGCTGAAGATGTCGAACGACCGCTCGCCTCGCCCGGACTGCTCGACCACCATCGGGACGAGCGCACGGGGCGAGGCGGTCCCGGGGCCGCCGGAGTACACGTCGGCGGGGCGCCGGAGGTCGCGGGCGAAGCGGAGGAAGTCGTCGAGCACGGGGGCGGGGGGCGGGAGAACGGCCCCAACGTCGCCCGCTCACCCCTACGAGGTCTTGAACATCGTTGCTCTCATCCGCACGCCCAGCCCGTCGCCGCGTCCCGCGGCAGGCGCTCGGTCCGTGGCCGTCCTCCGTTCCCTGGCCGCCCCACCCAGCGTCGGCCCCCTTGTGCCGCGCCGGACGTCGCCCGGCGTCCGTCCGTCGTACTCACGGAGCGTCCGCGTGAGGTGGGACTGGTCGGCGAACCCGGTCTCGAACGCGACCTCGGCTGGCGGCCGGCCCTCTTCCAACAGACGGACGGCCCGCTCGACCCGCTGGCGGCGGACGAACCGCCACGGCGTCTCGCCGGTCTCCCGGCGGAACCGCCGCGCGAAGTGGTAGCGGCTGAGCCCGGCGACGCGGGCGAGGTCGTCGAGCGAGCGGACCTCGCCCGGACGGGAGGCCGCAAAGTCCCGGGCCCGCCGGATCGGCTCCGAGGGCGTGGCCGGTTTCGGGGGGGCGTTCCGTTCCGGGGGACCGTCCGGGCCCATCCACACCCGCCGGTCGACTCGCGACTCGCGGGCCGGGACGGAGCAGGGGCGGCGGAACCGCCAGCCGCGCCCCCACGAAGGGAGGGCGCGCGTGGCGAGCCCGGTTTTCGGCAGTGGAGGGGTCACGAAGGTGCGGAGCGGGCCGGGACATGGTACGGGGACGCGAGGTGAGCACGTACGTCTCCGATCGAAGCGCGGCGAGCCCGCCGTCGCACGTGCCGTCACCGACTGGCGCCGAGTCTATTGGGACCTTCAGGAAGGCGCTCACAAAGAGGCCGCCCGCCGTCCATTACTTGATGCCGCAAAGTGCTTCGTTTACTTTGGGGCGCAAAGTTGAAACGCGCGCTGCACTCCCCTACTGACCACGACGCCCGATGACCAAGACCGCCGCCGCCGGGGGGGGCGCTGCCGTGCTCGCCGTCCTCTTCCTCGGGTACTGGGCCCTCGGATCAGACGACGGCCCCGCCGCAGACGGCCCTGCGAGCCTCCCCCCAGCCGACGCCCCGCTGGCGGAGGCTCCCGGCGTCCTCTACAGCCGCGCGCTCACGTACGGGGGGGACGTCTACGAGGGCCGGCTGCGCTGGGGGGGGGAACGAGGAGGCGTTCTGGGGCGACTACTTCAACGGGGTCAAGGACGAGAACCCGTGGGCCGTCCACACGCCGCTCGCGGAGCGGGCCGAGGAGCGCCGGCCCGTCGAGGTGCTCGGGTTCGAACTCCCCTGGGGCGAGCCGACGGTGGACCTCAGCCGGCCGTTTATGGCCCGGTTCGGAGACAGCGCCCGCATCGAGGCGAGGGGCGACGGCGTCCGGGGGGTGATCCAGGACGGCGCCGAGTTCGACCCCAACGTTCGGGTGACGCTCAAGAGCGGGGCCGTCTTCGACCTCGACCGCCTCCCCGCCAGCGACTTCGACGACGGCGTCCGGGTGTGGGACCGCCGGGGCGTCGTGGACCTCGAGCCCCGCGAGATCCGCCGGGTCGAGTTGTTCCCGACCGCCCGGCTCCGCGGCGTCCCCGACCGCCTCCACGGGACGGTGCGGACTCGGCAGGGCACGTTTACCGGGTTCCTCCAGTGGAACCGGGAGGGGGCCGTCGCCACCGATGAGATCGTCGGGCGCACGGCCGATGGCGAGCTCCGGCTCCGGTTCGGCGCCGTCCGCTCCATCGCCCGCCAGCCGGGCGGCGGCTCTCTCGTCACGCTCGACGACGGGCGGGAGGTCGCGCTCTCGGGCACCCGCGCGGTCGACCGCGGCACCCGCGGCACCCGCGGCGTCTACGTCGACGACCCGCGGCACGGCCGGGTCCTCGTCTCCTGGGGCGCGTTCAGGCGCGTCGACTTCAGCCCCCCGCGCGCCGGGAGCGGGCCCGCCTACGGGGACTTCCCCCCGGGCGGCCCGCTGGCGGGGACCGTGACCACCCGTGACGGACGCCAGCTCGCCGGCCGGCTGGTGTACGACCTCGACGTCCTCCACGGCGGGGAGACGCTCCGGCTGGAGCGGGCCGGCGACCTCAGCGAGGGGAACGCCGGCGTGCTCGTCTTCGCCGACCGGGACGAGCGCCCCGAGTACGTCCCGTGGGAGGCCGTCGAGCGGATCGACCTGAACAGGCCACCCGGCGGCGAGCGCGGCGCGTCCTGAGGCGCCCCGCTGGCGCCTCCGGCGTTCAGGCGGCGGGTACGACCGCCAGCCGGGCGAGGAGGCCGGCCCAGGCGTCGAAGACGAACGCGCCGTCCGGCGCCCGGTCGGCGTCGCCCCGGATCCAGGCGACGCGCCAGCCGGCGCCGAGGCCGCCCTCGACGTCCGAGTGGAACGAGTCGCCGACGTAGAGGACGTCGGCCGGGGCCAGGTCGAGCCCGGTCGACTGGCGGGCGAGGTCGAGGACGTGGGCGAAGAGCCGCGCGTCCGGCTTCATCACCCCGACCTCCTCGGAGACCACGGCGAACGCGGCGAGCGCCTCGACCTCGGGGAGCCGGGCGAACTTGGCCCGCTGCTGCTCCGAGAACCCGTTCGTCAAGACGCCGACGGGGTAGCGCCGGGCGACGGCCCGGTAGGCGTCGAGCGCGCCCGGGAGCCATCGCCAGTGGGCCGCGTAGCGGTCGAGGTAGGCGTCGCCAAAGGCGACCGGGTCGAGGGCGTGGGCCTCCAGCGCCCCCAGCGTCCGCTCCGACCGGAGCCGCTTGAGCTCGGCCGAGCCGATCCGGCCGGCCCCGAACTCGCGCCACAGCGGCACGTTGTGCGCGCGGTACGTCTCGTGGACGTGCGCGAGCGGGTGGTGCCCGATGTGCTCGTCGAACTGACGGTGGACGTCCGCCAGCGCGGCGCGCTCGGCCGCCTTGTGGTCGAGGAGCGTGTCGTCGAGGTCGAAGACGACGAGGCGGGGGAGCGGGTCGAGCGGGCGCATCAGATCAAAAAAAGACGCCCCCGACGGCTGGCGGCGGGGGCGTCCGAGAGAGCGGGCGGGTGCGCTACGCCTCGACGGGGTCCACGTGGACGAACTTCCGGCCCCCGCGCGAGGCGGCGAACCGGACGCGCCCGGAGGCCGTCGCGAAGAGGGTGTCGTCGTTCCCGCGCCCGACGTTCAGGCCGGGGTGGAACTTCGTCCCCCGCTGCCGCACGATGATCGAGCCGGCCGGGATGACGGCGCCGCCCGGCGACTTCACGCCGAGCATGTTGGGGTTCGAGTCGCGCCCGTTCTTCGACGAGCCGACGCCTTTCTTGTGTGCCATGTCTCTGGGGTGCTAGGGGGAGGGGCGGCCCGGGCCGCCAGCGGCTAGTTGGCCGAGAGGTCGCCGATCTTGATCTGGGTGTACGGCTGCCGGTGGCCGTTCTTGACCCGGTAGCCCTTGCGGCGCTTCTTCTTGAACACGATGACCTTGTCGCCCTTGACGTGGCCGAGCACCTCGGCCGAGACCGAGGCCCCGCCGACCGTCGGCGCGCCGACCTGGACGCCGTCGCCGCCGGAGACGAGGAGGACCCGGTCGAACGTGACGGTCTCGCCCGGCTCGGCCTGGAGGCGGGGGACGTAGAGGCGGTCGCCCTCGGCGGCCTTGAACTGCTTGCCGGCGATCTCGACGATGGCGTACATGTGGGGTGCGGGCTTAGGGCCCTCCGCGTGCGGCGCCGGCGTCGTGCCGGGCGGCCCGCCGAGGGGCGCGGGACAGAGCCGAGAAAACTAGGGGGGGCAACGCCCAGCGGATCGGGGGATTTGGCGAAGACCGGCCGCGTGCCGCGTTTGAGCACTCAGCGGGGCTGGTACGTTCTCAGGGCTGCGACAAGCTGCTGGACAAACAACACAGGTCATTCCCGCGCAGGCGGGACCGCGAAGCGTCGGCGCCAGCCAATCCAGGACTCGTGCGGCACGGTGCTCGGCCTCCCTAGATTCCCGCCTGCGCGGGAATGACGACACGTATTTCTGTACTCAGCGAAGACCGGCTGCGTTCGCCCGGGGATCCGCGAGCGGCCCCAGGGGCGTTCCCCCGCCCCGCTGGCGCCGCCAGCCCGGCACCCGCGCACCGACACCGATGGCAAAGCCCGACTCCCGCACCGACGTCCTCGCCGGCCGGAACCCCGTCCGCGAGGCGCTCGAGCGGGCCGACGGCCGCGTCGAGAAGGTGTTTCTGCAGAAGGGGACGCACGGGAGCGCCATCGACGCGATCCGCCGGGCGGCCAAGGCGGCGGGCGTGCCCGTCCAGATGGCGCCCCAACCGAAGCTCGACCGGCTCGCGCCGCAGGCGGCCCACCAGGGCGTCGTCGCCGCCGTCGCGCCCGTCGCCTACGCCGACCTCGACGCCATGCTCTCGGGCGTCGCCCCGACGCTCGACGCCGTCCGCGAGGCCAAGCCCGTGCTCGTCGTGCTCGACGAGGTGGAGGACCCCCGGAACTTCGGGGCCGTCGTCCGGAGCGCGGTCGCGGCCGGGGCCGCCGGCGTCGTCGTCCCCGACCGGCGGATGGCCCCGCTCTCGGCCGTCGCCGTGAAGGCCAGCGCCGGCACGGCCCTCCAGATCCCCATTGCGCGGACGACGAACCTCGCCGAGGCCCTCCACGCCCTCAAAGAACGCGGCTACTGGGTCGCCGGGCTCGACGGCGGCGACGCCCCGCACCCCGAACGGGCGACGGTGTGGGACTACGACTGGGACCGGCCCGTAGCCCTCGTGGTGGGGAACGAGGGGCGGGGGCTCCGGCCGGTCGTCCGCGACGCGTGCGACACGCTCGTCGCGGTCCCGATGCGGGGGCCGGCCGAGTCGCTCAACGCCTCGGTCGCCGCCGGCGTGGCCCTGTTCGCCGCCGTCCGCGACCGGGACTGAGGCGCTGGCGGCGCGCCCCGCCAGCGGCACAAAAAACGGCGGGGCGGCCCGAGGCCGCCCCGCCGCTCCCTCTGATCGGTTGCCGGGCAACCGAGTTCTCACCCAACCCTGGGAGAGACTGGTGCGGCGGCGGGCCGAGGAGCGCGCGCGGCCGGGCGGCTCAGGAGCGCCGCCGGAGGCCGTAGACGATCTTGCGGATCGTGTCGAACTGGAGGTACGGGTGCTCCTCGCGGAGCTCCTCGATGGCCTCGTACGCCGGCACGTTCTGGCTCCGCATCGACCGGAACTGCTGCCGGATCTGGTAGTCGCGGACGCCCTTCTCGTTGAGCAGGTTGTTCTCGTCGAGGACGGCGTAGACCTCGGCCGGGACGAGGCCGTGGAGGGGGTTCTGGTCGAGCGGGATCTCCATGAGCGGGGGGCGCGTGCACGGTCTGCTAGAGGGACGGTACGGCCACTCCCGGGCGCCCCTCTGGTCGTCGGCGGCGAACGGTCGGAGGGGCCGGCCCAACGGTCCCTCGCCCGCCCGAACCGCCGCCCGGAAGCGGTACCGAAACGCGGGCCAGAAAGCGTTCCCCGCCGGGGCGAGGGGGAGGCCGACCGTCCGGCGCACCGCCCCCGCGCGACGGGTGCCGGCCTCCGCCAGCGGCGCGGCGGCCTCAGACCGGCCGGGCGCAGGGGAGCCCCGGACGGCTGGCGCGCCCCGGATCCGCTCCGCTCTCCGGGCACCGCGCCCTACCGCCCGGCCGGGTCCACGCGCGACCACGCCTCGACCTCGATCCGCCGGTCCCCCACGCGCCCCCGGAGGCGCCCGACGGCGAGGAGGCGGTCTTCGGCCTCCAGGCCCGGGTCGGTCGAGAACGTCAGCGGGAACGTCCCCCCGTCGGTCCGAACCCAGACGGTCCCCCCGGCCCCGACCCGGTCCACGACGCCGTCGAGGGAGGCCGTGACGGGGCGGCCCCGGTAGGCGACCGTGTCGAGCGCGGCCGGGGTGGCGTCGTCGAGGGCGAGCGGCTCGGCGCCCGGCACGGCGAGCGCCCCCGACTCGCCGGCGAGCCACACGCCGAGCGCGGCCCCGACGAGCACGACCAGGGCGACGGCCGCCACCCCCCACCGGCTCATCGGGCGTCGGCGGGCGTCCGCGTCAGCGCCCGGAGGCTGGCCCCGCGCCACACGAGCGCCGCCCCGCCGAGCACGGCGTAGAACACGAGCCCGGCCGCGTGGACGAGGATGGCGTACGTGGCCGCCGGCGTGGCCGGGACGGCGAACAGGAGCGTGAGCGCGAGGACCGTCGCGTAGTGGAACGAGCCGGTCCCGCCCGGGGCCGGGAGCGCCATCCCGATCCCCCCGACGGCCATGACCGCCCACGCCTCGCCGAGCCCGAGCCCGTACGGCCCGCTCAGCCCGAGGAGCCGGAACGGGAGGTCGGTCATGACGGCGTAGCACGTCCACAGGAGGGCCGTCGAGGCGACGAGGGCCGGGGCCCGGCCCGTCCGCAGGAGCGTGGCGAGCCCGTCCCGGAACGCGGCCGCCAGCTCGGCGAGGCGGCCGGGCCCGCCCGACCGACGCCGGCGGAGG
>CAZDFV010000126.1:0-9092 GCA_964504495.1 uncultured Rhodothermales bacterium
CGCCCTCGGCCTCGCCTGCTGCGCCCTCGTCGCCCTCCACGTCGCCGCCGAGCGCGGGGCCGACCGCCAGCACCCCGGCGGCGACCGCGTCGTCCGCGTCGCGACCGACCTCACCGACGCGGGCGGGGAGGTCCAACGGATCCCGACCGTCCCGCGGCCCGTCCGCGCCGCCGTCGAGGGCGACCCGGCCGTCGAGGCCGTCGCCGCAGTCAGCCCCACGCGGCTCCTCGTCCGGCGCCCGGCGGGGAACGAGCGGGCCGAGGGACTCTACGCGAGCGCCGGGTTCCTCGACGTCCTCGGCGGGTACCGGCTCGTCGCCGGCGACGCCCGGACGGCCCTCGCCCGGCCCGGGTCCGTCGTCCTCACCGAGTCGGCCGCGCGGCGGCTGGTGGGGACGGCCGAGGCCCTCGGGCGGTCCGTCGACTTCGGGCACGGGCGGCCGTACACGGTCACGGGCGTGCTCGCCGACCTCGGGCGGGGCCACCTCGCCTTCGACGCGCTCGTCTCGTTCGCCACGCTCCAGGGCGACGAGGTCTACGACCCCACCGTCTGGGGCAACTTCGACCTCACGCTCTACGCCCGGCTCGGCGACGGGGCCGACCGCGCCGCGTTCGCCGACCGCGTCCAGGGCGCCCTCGACGCCGGGATCGGCGGGGGGATGGCCGAGCAGGGGATGGCCGTCGAGGCCGTCGCCCAGCCGCTCGGCGAGATCTACCTCGCCGAGGACGGCCGGCTGGCGATGCCGATGCACCGGTCGGGCTCGCCAGCGCTCCTCCGCATCCTGGGCCTCGTCGGGCTGTTCGTCCTCGCCGTGGCCGCGGTCAACTTCGTCAACCTCGCCACGGCCCGGAGCGCCGAGCGCGCCCGCGAGGTCGGCGTGCGGAAGGCGGTCGGGGCCGACCGGTGGGCGCTCGCGGGCGGGTTTCTCGCCGAGGCCGTCGCGCTCGCCCTCGTCGCGGGGCTGGCCGCGCTCGCCCTCGTCGCGCTCGCCCTCCCGACGTACAACGGGCTGACCGACGCTGGGCTCGTCCTCGGCGACCTTCTCTCGCCTGGACCGCTGCTCGTCGGGCTCGGGCTCGTCGTCACGGTCGGAGCGCTGGCCGGGGCGTACCCCGCGTTCGCGCTCTCGTCGTATCGGCCGGCCGAGACGCTCCGGGGCTCGTTCGCGCACGGCCGCGAGGGGTCGGCGCTCCGGCGCGGGCTCGTCGTGTTCCAGTTCGCCGTCTCGGGAGCGCTGCTGGTGGCGACGCTCGTCGTGGCCGCCCAGCTCGACCACCTCCGCGGGCTCGACCCCGGGTTCGACCGCGAGGCCGTCGTCCTCGTCCCGACCGACGTCGTGTACGGGCAGGACGAGATCGCGCTGAAGGGGGCGTTCGAGCGCGTCCCCGGCGTCGAGGCCGTGAGCCTCACGCAGGCGCCGCCGACCGAGGCCGGGTGGGAGAGCCAAAACGTCACGGCGCGGGGCGTCTCGGGCGCGACGCAGACGATGGAGGCCGTGATCGCCGACCCCGACTTTGCCGAGGCCCTCGGCCTCCGCGTCGTGGCCGGGCGTGACCTCTCGGCCGAGGTCCCGGCCGACCGCGAGACGACCGTGCTCCTCAACGAGGCCGCCGCCCGCGCGCTCGGGTGGACGCCCGAAGAGGCCGTCGGGCAGCTCGTCGAGACGTCGATGCGCACGCCGGGGACCGTCGTCGGCGTCCTCGCCGACTACGCCCACCACCGGGTCGCCGAGCTGCCCCGCGCCCAGGTCTTCTTCGACCTCCCGGGCACGGCGAACTGGGCGGCCGTCCGCGTCGCCAGCCCGGCGGCGGTCGACGGGCTCCGCGCCGTCTGGGAGGAGCGCGTCCCCGGCGACCCGTTCGCGCCGGTCTTCCTCGACGACGCCGTCAACGCCCAGTACCGGGCCGAGGAGCGGCTCGCGCGGGCGTTCACGCTGTTCGCCGGGCTCGCTGTCTTCATCGCCTGCCTCGGCCTGTTCGGGCTGGCGGCCCACGCCGTCCAGACGCGGACGAAGGAGGTCGGCGTGCGGCGCGTGCTCGGGGCGACGGTCGGCCAGGTCGTCGCCCGGCTGACCGCCGACGCCACGCGGCCGGTCCTCGTCGGGCTGGCGCTGGCGGTGCCCGTCGCGTGGTGGGGGCTCTCGCGGTGGCTCGACGGGTTCGCCGAGCGCGTGGCGCTCACGCCCGCCCCGTTCCTCGTGGCCGGGCTGGCGGCGCTCGCCGTGGCCGTCGCGACGGTCGCCGCGCACACCGTCCGGGCCGCGCTCGCCGACCCCGCCCGCGCCCTCCACTCCGAATAGACCGCCCCGCCCCGATGCTGACCCACTACCTTCGCCAGTCGCTCCGCAGCCTCCGTCGCCGGGAGGGCTACGCGCTGCTCAACCTCGTCGGCCTGGCGGTTGGGCTCGCAGGCTGCCTCTTCATGGCGCTCTTCGTGTGGAGCGAGCTCACCGTCGACCGGTTCCACGCGGACGCAGACCGGGTCGTCCGGGTCGTCCGGGTCGTCCAGGAGGGGCCCGGCGGGGGCTCCGCCCAGACGGCCGGGGCGCACGCAGCGGTCTTGGCCCAGAGCGCGGCCGATGTCGAGACGACCGCCCGGATCGCGCCGTGGGAGCGGACCCTCGCCGCGGACCCCCTCGGCACCGGGGCGCGCACCGCGTTCGCAGAGCCTCACTTCGCCTACGCCGACCCCACCCTCTTCGATGTCTTCTCGCTCCCGCTCGCCGCAGGGGACCCCGAGACGGCCCTCGAACGGCCGGGGACGGCCGTGCTGACGAGGGCTGCGGCGGCGAGGTACTTCGGCACGGCCGACCCCGTGGGCCGGACGCTCGTGATGATCGACGAGTACAGCGAGCCGAGCGAGATCCCGCTCGTCGTGACCGGCGTCCTGGCCGACCTCCCCGGCCGCTCGCACCTCACGCTGGGCGTGCTCTCCTCGACGGCGACGCTGGAACGTCAGTATGGTCCCCTCGACAAGCTCGACTGGCCCGGGCTCTACACGTACGCGCGGCTCGCGGACGGCGTCGACCGAGGGGCGACGGCGCGGCGTGCGACGGGCGCGCTCGCCGCGCGGCTCCAGGGCGGGGCGGGACCGCAGCCGACCCTCCGACTACAACCGCTCACGGAGATCTACCTCGACCCTCAGCCCCGCGACGAGTGGGGGGCGACCGGGTCCCGGGACGCGGTCTTAGGGCTCGCGGCGATCGCCCTCGTCGTGCTCCTTCTCGCGTGCACCAACGTCACCACCCTCACCCTCGCGCGGGCGACGACGCGGGTCCGTGAGGTGGGGATCCGTCGAGCCCTGGGCGCCCACCGGGCGCAGGTGGTCGCCCAGCTCCTCACCGACACGCTCGTCCTGACGGCCGCCGCCCTCGTCTTGGCCGTGGTCCTCACGGTCGTCGGGGCCCCCGTCGTCAGCGCGGCGGTCGGTCACCCTCTGAGTTTGGGGGCAGGGTCGTGGGGCGTCGCGGCCCTCGCTCTCGCAGGGCTCCTCGTGTTAACCGGGGTCGTGGCGGGAGTCTCCCCGGCCCTCTTCCTTGCGCGTCAGCGCCCGGCATCGGCGGTCCGGGGCCAGGCGGGCGGGGTGGCCGGCGCGACTCGGTTGAGGTCCGGGCTCATCGTGGTCCAGTTCGGGGCGTCGACCGTGCTCATCGTGATGGCGCTCGTCATCCACCGTCAGCTCGACTACGTGAGCCAGTTGGACTCCGGCTTCGACGCCGAGCGCGTCGTGGCGATCACGGCGGACGACGCCCGCCGCAGCTTCGAGCCGTTGCGCGAGGCGCTCGCGGCCGAGCCCGGCGTGCTCGGCGTCTCCGCCGTCAACGGGCTGCCCGCGCTGCAGGAAGTCCAGACGGACATGGTGGCACGGCCCCCTGGCCGCGACGACGCAGACGCGCCGGTCCAGGTCCAGGCCGTAGGGCCGGGCTTCTTCGACCTGATGGGCGTGGACCTCCGGGCAGGCCGCTACCCTGCCGACACGCCGGCGGGCGGGGCCGACCGTTCCCTCGTGCTGAACGAGACGGCCGCGGAGGCCCTGGGGTGGGCACCGGAGGCCGCGCTCGGACAGCGCGTGCAGGTCGTCCAGCCAGGCAACGAGGCGAACAACCCAGGCTTCGGCGGGACCGTGTCGGCGGTCGTGGCCGACTTCCACCACGCCTCGGCTCGGACGGCCGTGCCGCCGGCCGTGTACTACCCGGCCCGCTCGGCCGACGTCTCGGACCTCTACGTCATCTCCCACGTGCTCGTCAAGATCGCGCCCGGCGCGGAGCCCCAAACCCTCCGCCGGATCGAGATGGCCTGGGGTGGGGTGGTCCCGGACCGCCCGTTCGAGGCGGCGTTCCTCAGCGGACAGATCCAGGCCCAGTACGAGCGAGACGTCCGGCTTGGCCGGGCCGTCGGACTCTTCGCCGGGCTCGCGCTCGTCGTCGCGTGCCTCGGCCTGTTCGGGCTGGCCGCGTTCGCGGCCGAGCGCAGGACGGTCGAGGTCGCCGTGCGGAAAGCGCTCGGGGCCCGAGCCGGGGACCTCGTCGCGCTCCTCACACGGGAGGCGCTCTCGCTGGTCGCCGTCGCCCTGGTCGTCGCCGCCCCGCTCGCCTACCTCGCGGCGGGTCGCTGGCTCGACGGGTTCGCCCACCGCGTGACGCTCGGGCCCGGCCCTTTCATCGTAGCGGCCGCCTTGCTCGCCGCCCTCATGCTGCTGGCAGTCACCGGCCACGCCGTCCGCGCCGCGACGGCCGACCCCGTCCGCGCGCTCCGTTCCGAGTAACCCATGACCACGCTCCGCTACGCCCTCCGCCGCCTCGCGCGCGAGTGGGGCTACACCTCCATCCACGTCGTCGGCCTGGCCGTCGGGCTGGCGGCGTGCCTGCTCATCCTCCTCTACCTCCAGCACGAGCGGAGCTACGACCGCTTCCACTCCGCACCCGACCGGACCGTTCAGCTCGTCCGGGGGAGCCAAGTGCGGCACCTGCCCGGCCACGTCGGCCCCGACCTCGCCGAGCGCCTCTCCAGCGTGGAGGCCGCCGCCGCCATCAGCGCGGCGTGGGAGCCCATGCTCGTGCGCGTGGACGGCGAGGCCGCCGACGTCGAGGGCTTCGCGTACGCCTCCCCGCAGTTCTTCGACGTGTTCGACGGCTTCACGGTCCTCGCGGGGGACCCGACCGCCGCGCTCCACCGGCCCGACGGGGCCGTCCTCACCCGCTCGCTGGCCGAGCGCCTGTACGGGTCCGCCGAGTCCGCGCTGGGCCGGGCGCTGGAGACGGTGGATGAGGAGGTCCTCGACGGGGACGCCTTGGAGGAGAAGGGCTGGATGTCGTTCGCGTCCCGCGGGGCCGTGCCCTACACCGTCCGCGCCGTCGTGGACGATCCCCCGACGCAGTCCTCGGTCCAGTTCAGCCTCCTGGTGCCGGCCCTGGACACCGGGTTCAGGGGGTGGAACGTGTCGAGCACCGAGACCTTCCTGCGCCTCCGCCCGGGCACGGGTCTCGACGGCTTCGAAGACCGGCTCGCGGAGTACGTCGATGCCCACGCGTTCATGGTGGGCGAGGGCGGGGCCAGCCCGGTGCAGGACGAGGTGCTCCGCGCCCAACCCCTCCCAGAGGCCCACCTCCGCCCGGACCTCGACGCCCCCGAGGGCACGGGTCCGCGCCAGTACCTCCTCGTCTTCGCCGCGGCGGCGCTGCTCATCCTCCTCATCGCGAGCGCCAACTACGTCAACCTCGCCACGGCGCGGGCGACGCAGCGGGCGCGCGAGGTGGGCGTCCGCAAGACGGTCGGCGCGAGCCGGGCGCAGCTCTGGGGTCAGTTCCTCCTCGAAGCGGGGGTCGTCGTCGCCGCCGCCCTCACGCTGGGGGTGGGGCTGGCGGCGCTCGCGCTCCCGTGGTTCAGCGGCTTGCTCGGCGTCGAGCTCTCGCTCGTCTCGCTCGCGACGCCGCTCGGCGCGGGCGTCCTGCTGGCGCTCTTCGTCGTCATCACGGCCGCCAGCGGGGCGTTCCCGGCCTTCGTGCTCTCGCAGTTCCGCCCGGCGCGCGTGCTGAAGGGAGCGGGGGCCCCCGGGTCGGGGCTCTGGCTGCGGCGGGGGTTGGTGGTGTTCCAGTTCGCGGCGTCGGTCGGGCTGGTGCTGGCGATGCTCGGGGTCCAGCGGCAGATGGACTTCATCCGCGACGCCCGGCTGGACGCGCTCGACAGCGAGGTCGTCGTCGTGGACAACAGCGCGGGCGCGCTCGACGCCCGCTACGACGTGTTCCGCCAGGAGCTAGCCGCCGACCCGGCCGTCGCGCACGTCACGACGGGCGCGGCCCCGACCGGGTCCCGCTTCACGACGACCAGCACGCTCCGGGACGGGGCAGACCCGACGCCCGTCTCGGTCGTCTTCGCGGGCGAGGGCTACGTCGAGACGCTCGGCCTGACCGTCGTCGCGGGAACGGGGCTCGCCGGTCCGCACCCGCCGAGCGTAGATACGCCCGTCCTCGTCAACGAGACCGCCGTGGCGGCCTCGGACCTCGCCGGACCCGAGGGAGCGGTCGGGGCGCTCGACACGCCGTTCAACGGCGGCGACGTGGTGGGCGTGGTCGAGGACTACCACTTCGAGCCGTTCGACACGGCCATCAAACCCCTCGTCATCCTCCCCGCCGAGGGCGCCCAGGGGACCGTGCTCGTCCGGCTGGAGGCGGGGCGGGTCGCCGCGGGGCTGGCGGCCGTCGAGGCGGCCTGGAACCGCCACGTCCCGGACCGCCCGGTCCGAACCGCGTTCCTCGACGAGGCGCTCGACGAGAGCTACCAGGCCGAGCGACGGATGGGCGGCCTGTTCCGGGCGTTCGCGCTCCTCGGGATCGTCGTGGCGGCGATGGGGCTGTTCGGGCTGGCCGCGTACACGGCGGAGCTCCGGGCGAAGGAGGTCGGCATCCGGAAGGTGCTCGGGGCGAGCGTCGCACGGCTCGTCGGCCTGCTCTCGCGCGACTTCGTGGTACTTGTCGCGGTCGCGTTCGCCGTGGCCGCCCCGCTCGCGACGGTCGGGCTCCGCCGGTGGCTGGACGGCTTCGTCTACCGCGCCGACCCCGACGTCTGGCTCGTGGCGTGGGCCGGGGGGCTCGTGCTCCTCGTCGCCCTCGTCGCCGTCGGCGGCCAGGCCCTCCGCGCCGCCACCGCCGACCCCGTCCGCGCCCTCCGCTCCGAGTGACCCGCCCCGTGCCGTCAGTACGGGGCCGCGTCCACGTCCGTCCGTCCGAAGTCGTCGCCGACGAACAGGAGCGGCTCGGCGAGCGCGACCGCCAGCGCGTAGCTGAAGCAGTCGCCGTAGTTGAGGCCAGCCGGGTGCCGCCCCTTCCCGAACCGCCGGAACGCCTCGCGCGCGAGCCCGGCGTGCGCCGCCGTCACGGGCACGACCTCGGCGCGGACCTGGACGAGGAGCGCGTCGAGGTCGCGGGCGCCCACGTCACCATGTCGCCCTTGCATAACGAGCCCCGCCTCCACGAGGGTCGCTGCCGAGATCCGCGGGGAGGCCGCCGCGAGCATCGTCTCCGTCAGCGCGTCGGCCTCGGGCTCGGTCTGCAGGACGGCGACGAGGGCCGAGGTGTCGAGGACCATCAGGTGGGGAGGCCGTGCTCGTCGTACCCGATGATCTCGTCGGGCGTCCGGTCGTCGAGGACCGGGGACGCGGCGAGCCGGTGCTGGATGCGCGCGATCTCGGCCCGCGCCCCCTCCGGGCTCCACCCGGTCTCCCGGACGAGCCGCTGGCGGATGGCGCCGAGCACGGCCTCGGTGATCGTCTCGCCCGTGACCTCCGCGAGCTCGCGCGCGAGCCGGTCGGCCTCGGGGTTCTTGATGCTCAGGGCCATGACGTAGGAAGAAAACAGGCACCATTCTACCTCCTCTCACCCCGCTCGTTCCCATGTCCGCCCCGCTCCTCTCGCTCCGCGACGTCACGTACGCCTACCGCTCGCGCCGACGCGACGCGCCCGTCCTCCAGGGGATCGACCTCGACGTCGAGGCGGGCGCGTTCGTGACGGTCGTCGGCCCGTCGGGCTCCGGCAAGTCGACGCTGCTCCACGTCATGGGGCTCCTCCACCCGCCCACCTCGGGCCGCGTCGTCCTCGACGGCCGGGACGCGACGGCGATGCGCGAGCGGGACCGGCGGGCGCTCGCCCGCGGGGCCGTCGCGTTCGTGTTCCAGGCGTACCACCTCCTCGACGACCTGACGGTCGCGGAGAACGTGGCCGAGCCGCTCCGCTACCAGAAGGTGCCCGCCGCCGAGCGGCAAGAGCGCGTCGCCGACGTGCTCGACCGGTTCGACCTCGCGGCGAGGGCCGACCGCACCCCGACGGAGCTCTCGGGCGGCCAGCAGCAGCTCGTCGGCGTGGCCCGCGCGCTCGCCGCCCGCCCCCGGCTCCTCCTCGCCGACGAGCCCACGGGGAGCCTCCACTCGTCGCAGGGGGCCGCCGCCGTCGATGCCCTCCGCGAGGCGAACGAGCGGGACGGCGTGACCGTCGTCCACGTCACGCACTCCGAGCGGTGGGCGGCCGGGAGCGACCGCGTGGTCGAGCTCCTCGACGGCCGCGTCGTCGCGGACTCGGAGACCGGAGCCGACTGAGCGCCCGCGCTCACCCGGCGTGCGCGGGCGCCCACCGTCCGCGCCGCCAGCGGCCTCCGGGGCCGCCGGCGCGCGTGGCACGGCGCTTGGGCTCTCTCCGGCGAACCTCCTTCGCCCCCGTGCTCCGCGCCGCCCCCCTCCTCGTCCTCCTCAGCGTCACCGTCCACGCCCAGACGTCGGTCCCGCTGGACGAGGCCCTCCGCCTCGCGCGGACCCAGGCCGCCGACGTGCTCCGCGCCGACGCCGACGTCCTCGCCTCCCGGGCCTCGGTCGACGCCGCCGCCGACCGGCGCTGGCCCTCGCTCTCGGTCCGGGCCGGGGGCGGCCAGCGCTACGGGCTCGCGTTCGACCAGACGAGCGGGGACCTCACGCAGGCCACGGTCGAGTCCGTCGACCTCGGCCTCGACGCCGACTACGTCGTCTACGACGGCGGCGCGCGCTCGGCCGACGCCCGCGCCGCCAACGCTGGGCTCGACGCCGCCCGCCTCGGCCGCGAGCGGGCCGCC
>CAZDFV010000127.1:0-9076 GCA_964504495.1 uncultured Rhodothermales bacterium
CGCCCGTCGACCGCCCCGCGCCGCCCGGCCGGGGCTCGGCGTCCAGGCCGGGCCCGTTGTCCTCGACGGCCAGGACGAGCCGGTCCCCGCCGGCGGCCGCCTCGCGCCGGGCCGAGACGCGGATGGTGCCCACGCCCTCCTCTAGCCGCCCGACCCCGTGGCCGACGGCGTTCTCGACGAGCGGCTGGAGCACGAGCGGGGGGACGAGCGCGTCGAGCGTGCCGGGCCCGTAGTCCTCCTCGACCTCGAGCCGGCCCTGGAACCGGACGCGCTGGACGTCGAGGTAGTCGCGGAGAAAGTCGGCCTCGTCGCGGAGCGGGATCTCCTGGGCCCCGTCGTCGGCCTCGAGCACGCGGCGGAGGAGCGACGAGAGCCGGGCGACGAGCGTCCGCACGCCGGCCGGGTCCCGCTCGACGAGCGCGCTGACGGCGTGGAGCGTGTTGAACAGGAAGTGCGGGTGGAACTGCGTGCGGAGCGCGGCGAGCCGGGCCTCGGCGAGCTGGGCCTCGAGGCGGGCCCGGTCGGCCAGGAGCCGCTCGGCCTCGGCCCGGCGCTCCTGGACCTGGAACAGGGCGGCCCGGGCGTAGCCGGCGGCGAGGAGGGCGAGGTAGATCACGAGCTCGTCCAGGAACCACAGGCCGCCGGCCATGCCGGTGAACGTCCACGCGCGCCCGCCGGGCGGCGGCCCGACGAGGAGCGGCTCGAGCACGCCGCGCGTGACGACCTCGATAGCGAGGGCCACGCCCACGCCCACGGCCACCTGCGCCGCCAGCCGGCCGGCCCACGCCCCGCGCTCGGCCGGAAACCGCCGGACGAGCCAGAACACGACCGGCGTCAGGAGCGCCCACAGCCCGTACTCCGCGAGCGTCTCGAGCGCCTCGCCGACGGCGATCGGCTCCTCCCGCCACGGCCGGACCGCCTCGCGCACGACGGAGAGCAGGCCGAGGGCGAGCCAGAACCCGACCGCGACGGCCCCCTCGGCCCGGCGGGACCACGGACGGGGCGGGGGAGGGGGGGGGGCGGTCACCCCGGAAAGCTAGGGACGAGGGGCCCTCGAACCGGACCGCCCAGCGTACGCGGCGTGCCGTTCGTGACACCGGCGTGCAATTGGTGTTGGAACAAGGATCCCGGCCCACGGCCGTCCGATACGGCACGCACGCCTCCACGCAGTCCCATGTCCCGCCGGCTCTTCCCCCTCCTCGCGGCGCTCCTCGCGGCCGCCCCCGCCCTCGCCCAGGACGGCGCCGTCGTCGGCCGCGTGGTCGACGCCGAGAGCGACCTCCCGCTCCCGACCGCGTCCGTCGCCCTCTGGGAGATCGCCGGCGCCGACTCGACGCTCGTGACGGGCGTGACGGCGTCGATCGACGGCGACTTCCGGCTGGCGTCGGTCCCGGTCGGGACGTACGACGTCGTCGTCAGCTTCGTCGGCTACGACGACGTCCGCCAGCGGGGCGTGGCCGTGGGCGCCGGCGAGACCGACCTCGGCACGGTCGGGCTGGCGCCGACCGCCGAGGCGCTCGGCGAGGTCGAGGTGGCCGCCGAGCGGGTCCAGGTCCAGACCCGGATCGACCGGACCGTCTACGACACGGCCGACGACCCCGTCGCTGCGGGCGGCAACGCGACCGACGTGCTCTCGACGCTCCCGTCCGTCGACGTCGACGTCGACGGGAACGTCTCGCTCCGGGGCTCGGGCAACGTGGCCGTGTTCATCAACGGCCGGCCGGCCCCGGTCCAGGGCGAGTTCCTGGCGAGCTACCTCGCCAGCCTCCCGGCCGGGATCGTCGAGCGCGTCGAGGTCATCCCGAACCCGTCGGCGGCCTTCGAGCCCGACGGCGTCGGCGGCGTCATCAACATCGTCCTCAAGGAGGATGCCGAGACCGGCCTGGGCGGGACGGTCACGGCCGGGGCCGACACGCAGGGCGGCTACGACGCGACGGCCGCGCTCACGTACGGCCGCGGCCCGTGGTCGCTCGCGGCGACGTACGGGTTCCGCAACGACGCCCGCGCCGGCGGCGGCACCAGCTTCCGCATCAACCGGTACGCCGACGACCCGGCGACGCTCGACCTGGACGAGACCACCACGCTCGACCAGGTCGAGGTCGAGGACCGGCTCCGGCGCTCGCACCTCGTCAGCCTCTCGGCCGACTACGCCCTCTCGCGCACGACGACGATCACGTCGCAGGCCCAGGTCAGCGTCCAGGACGAGAACGAGGCCGAGGTCAACACGGCGCTCGGGCGGAGCCCGGCGACCGCCGGGCTGTTCGAGCTCGAGCGGCTGGCGGAGGAGGACGAGGCCGGGACGTCGCTCGACGCCCGCCTCGGGCTCCGCCAGTCGTTCGGCGAGGGCCACCGGCTCACGCTCGAGGCCCGCGGCGAGACGTCCGAGGAGGAGGAGGCCCAGTTCTACGACGAGGCCCTCCTCCGCGGCGTCTTCGCGCTCGACCCGACGCAGCGCGTGACCGAGGACGAGTCCGAGCGGTCGCTCACGCTCCGGGCCGACTACGTCCGCCCGGCGTTCGGGGGCACGCTCGAGGCCGGTTACCAGAGCGACTGGGAGCGCGAGGCGTCCGGCCTGCTCTCGACCTCCGACGACGGGACCGGCGCGTTCCTCCCGGACGAGGACGTCAACAACCGGTTCGAGTACGACGAGGCCGTCCACGCCGTCTACCTCCAGGGCGCCCGCGAGTGGGGGGCGTGGGGGCTCCAGGCCGGCGCGCGGTTCGAGGTGGCCCGGACCACGTTCGACCTCCTCACGACGGAGGAGACGTTCTCGAACGACTACGAGGCCCTCTTCCCGAGCGCCTACCTCTCGTTCGCGCCGGCCCAGACGACGACGTTCCGGGCCGGCTACAGCAAGCGGATCAACCGGCCGCGGTCGTGGTCGCTCAACCCGTTCCCCTCCCTCGACGACCCGCTCAACGTCCGCCAGGGCAACCCGGCCCTGCGGCCCGAGTTCGTCGACTCGTTCGAGGCCGGCGTGACGCAGTTCGTCCCGTTCGGGAGCGTCTCGCTGACGCCGTACTACCGCCGGACGACCGACGTCATCCGCCGGGTCGCCGTCGTCCGCGACGACGGCGTGACGGTGCGGACGTCGGAGAACCTCGACACGGCCGACGCCTACGGTGCCGAGGCCGTCGTGTCGCTGGAGGGCGTCGGCGGGCTCCGCGGGTTCCTCTCGCTCGAGGGCTACCGGCTCCAGACGGAGGGGGCCACGGCCGACGCCGAGCTGGCGAACGACGCCTTCGGGTGGGGCGGCCGCCTCAACGCGACCTACGACGTCGGCGACCGGTTCGGGCTCGGCGGGCTGGCGGTCCAGGCGACGGCCCGGTACTCGGCCCCGATGGACACCGAGCAGGGCCGGATCGGGACGCGGTCGTGGATGGACCTCGCCCTCCGCCAGTCGCTCCTCGACGACCGGGCCAGCCTCACGCTCCAGGTCCGCGACCCGTTCGGGACGGCCGGCTTCGCCTTCACGCTCGACCAGCCGGCGCTGTACCAGGAGTTCGAGCGCGACTGGGGCGTCCAGCAGGTTGGGCTCACGTTCTCGTACCGGTTCGGCCAGCAGGAGGAGGCGCGCGAGCGCGGCGAGCGCGGCGGCGGCGACGACTACGGCGGCGAGGACTACTAACCCGTTCGCGCACAAGCAAGAACCCCGCCCCCCGACGGAGGTACACGCTGCCCCCCGTGGCCCTCTCTCGCCCTCAGAAGACCGGACTCTGGATCGGCGTCGCCGTCGTGGCCGGCGCCCTCCTGCTCCTCCCGCGCCTCGTCGGCGGCGACGCCGAGGCCGAGCCGGCCGCCGAGCGCCCGCGCGGCGGCGACACGCTGGCGGTGACCGTGGCCCCGGTCTCGCAGCGGCTCTTGGAGGACCGCGTGACGACGACGGGCACGCTCCTGCCGTGGGAGGCCGTCGAGGTCCGCGTAGAGACCGCCGGGCGCGTGGTCGGCATCAACTTCCGCGAGGGGGCGTCGGTCCGGCAGGGCCAGACGCTCGTCTCGCTCGACACCGACGTGCTCCGGGCGCAGATCGAGGGGGCGCGGACGCGCCGCGACCTCGCGCGCGTCCAGGAGGGCCGCTACCGCGAGCTGTTCGAGATCGGCGGCCTGAGCCGCCAGCAGCTCGACCAGGCCGAGAGCGAGGCCCGCGTGCTCGACGCCGAGCTGGCGCAGCTCTCGGCCGAGGTCCGCCGCCGCCAAGTGGTCGCCCCGTTCTCGGGGACGATCGGGCTCCGCCAGATCAGCGCCGGCGCCTACGTCTCGCCCGGCGACGCGGTCGCCACGCTCCGGATCACGAACCGGCTCCGGCTCGAGTTCACCGTCCCCGAGCGGTACCTCGGCCAGATCACGGAGGGCCAGGCGGTCCGCTTCGCGGTGCCCGGCCAGGACGACGACTTTGTGGCGACGGTCTACGCCATCGAGCCGTTCGTGGACCCGGCCACGCGCGCCTTCACGGTCCGCGCCGAGGCCCGGAACCCGGGCGGCGTGCTCCAGCCGGGCGCCTTCGCCGAGGTCCGGCTCGTGCTCGACGAGATCCCCGGCGCCCTCCTCATCCCGACGGCCTCCGTCATCACGGGCGCTGACAGCACGACGGTCTTCGTCGTCGAGGGCGGGGCGGCCGTGCCGCGCGCCGTCACGACGGGCGTGCGGACGGCCGACGAGGTCCAGGTCACGAGCGGCCTCGCACCCGGCGACGTCGTCCTGACGTCCGGGCTCAACCAGGTGAGGCCGGGCCAGGCCGTTCGGGCCGGCGGCGCCTTCGACCCGACGCGCGTCCGGCCGGAGGGGGCGCCCGAGCGGAGCCGCGCGTACCAGGCCGCCGACGGCTCCCCGTAACCTGCCCGTCCCGCTGGCGGCGTCCGCCAGCCCCCGCCCCGTGCCCTCCCTCTCCGACCTCTCCGTCCGGCGGCCCGTCTTCGCGACGGTCCTATCGCTGGCGATCCTGATCGGCGGGGTCATCGGCTTTTTCGAGCTCGGCGTCCGCGAGTACCCCATCGTGGAGACGCCCGTCGTCTCGGTGCGGACCGACCTCCGGGGCGCGAACGCGGCCGTCGTCGAGAGCCAGATCACCGAGCCCATCGAGGAGTCGGTCAACGCCATCGACGGGATCCGGTCGATCACGTCGACTAGCAACGAGGGGCGGAGCACGGTCCGCGTCGAGTTCGACCTCGGGGCCGACCTCGACGCCGCGGCGGCCGACGTCCGCGACCGCGTGAGTCGCGCGCGCGGGCGGATTCCGGACGAGGCCGAGGAGCCGGTCATCTCGAAGTCGAACGCCGACGGCGAGCCGGTGGTCTTCCTCAACCTGTCGAGCGAGCAGTACTCGCTCCTGGAGCTCTCCGAGATCGCCGACAACTTTTTCGCCGAGCGGCTCCAGACGATCGACGGCGTGGCGAGCGTCGACATCTGGGGCGACAAGCGGTACGCCATGCGGCTGTGGATGGACCCGGCCCGGCTGGCGGCCTACGGGCTCACGCCGGGCGACGTCCGCCGGGCCGTGAACGAGCAGAACGTGGAGCTCCCGGGCGGCCGGATCGAGGGCGACCAGGTCGAGCTCACGATCCGCCCGCTCACGCGGCTCTCGACGCCCGAGGAGTTCGAGAACCTCGTCCTCAAAAACGACGGGACGACGCTCGTCCGCTTCGCCGACGTCGGGCGCGTCGAGCTGGCGGCGCAGAACCAGCGGACGGTCCTCAAGCGCGACGGGGTGGCGATGGTCGGCGTCGTGCTCCGCCCGCTCCCCGACGCCAACTCGATCGAGATCGTCGACGAGTTCTACGACCGACTCGAGGACATCCGCCCGGACATCCCGGAGGGCATCGAGCTGGGCATCGGGTTCGACAACACCGAGCCGATCCGGGCCTCGATCCGCGAGGTCCGCAACACGGTCTTTATCGCCCTCTTCCTCGTCGTCCTCGTCATCTTCAGCTTCCTCCGCGACTGGCGGACGACGCTGGTGCCGGTCCTCGTCATCCCGGTCTCGCTCGTGGGCGCGTTCGGGGTGATGGCGCTCGCGGGGTTCTCGATCAACGTGCTCACCCTCCTGGCGCTCGTCCTCGCGATTGGGCTCGTGGTGGACGACGCGATCGTGGTCCTGGAGAACATTTATGCCAAGATCGAGGCGGGCATGACGCCGGTTCAGGCGGCGGTCAAGGGGACGCGCGAGATCTACCTCGCCGTCATCGCGACGACGCTCGCACTCGTGGCTGTCTTCCTGCCCATCATCTTTCAGAGCGGGGTGATCGGCGCCCTGTTCCGCGAGTTCGGGCTGACGATCGCGGCGGCCGTCGCGATCTCGTCGTTCGCGGCGCTGACGCTCACGCCGATGCTCTCGTCGAAGCTGCTCAAGCGGCGCGCGACGAAGCCGTGGCTCTACCGGAAAACGGAGCCGCTCTTCGAGCGCCTCAACCGCGGCTACCGCCAGTCGCTCGCGGGCTTCCTCCGCGCGCGGTGGCTCGCGTTCGTGGTGATGGCCGTCGCGGCGGGCGGCGTGTGGTGGCTCTTTTCGAACCTGGAGAGCGAGCTGGCGCCGGCCGAGGACCGCTCGCAGATGCGGCTCTTCGCGAACGCCCCGCAGGGCCGCGGCTACGCCTACATGGACGCCTACACCGACGAGCTCATCCGGCTCGTCCAGCGCGAGGTGCCCGAGACCGAGGCGCTCATCTCGGTGACCTCGCCCGGGTTTGGGTCGTCGGGGTCGGTCAACTCGGCGTTCGCGAACGTCATCCTCGTCGACCCGGACGAGCGGGAGCGGAGCCAGGACGAGATCGCCAACGCCCTCCAGCGCGCGCTCGGGACGCTCCCCGGCGCGCGCGTGTTCGCCAGCCAGCCGGCGACGATCTCGACGTCGTCGAGCCGCGGGAGCCCGGTCCAGTTCGTGATCCAGGCGCCGAACCTGGACGCGCTCCAGGACGCCCTCCCGCAGTTCCTGGAGCGGGCGACGCAAGACCCGGCGTTCCAGTTCGCGCGCGCCGACCTCGAGTTCACGCTCCCCGAGCTCCAGGTGGAGGTGGACCGCGACCGGGCGCAGGCGCTCGGGATCCCGCCGATCGACGTGGCCGAGGCGCTGGCGGTGGCCTTGAGCGAGGGCCGGTTCGGGTACTTCAACCGGAACGGCGAACAGTACGAGATCATCGGCCAGCTCGAGCGCGAGGCGCGGGCAGCGCCGAACGACCTCCAGGGCATCTTCGTCCGCAGCGCCGGTGGCGTCCCGATCCCGCTCTCGAACCTCGTCACGCTCACCGAGTCGGCCGCGCCGCCGCAGCTCTATCGGTTCAACCGGTTCACGGCGGCGACCGTCTCGGCCGAGCCGGCCGAGGGCGTCTCGCTCGGCGACGCCATTGAGGCGATGGAGCGAATCGCCGACGAGACGCTGCCCGCCGGGTTCTCGACCGCGCTCGACGGCCAGAGCCGCGACTTCCGCGAGACGGGCGGCTCGATCCTCGTCGTGTTCGGGCTCGCGCTCGTCCTCATCTACCTCGTGCTCTCGGCCCAGTTCGAGAGCTTCCGCGACCCGATCACGATTCTGCTGACCGTCCCGCTCGCGCTCCTCGGCGCCCTCGGCGCGCTCTACGTGTTCGGGAGCACGATCAACGTGTTCAGCCAGATCGGGCTCGTGATGCTCATCGGGCTCGTGACGAAAAACGGAATCCTGATCGTCGAGTTCGCGCGGCAGAAGCGGGAGGCCGGGCTCGACCGGCTGGCGGCGGCCGAGGAGGCGTCGGCGGCCCGGTTCCGCCCGATCCTGATGACGGCGTTCTCGACCGTGCTCGGGACGCTCCCGATCGCGCTCGCGCTCGGCGCTGGCGCCGAGAGCCGCGTGCCGATGGGCCTGGCCGTCATCGGCGGGCTCCTCGTCGGCACGTTCCTCACGCTCTACGTCATCCCGGCCCTGTACACCTACATCGCGAGCGCGGACGTGACGCGGGCCGTGGACGAGTTGGACGAGGAGGGCGAGCCGACGGACACGGCGGAGCCGACCGCCGACGCGCGCCGCCAGCCGGCCGGCGACGGCGCCGCGACAGTGCCGCCGACGGACCCCGCCCCGGTCGGGCCCCAAGTGGAGGCCGCGGGCGGTGACGGGGCGCCCGACGCCCGGCCCGCCCGCGCCGAGGTGCCCGAGACGGACGAGCCCGAGCGCTCGTGAGACGGGTCGGCCAGGCCGTCGCGCCACTCCTCGCCCTCCTGCTAGCGGCGGCCGCCAGCGCGCAGCCGGGGCTCCGCCAGGACTCGATCCCGCCGCTCCCGGACTCGCTCCGGCTCTACGGCGCCACGCTCCCGACGCGCGTCCCGCTCCCGGCCTTCGCCGCGCCGGCCGCAGCGTTCCGGCTGGGGCTCGAGGAGGCCGTCGAGATCGCCCTCCTCCGCAACCCGGACCAGGCCGTCTCGGCGCTCGAGGCCGCTCGGGCGGCGAACGACGTGACACTCGGGAACGCGGGCTATCTCCCGACGCTCGACGCGAGTGCGGGCCTCGTCGGCTCGCGGGGCGGCGGGTTCGGCGGGGGCGGGGCGGACAGCGTGGGCGTCGGAGGGGGCGGGGCCCGCGCCGCGACCGTGCTCGACGTGGCGCTCGGGCTGGGCTACACGGTCTACGACGGGGGCCGCCGCGACGCCACGCTCGGCCGGCTCCGGGCCGAGGCCCGCCGCTTCGCCCTCCTCGCCGACGCCGACGCCGAGGCGCTCGCGTTCGAAGTGACCGTCGCCTACCTCGGCGCGGCGCGGCGGTCGGCACTCGCGGCCGCGTTCGCCGAGGCCGTCGCCGTCTCGGAGGACCGACTCCGGATCGCCCAGGCGGAAGTCCAGATCGGGACCTCGGCCGACGTCGACGCGGCCCTCGCCCTCGCCGACTACAACGCCGACCGCTCGCTCCTCCTCCAGCAGGAGGTGCTCCTCGCCGGCGCGCGCGCCGAGCTGGGCGGGCTCTTGGCGATCCCCGAGCCCGGGGCCGTCGTCGTGACGGACTCGCTGGCGCTCGGCCCGCCGCCCGACCTCGACGCGCTCGTGGCCGAGGCGGCCGAGGGCAACCGGCGCGTCCGGTCGCTCCGGGCGGCCGAGGCCGCCGCCGCCCTCGTCGTCCGCG
>CAZDFV010000128.1:0-9018 GCA_964504495.1 uncultured Rhodothermales bacterium
CGTGGCGGCGAGTGGACAAGGGGGCTTCGGTGAGGGCGGCCGAAGCTAGATCACACTTTCCAGACAGAGCCTAGCGCGGCGGTCAGGCGGTGGGCACCTGCGGCCGGGGCCGTACGTTCCACGTGCCCGCCCCCGTCGCCATGCCCACGCTCGACCTCCCGCCCCACGTCGACGAGGCCCGCGCCCGCCTCCTCCTCGCCGTCGCCCTGTTCCAAGAGGAGGGGCTGACGGTCGGACAGGCCGCCGAGGTCGCCGGGCTGAGCTACCGCGCGTTCGCCGACGCCCTCGTCGAGCGGGGCGTCCCGCCGTACCCGGCTGATGAGGACCCCGCCACGCTGGCAGCCGAGATGGAAACGGTCATGGGCCTGATCCGCGACGTCGAGGGCCGCGGGTGAGCGCGCTCCTGGTCACGGACACCACCTGCCTGATCGCCCTAAACCGGATCGAGCGGCTGGACGTGCTGCCCCGGCTTTACGACCCCGTCGTCGCTCCACCAGCCGTCCTGCGGGAGTTCGGGCGGCGACCGGCCTGGCTCCGCGAGGAGCCCCCCGGCGACGCTGTCAAGGTGGAGGCATTGCGGATCCGCCTGGACCCTGGCGAGGCGGAGGCGATCGTGCTCGCGCAGAGGCTTCCGGGGGCGGTCCTCCTGATCGACGAGGCGCGGGGCCGCCGGATCGCCGTCGACCTCGGACTCCCGATCATCGGCACGGCGGGCGTGCTCCTCGGCGCGAAACGGGCCGGCCTCGTTCCGCACCTGAAGCCACTGCTGGACGACCTGCGGGACTGCCACGCCTTCCGCCTCTCCGACTGGCTCTACGACCAGTTCGTCCGCGAGGCCGGCGAGGCGTGGGCCCGCTGGCGGCCGCCGCCAGCGCGGCGGTCAGGCGGCCCGGGCGGTGTCGAGCCCGTCGTGGAAGGCGAGGTAGGCCGCGGCCGTGGCCTCCGGGTCCTCGATCATCGGGACGTGCCCGAGCCCGGGCATGACGTGGGCCGTCGCGCGCGGCATGGCGGCGGCGATCGTCGCGGCGCCGGAGGGGTGGAGCACGCGGTCCTCCGCGCCCCACGTCACGAGCGCGGGCACGTCGAGGCCGCGGAGGACGTCCTCCGTCGGCGGCCCGTCGCGGAGCTCTTCCGCCAGCAGCCGGAAGAGCCGGTGGTAGTGGTCGTAGTGCGGGGCGCCCTCGGCGGCGAGCACGCGGAGCGCCGGGGCCGGGATGTCCGGCGGGTTCGACATTGTGAACGCCAACGTTTCGGCGTACTCCTCGGCCGTCCGCGAGAAGAGCGGGGCGGGGTGGCCGTCCTGGATCATCTCGATCATCTCGCTGACGGCCTCGCCTTCGGCCCCGGCCGGGTCGATGAGCCAGAGCGTGCGGACGAGGCCGGGGTGCGCCGCCGCCAGCTCGGCCGCCACGCGCCCGCCCATCGACGAGCCCGCGAGGTGGACCGGCCCGAGGCCGAGGGCCTCGACCAACTGGCGGACGCGCGCGGCCTGGGCCGCCATCGAGTAGTCGTCGTCCGCCGGCCGGCCGCTCTCGCCGAACCCGGGGAGGTCGGGCGCGACGACCCGGAACCGGCTGCGGAGGTACCGCGCGAGCGGGGGCCAGTGGTCCTTGCTCGCACCGATCCCGTGGACGGCCACGAGCGGCGGCAGGTCCGCCCCCGAGTCCAGCGTCACCACGTCGAGCCCGGACGGGAGGCCGACCGTGCGCCGCTCCAGCCCGGCCTCGGCGCGCTGCTGTCCCCGCGCCCGGCGGACGGCCCAGGCGACGGGGTCGAGCTTTTTGAGGAGGTCGAGCACGGCGCGGCCGGGGCGTAGACGGAAGACCGCCTAGAGAGGATCCGTGATCCGTGATGCGTGACTCTTCAACGGCTCCCCTCACGCATCACTCGTCACGCATCGCCCAGTCAGATCCCGGCCCCGCCCGTGACCTCGAGGGTGTGGCCGGTCACGTAGCCCGCCAGCGGGGAGGCCATCAGCACGACCCCGCCGGCCGCCTCCGCCGCCGTCCCCGGCCGGCCGAGCGGGTTGGCCGTCATCCCCGCCTCGCGGATCGCGTCGGGGATCCCCTGCACCACCTCCCGGCCGCCGACGGTCGCCGTCTCACCATCCGCCTTCGGCCGCGTCATCCGCGTGTCGATAAACCCGAACGCGACCGCGTTGCACCGGACGCCAAAGCGGCCCCACTCCTTCGCGACGGTCTTCGTGAGCCCGACGACGCCCATCTTGGCCGTCGCGTAGTTGGCCTGCCCCACGTTCCCGTGCAGCCCGCTCGTGGACGAGACGTTGACGATCACGCGGTTCTCCGTGACCGACCTGCCCGCCGCCAGCGCCCGCTTGCCCGGCTCGCGGAGGTACGGCGCCGCCGCCCGGATCAGGCGGAACGGCGCGAGCGTGTGGACCTCCATGACGGCGAGCCACTGCTCGTCGGTCATCGTGTGGACCATGCCGTCCCACGTGAACCCGGCGTTGTTGACGAGCACGTTGAGCGCCCCGTACGCGCTCACCGCCTGCTCCAGGAGCGACTCGGCGAAGCCGTCCTCCGTCACGCTCCCGGGCACCGCCAGCGCCCGCCCGCCCGACTGGCGGATCGCGTCGGCCGTCGCCTCCGCGAGCCCGCCGTCGAGGTCGTTGACGGCGACGGCCGCCCCGTGCTCCGCGAAGAGCCGGGCCGTCGCGGCGCCGATCCCGCGCCCCGCGCCCGTCACGACGGCGACCTGGTTCTCGAACAGCACGACTCAGTGGATGAGGAGGGCGAGCGTGTCGGCGACGAGGGCCGGCCGCTCCTCGCCCTCGACCTCGACCGTGCTGTGGAGCGTGACGAGCGTCCGCCCCGGCCCCCGCTCCTCGGCCGCCGCGAGCGCCGTCCGCGCCCGGACGCGGCTCCCCGACCGGACCGGGCTCAAAAAGCGGACCCGGTCGGACCCGTAGTTGAGGACGTGCCGGACGCCCGCCGGCACGACGCCGATCTCCTCATTCATCGCCGGCAGCAGCGAGAGCGTGAGGAGGCCGTGCGCGATTGTCGTCCCGAACGGGCCGGCCGCCGCACGCTCCGGGTCCACGTGGATCCACTGCCGGTCGCCGGTGCATCCGGCGAAGGCGTCGATCCGGCCCTGCCCGACCTCGACCCAGCTCGAGACGCCGAGGTCGCGCCCGACGTGGGCGCCGAGCGTCTCGACGGCGTAGGGCGGCGGGGGCATGGGGGCGTTCCGGCCGGCTGGCGGCGCGCGTCCGCCAGCCGGGCGCGTGGCGGGCTAGGGCTGCGACAAGATCCCTTTGTCATCCTGAGCGACAGCGAAGGATCTCGACGCCGTCGTCCCGAGCCTGCCCCACCGGCCGTCCGGGCTGAACGGCTGGCGCGGAGATCCTTCGTCGCTCTGCTCCTCAGGATGACGGGGTGCAGCGGTCACGGGCTCAGGGCGTGTAGCGGAGGCCGAGGTAGACGATCCGCCCGTTCGGGGCGGCCCCGTAGGCCGTGAGGTTCTCGCTGTCGGTCAGGTTCGTCCCGCCGGCCAGGACCGTCACGCCGAGCTGAGGGAAGGCGTAGCCGGCCTGGACGTCGAGCGTCACGTGGCTCTCGATCATCCCCTCGGCGAACGGCATGGCGTAGAAGTAGTCGTCCACCCAGCGGAGGTTGGCCCCGTAGCTGACGGCGTCGGTGACCTGGCCGCCGGCGCCGACGTTGAACTTGTGCTCGGGCGTGTTGAACCCGAGGATCAGGTCGTCCACCTCCTCGATGTCGGACCACGTGTAGTTGGCGTACGGGACGAACGCGCGGTCGAGCGCGTACTCGAGCGAGAGCTGGACGCCCTGCGTGGTCACCTCCTGGTCGGCGTTGAGCCAGACCTGGAGAAGCCGGGTCCGATTCGCGAAGTCGGGGTCCGTCGGCTGCGGAGCGAAGTCGGGCGCCAACTCGACGGGGTCCGGGGCGGTCCCGTCCTCACGCCCGAAAAAGCGGCGTGTCCCGATAAAGTCGTTGTAGACGCTCCGGTAGTAGCTGACATCGGCGAAGAGGCCCCCGACCAGGCCCTTGTAGCCGACCTCGAACGAGTTCATCCGCTCGAGCGTGAGCGGGTCGATCGAGATCGGGTCGCCGAGGCCACCGTTGACGAACGAGATCCCCTCGTACCCCTCGTCGATGTTGCCGAGGAGGAGGATCCGGCCGACGTCGAGGTAGATGAACTGGTCGAGCTGGGCCGGCTGGCGGTACGCCTGCGAGTAGCTCGCCCGGACGTTGTGCCGGTCGTCGGCCCCGAACGAGTACACGCCCGAGACGCGCGGGGAGAACCGGGCGTCGAAGTTCTGGAAGGCGTCGACGCGGCCGACGGCCGAGAGCTGGAGGGCGTCGTCGAGGAAGGCCCGCTGGAGCTGGAGGTAGGCCCCGGCCTCCCGGTTCGAGATCCCGTCGCGGACGGCCCGCTCGCCCGTGGCCGGGTTTACGAGCGGCGAGTTCAGGCCGTCGCTGTAGAGCGTCCCCTCCGACGAGAGCTCGGTCGCCCGGACGCTGGCGCCGACGGCGGCCCGGACCCCGGCCGGGAGCGCGACCCGGTACTGGCCCTCGGCGTGGTAGATCTGGGCGTCGGTCGCGAACCGCGGGCTCGCGCCCGGCGTGGTCGAGGCGAGCGTGGCGTCGCGGGCGGCCGCGAAGCGGTCCTCCCCGAGCGTCGGGTAGATCCCCTCGACGGCGGCCGCGGCGGCGGCGTAGGCCTCCTCGACTGAGCGGCCCGCGGCCCGGGCGCCGGCGAACGCGCCCGCGTAGGTCTGGCCGTAGACGGTCGCGTAGTTCCGGCCGGCCGAGTCGGGCGTCCCGTCCGGCGCGACGTAGGGCTGGAGGTTCATGAACGACCCGAGGAACCCGAGGTCGTACGTGTCGCCCGGGTCGGAGTCGTTGACGTAGGCCCGGGCCGTCCACGCATCGCCCTCGAGCGAGAGCGCGCCGACGGTCCCGGCGATCCCGTCGAAGGCGTAGCGGTTCGAGCTCTGGTAGATCCCGTTCCCCTGCCCGTAGCGGACGGTCGCCGTGGCCTTGATGGCGTCGGTGAGGAGGTACGAGGCTGTCCCCGCGACCCGGGCCGAGCGCGCGCGGTAGTCCTCGAGGACGAGGTCGCTCTCGGTGAACCCGGGCGTGAACACCGTCCCCTCCAGCCCGAGCGCCCCGGCCGTCAGCGCGCACGAGCCGTCGGGGAGCCGCTGGAGGCACGTGGCCGGGGTCACGACGGCGGCCTCGCCGTAGCGGTTGACGAGGTCGGCCCCGCGCGGGTCGGCCGGGTCGCGGACGGCCCCGCCGGGCCCGAAGTTGTCGGCGATGGTCGTGAGCGTCGAGAAGTTGCCGGCGACGAACTCGTCGGCCTCGAAGTACGACCCGACGAGCTTGTAGGCGAACCGGTCGCCCACCTTTTGGGCCCACCGGCCCTGGGCCTCGACGAGCCCGCGCCCGCCGGTCCGGGCCGAGGCCGTGAGCCCGGTGAAGAGGAAGGGGTCCTTCGTCTGGAACAGGACGACGCCGTTGAACGCGTTGGCCCCGTAGAGCGCGGAGTTGGCCCCGTAGACGATCTCGACGCCCTCCATGTCGATCTCCGGCACGCCGGTCATGTTGCCGACGTAGAGCGAGAGGGCCGGGTCGAGAAAGTCGACCCCGTCGATGATCTGGATCACGCGCTCGGCCTTGGCGCTGTTGAACCCGCGCGTCGAGAGCGACGAGATGAGCATGGACGACCGGCTGACGTCGACGCCCTTGAGCCGGTCGAGGCTGGCGATGACCTCGGTGACCGGCTGGCGCTGGATCTGGGCGAAGCTCACGCGCGTGACCGTGACCGGCGCCTGGAGCACGCTCTCCTCCTGGCGCGAGGCCGAGACGACGACGTCGCCGCCGGAGAGGACCTCGGGCTCGAGCACGACGCGGAGGTCGTCCGTCGGCCCGTCGACCGGCACGCGCTGCGTCTCGTAGCCGGTGTACGAGAACCGGACCACGCGCGGCCCGTCCGCGAAGTCGACGTCGAGGGCGAACCGGCCGTCGTCCTCGGTCGCGACGCCGATGAACGTCCCGTCGATGACCACGCTGACGCCCGGGACGGGCCCGAGGTCGCTCGTAGTGACGACGCCGGAGACGGTCTGGGCCACGACGGCCGGGGCGGCGAGCGCCGCCAGCACGAGGAGGAGGCTGCGGAACGGGCGGGGCATGGCGGGAGCGGTGGGTGTGGGGGACGACCCCGGACCTCTGTTAACGTCCGGTGAACAGTGTTCATCAGATACCCACGAAAGCGCTTCCAAGTCAAGCCAGGGCTCGTCAGACTGCCCGGCCGGCGGGCTACGCGCCGCCCTCCGCGCCGGCCGCGAGCTGGCGCTCCATCCGGCGGGCGTCGGCCGCGAAGCTCCGCGAGGCCAGGAAGACGAACACGGCCGTGAGCAGGAGGGCGACGGGGATGAGGTACATCGCGTCGTGGAGCCCGACGGCGCGGAAGGCGTCCGTCATCTCCGTCGCCCCGGCCGCGCGCATCGCCGCCTCCGCCAGCCGGTCGGAGAGCGCGCCGACCACGACCGGCCCGAACGCCCCGCCGAGGAGGTACATCCCGGCGAAGTAGAGGGCCACGGCCGTCGCCCGGAGGCGCGGCTCGACGACGTCCTGGATCGCCGGGTACACGCTCGTGTAGTAGGCGTACTGGGCCAGCCACCCGACCCCGAACGGGACGGCAAACGCGACGACCGACCCGGCCCCGGCCGCCAGCCCGGCCGCCGTCGCCGCCGCGGCCACGACGAGCGAGACGGCCCCGTAGACGAGCCGCCCGCTCTCGGACCGCTTGTACACGACGTCCGCCAGCCACCCGCCGGCCGTGAGCCCGACGAGCCCCGTCAGCCCGACGACCAGGCCGGTCGTGACGGCCGCCGACGTCAGCTCCAGCCCGAAGTAGCGCTGGAGCATGGGGACGAGGAACCCGTTCCCGGCGTACGCCGAGAAGTTGACTGTGACGCCGGAGGCGATGATCCAGACGATGGTCCGCGTGCGGAGGACCGACCGGATGGGATGCGCGACCTCGGCCCCGGCGCTCTGGACCTTCTCGCTGGCGCCCCGCGCCGGCTCGCGGATGCGGAACAGGAACACGGCGAGGACGAGGCCGGGAATGGCCGCGACGACGAACGGGGCCCGCCAGCTCCCGAAGGCCTCCACCATCGGCCCGACGGTAAAAAAGGCCAGGAGCAGGCCGAGCGGGAGGCCCAGCATGAACAGCCCGAGCGCCCGCGACCGCTTTTCCGTCGGGAAGAGGTCGCCGATCAGGGAGTTCGAGGCCGGCGCGTAGCTCGCCTCCCCCACGCCGACCCCCATCCGCGCGACGAGGAACGAGCCGAAGCTCCACGCCGCCGCGTTCGCGGCCGTGAACCCGCTCCACACGACGAGGCCCCAGCCCATCACCGTCTTCCGCGAACCGCGGTCCGCCAGCCGCCCGAGCGGGAGCCCGGCGACGGCGTAGACGACGGTAAAGGCGGCGGCGATGAGGCCGAGCTGGAAGTCGTTCAGGCCCCACTCGATCCGGATCGGCTCGTTGAGGATGGCCGGGATCGTCCGGTCGTAGAAGTTGAGGAGGTTGGCGAGGAAGAGGAGGCCGAGGACGCGCCACGCATTGGGCGCCTGCCGGTTGTCGGTCACGGGGAGACGGGCGGGCGAGGGCCGTCAGGGTACGCCCGTGCGCCTCCCCGTCCAACTGGCGGCGCGCGCGGCCGGCGGGGTTGGTCAAGGCAGTTGTGCTCGCCGATCCGGTCAAACCTCCCCCTCCCCACGGGAGGGGGCCGGGGGGAGGGCCGCTGGCTCGTACGGTGACCCCTCACCCTGTCCCTCTCCCTCGGGGAGAGGGGACCCGATCTGAAAGAGCAGCGGCTGGCGGCACCGCCAGTCGACTACCGCATGGCCTCGGCCGCGCGGACCACGTCGGCGAAGACGACGGCGGCGGTCACGTCGGCGCTCGCGCCGGGGCCCTGGAAAAAGACCGGGTGGTCGCCCGTCCGCTCCGTCCAGACGACGACGGCGATCTCGGACGCCCGGAGCGCGGCGAGGAGCGACCCGGCCTCGGCGCGGACGCCCTCGACACCGGCCCGGATCTGCCCGTCGGCGCCGAGCCGGGCGACGTACTGGACCTCGCCCTCGCTTTCCGCCAGCCGCCGGCGCCACGCGGCGTCGGCCTCCCCCACACGCGCCCAGAACTCTGACAGGGGGATGTCCTCCAGGTCCGGCGGCACCAAGCTCTCGACGGCCACATCGTCCGAGTCCACGTCGAGGCCGACCTCGCGGGCGAGGAGCGCCAGCTTGCGGGCCACGTCGCGGCCGGAGAGGTCGTCGCGGACGTCGGGCTCGGTGAGGCCGGCGTCGCGCGCGTCGGCGAGGGCCTGGGAAAACGCGGCGCCGGCGCGCATCCGGTTCATCACGAACGAGAGCGTGCCCGAGAGGACGCCCTCGACCTCGCGCACCCGGTCGCCCGTGCGGACGAGGTCGCGGAGCCGGCCGACGATCCCCAGCCCGGCCCCGACGGCCGCCTCGTAGAGGTAGGGCGTGGCCCCGGCGCGCGCGGCGGCGTGCGCCTCGGTCCACGCCTCGGCCGAGCGGCCCGTCGCCTCCTTGTTCGGCGTCACGACGGCGATGCCCGCCCGCAGCCAGTCGGCGTGGCGGGCGGCGACGGCGGCGCTGGCGGTCGCGTCCACCACGACGAGCCGCTCCAGGCACGACTCGGTAATGCGGGCGGAGAGGGCGTCGAGATCGGCGGGCTCGGCCTCCGCCAGCCGGCCGGGGGCCTCGGCCGGGTCGAGCCCCTCCGAGTCCCAGAGGAGGCGCCGGCTGTCGGCGAGGCCGGCGAGGACGAGGTTCACGTTCTGCTCCAACAGCCGCCCGCGCTGCGCGTCGAGGAGGCCGAGGATCCGGCGGCCGAGCGCCCCGGCCCCGACCACGACGACGTGCGCGCGGAGCCGCCCCAGCGCGAACGCCTCGTGGAGCGCGCGGACGGCGCGCGTGGCGTCGGCGTCGGCGACGACGGCCG